>JAGFJD010000405.1 GCA_024102975.1 Phaeodactylibacter sp. | reverse complement strand
CCATGCCACAACCACCCATCTTCTTCCTAACCTTCGCCAACAACTCCAGCCGCCCGCTGCCCAACCTCGAAAAGGAAAGCAAGGCCTTACACCGCGTATTGTCCCCTTTCAACAAACAACAACAGATACAAGTCCACCGGGAGGATTTTGCCACTATCGACGATATCGCCCATTTTTTAATGGAACATAAAAACGGCGTCGCCCTGTTCCACTATGGCGGCCACGCCGGCAGCCAGCACCTCATCCTGCGGGACCAGTCTGCCAACGCGGATGGGATCGCCCACCTGCTGGCGCAGCAAAGCCAGCTGAAACTGGTGTTCCTGAACGGCTGCTCCACCCGCGAACAGGTGCGCCTGTTGCTGGAGCTGGGCATTCCCGCCGTCATCGCCACGTCCGTGCCCATCGACGATCCGGGCGCTGCTGAATTTGCCGGGGATTTTTACAAAGCGGCGGCTTCCGGCCACAATATCAGAGAAGCGTTCAAAATAGCCGCCGCCATAGTTCAAACCAGAAGAGGCCATCACCCTCAAATCCACCGGGGGGCCGGCCGCCGCCGCGAAGACAAGGAAGTTTTTCCCTGGGGTCTGTACGTCCATGAAGAAAAAGGCAGCATCCTGGAGCAGTCCCTCATCCCGCCGCCCCCGTCAGCCGCAGTCCGGAGAAAGAACGTGCTGGAAGATGCCGAGCTGGAAGTCGACAGCAATGCGCAGATCGGCAACAAGGAAGCGTCGACTGAAGATTACGACGAGATGAACGTGGTTCGGCGGAGCAAGATCAGGGTGAAGGGGGATTTTCGGCTGGGGGATGGTTGACCTTCGGCTTCGCTCAGGTTGACCTTCGGCTTCGCCCTTCGATTTTGCTCAGGGCGAGCTTGGTTATTATTAGCTGGCACCCTTGCCGTTTGTGTTTGTCCGCGAAAGGCGATAAATTGAAATGCAAAAAACAGATGTCTGCTTTCATGTCTTCTTTCAAATCACAGGTCAATATACTGTCTCTTTTGGTGTTTTCTCTGCTGACGCTGGGCTGTGGGGATAGAGGGGCTTCGCAAACTGCCTCCGAGCGGCCGAATGGCACTGTAGTTACGGAAGAAAGTTCCGTTATTGCCCTCAATGATCCAAATTATGCTTTGATCTTTGCTGTACAAAACTATAAGGATCCAGGAATACCTGACTTAAGAGGACCAATCCGCGAAGCAGAAGCGATTGCACAGGTGCTGAGAGATCAATATGGCTTTAAAACAGATGTGTATGAGGACCCCAATAGACAAACCATCCTTGATGCCCTGTTGAGCCTGCACACCCGTCATTTTGATAAAAACAGCCATCTCTTCATCCTATTTACAGGCCATGGTATTTTTAAGGACGAATTTGTTACAGGATATTTCATTCCTCAGGATGGCATCCGAGACGACCCCTATTACGATTCTTACATTGGATTTCCGATAATCAGAAACAGTATAGCGGCCACTCCCTGCAACCATATTCTATTAGCTGTTGATGCGTGTTATTCAGGAACCATTGACCCCGCCATAGCTTTTGTCAATTTCGGCATGAAATCCGTGCCGGAGTCATTGGATTCGATGACAAAAACCAAGTCCTTCTCCAATGGCAAGGATATCTTGAAGCAACTGAAAGCCACTCCCGTTAAATCGCGATTGGTGATTACCTCTGGATTCAATGAAGAAACATTCGACCCGTCGCCGTTTTCAAGAGCAATATGGCAAGCCTTGGCAGAAGAGCATACGAAATCATATAAAGACGGCATCCTGACGTATCATGAGTTGCTTGCTTACCTGGATTTGATTCAGCCTGCTCCCTATATAGGAGAATTGCCCGGTCATGAAGGAGGAAGGTTTGTGTTTGCTCCCAAGGAGATCAAAAACGAAACGCCCCCGCCTCGCTCTGCTCTGCTATCCCCACGTTCACAAGAAGAAAACAAAATTGCCGAAAATCAGCCCTTTTCGGAAAGACATGACCGCCCGGCCGGCAAGTCTAGCAACGAGTTGCCTTCCCGTAAAATGCCCGACGGCAACTTCTGGACGGTCAAAAACTTTGACCTTGATATTCCCGGAGCATCCTTTCATGACGAAGGAGACTCTGATTATATTCCGTTATATGGAAGGCTATACACCTGGCAAGCTGCCTACTCCGCCTGCGAAAGCCTAGGTGAAGGATGGCGGTTGCCCTCGGATCGAGACTGGCAAACGCTCGCCGGCAAATGCGGAGGATGTATTGGCTGCCTAAAGGTAACGGATAGTGCTTCATGTTACAGATATTTAATTAAAGAGGGAGAAAGTGGCTTTAACGCAACTTGGGGCGGTTTCCGCGATTGGGACGGATTAATAAAGGGCGCTGGAGCAGTAGGCTACTATTGGTCGGATACCAGCAACCAAAATGAAGTTTGGGTGTACGAGTTTAAAAAAGGGCAAGGAGAACTAGCAAGGGTTCCCTATTCTAAAGATATGGCTTTTTCTTGCCGCTGCATCAAAAAGTGAAGGAGCCACCCGAGCCCGATAGATAACCGTTGAGGAGGCCAGGCCACTAATAGAACTCATCAATTAAGGGCGACTCGCAGCTTATAATCCCTGATATTATTGTGGGTGGAGTATAGAGTACTCAACTCGAGGCTGAGATTTTTGCGGGCATGCTTCGGATTTATCTCGAAAGATACCGTTATTGTGGTAATTGAGTAGTCATTGATCTCTTTCGGGAATTCCCGGTTGGAGGACTCTCCAACCTTGAATTTTATAGGGCATTCTTCATTATCTGGATCACAAAACTCATCAAAAGCCACTTTGGAGTAATCTGGAGGCGTTTCGCAATCTCCTATTCTCCATACTGTAGCATTGCCATCTTTTAACCGAATACAATCCCAAACCATCCAATGGTCGGAATGGGGCTGACCGGCATTAGAAAAGGTAAGGGTATAGCTTCCCCCCTCTTCAAACCAGAGTGCTTGGGTTTGCCAGCCCTTTTCCGGATTGGAAGTAAAGGTTAGGACCTCAGACCCCCCAGGCTTAAGGATGTTATCCGAACGGACTGCCTTCGGTACCTTGCCGGGCTCATCAACCCGTGCATCATTAGCGGAATGACATAGAATGGCAAGAAACAAAACAGGAAAAAAGGTTAACGCTTTCATAATGATTGTATTTATTTCCTACAAGTTACAAATTCTGGACACAATGAAAAATCATCAAATACTATGATAGAAAATACCCATGTTTAAGTAGAGCTATACAAGCTAATAACTACTTTCTTTGCCAATAAGCCGTTCTTCCCGGCGATGAAAACCAGTCGCTGACCTTGCGCTTTTCCAAACAAGGTTACCAGAGCTTTATAATTCCCCCCAATTCCCGGTGCCAGGGTTTGGATACCCGGCGGAGACAGCTACCTGTCAACAACGAGCGACGGCGAGTTTCGCCTGAACCTCAAAAGCGGCAACAAACCGCCGCCCCGGCATGGTAGGTAGAAATATCTCCGGCATCAACGGCCCACCCCGTCGCCCAGCACTGTTCGGTTTTGGCAGGGGCAATCGGGGAGGGCGGCGTGCCACGCGCTGGCGTTTGGCTGTTCTGTGCCGCTACAGCAGAACAGAAAGAGGGTGGATAGGAGGAAGGTTTGGGTTTCCAAGTTTTGACTTTTATAACGGGTTAATGCATTGTAGACACAATTCCCGCTGCCAGGTTTCCAGCCGGCAGCCGCCGGAAAAATAAGGTATCTGAAAAAAAAATCAATAACCTGATTTACTTCTTGCGAATAGGCCGGTTTACGAGGTGATTTTCATTATTAACAAAAGGTAAAATCTATGAAAACCATTATTTTTTTCACCCTGTTGGCCTTGATCTGCATACCTACAATCGGCAGCTGTCAGGTTGAACAGCGCCAAGAATGATCCAGGTTTCTCGATAGTCGATTTGCCCGAATTGAAACTGCCCAACGCCGAACCATTAATTCTATTGGAATCCAATTGCCTTCAGCAAGAAGTCGAAGCTGTGCTAATGGTCAATAGCCATTTGGTTTTCGAAGAAGGCATCAAATCCGGCGCCTTGTCCCTGCCTTTAAATAAATACGCAGATTACCAGACTAGCAACCTTTTGAAGGTCCGGATAAAGAAAAACAGCCCGGCTACTGGCTGTACTTTGAAAGTAAATGACAAAAAAAACCAGAGCCTGCGCGACGATATTTCCTTAGAAAAATTGACCGAATACCGCGTCCCTCTGTCGATAGTCCTTCCGGTAACTAAAGACCCTACCCGGGAGACAATTATTATCCATTCTACCTACTTGAGAATAGAATTGAGCGATCCTGGACAAGAAGATGGAGATATAATAAAGGTTACGCAAAATGACAAGCCAATTATTGACAATTATGAATTAAAAGCAAAACCGAAAAGCTGGGACATCCAGGTAACTCCTTCATCGGCAACGACTTTCAAGTTCATTTCTTTGACGGATGGGACCAACACGGCAAAAGCAGTAATTTATGAAGAAGGAAAACAGATCGAGACAATTGAACTATCTTCCTATTCCAAAGAGTTTCCAGCTCAGTTGATCCTTATTCACGAGCCTAAAGATTGATTCCTCACTCCCTTTCCATCTTAAACCAATAATACCACCCCACGTTCGCGTCTTTCTCCATAGTGTTGACCTGCCCGCCAGTGATAAGCTAGAAGCCCAGCGACGTATTGCCCTGGCTGCCCCCGCTTTCCGTGTAGATCACGATATTGACTTCCCGCTTGCCGGCCGTGTTGACGGTGAAACGGGTACCCCGGTCTGTGAGCCGGAGCTTGTTCAGTTGTATCTGGCCGTCCACGCAGACGGTGACCATGTCGCCGTCGTCGAGGCCGTCTTTGTGGTACAACTCGAATTCGACGCTGTTCTGGTTGAATTTGAAGTGGTTCTCCTCGTAACGCAGATTTCGGGTATCGCTGGTGTTGAAGCAGCTCTTCAGCGACGGGATGACCTGCCGGAGCAGCGGGTCCGAATCGGGCTGTTTCGGGGAAGGCCGGCCCGGGCGGGGCCTGGAGGATTTGGGTGGCTTGGGCGGCTTCTTCGGCCTGAGGTGCCGGGGCAGAACCTTCTTTTTGGACCGGAAAAGCGGGATGACGTAACTTGCCTCTACGGCGATGTAGTCGCCTTTGTAGTTGAGCCGGCTCTGGCCGATGAGGGCGTTGTTCTGGTAGCGCAGGTAATCGGTGGTAATCAGGTTGGCGGAAAGGGCAAAGCTGTACGACAGGCCGAATTCGAAAGCACCGAAGGAGTGTTTATAATGGGCAGTGGCCCCGAGGGCATAGGTGTTGCGGTTGCCTTTGATGTCGTTGCCCAGGTGGTCTTCAAACCCGCTTGGGATTTTGTTGAGCAGGGGGTACACCGGCTCGATATGCCCGGCGCCTCCGTTGTTGTAAACGCTCATGGGGTACCCCATCCCGTAATTGCCGTAAAACCCGATGCCGAAAGTCCTGATTTTCTACTCTAGTTTTTGCGCAAAAACCGGTTGCAGAAGGTTAAATAAAACGACTATAAGGACCTATTCATAATATTATTTCTTTAGACTTGGCAAGTTTTTGAAACTTGCCAAGTCTCAAAACTACCTCGAATAATGATAAACGATCAAATTGGTCGAGACTTTAATATCCGTCTCCCCGTTGATACTGAAATCCCTTTGCTCATTGTCCTTGTAAAGCTCCATGACGTTGTAGGCGCCGGTGTCCAGGTTGAGCAGGGCAACCACCTCCATGTTTTCGGTTTCCTTCAAAAAGTAAAAAACATCCCGGGCGGCATCGAAGAGGTATTTGTTCTGCGGCAGGTTAAAAACGATGTGATATAACCCTCTGCCCGGCGACTGAGCCAGGGCCAGGAAACGGCGCTCCCGCTCGTGTTTCCTGCCCGCCCTTGAAATGCGCAGGGTATTCTCGTAGGCCAGCAACTGGGTCTGGAAAATGGTCGCCTGGTTTTTGGCCGCCCAATCCAGAAGCTCGGTTTTATCTTCGATGACGCTGATGGTTTTGCCGCCGATCTTCAGGTTTTTGTTCTCGATGTCCGAAACCACGATGCCGCCGGTTGCGTAGACGATCACCAGCCCGTCCATGGTGTATTCGATGTTCCTGTTGACGATCCGGCCATTGTCCACAGTCAGCCCGACGGTTATGGCGTCGCGGTTGTTGGCACCCGAAACAAGGGTACCAGGCTTGATAAGGTGTTTCTCATATACATTATGGTTTATTATTGTAATTTTTTCGGCACCGCTTTTCGCTTCGCATTCCGGTTGCACAGAAATTTCAGCGCAAGGCGCAAGGCCAGAAAGTTGAGAGCAAGTGTCAGGGCGATTGCTGCAATTATTTTCCATTTATGATCGGCCCAGACTCTGTTTTTCACGTAGGCGTAATTGCCGTTCTGGATATGCATTACGCCTTTTTCCACTATATATTGATGGTTCGTGGCTCCTTAAATATGAGTAGTACTGCCGGGCTGTTCATTGAAGTGCCCTTTTTCGAAAAATTGACAATGCCTCGCAGGGCACCCGCGAACAACCGAACAGCGAATCCCGAACTTCATGAGTACTGCTAATCCCGGTGCGGATGCTGGATCAACTCCTCCTGCTCCGTCCGGTACACCATATTTATCCCAAACTGTTTGAGAATAATATACAGCATGATGATAGCTACGATGACGAGCCAGATGCGGTCCCAGCGGGAGAGCAGGCGGCGTTTGGGTTTTTCTTGTTCAGGCATGGTTACAGGTATTCAATTTCTTCTTCGAATAAGCCGGTTGCTTCGGCAATTATCTTTATTGGCAAATTATTCCCTTTCAGGTTTTTCGCAATCTCAGTTTTTTCGCTCTTCCTGACTTCTTCCTCCGCCTCGAATTTCAAGGTTTCAGCGATGCTTTCCTGATACCTCAAGTTATCCAAATATCGTTGATAGCCCTTGTATTCTTCCTTACTCATATTTGCAATCTTCAATTTCTCTTCCGCTTCCTTCAACCCTTTTGCACTAAATATGTTGCCTTCTTTGCCAGCGCCATACATTTCCACACATTTCCCCCTCCCTAAAACTCCATCCTCAATCTCAGATTAATCCTTCTCGACGTCAGGTAATTCGGTATCGCATACTGCTGGTTAAAAATCGTCTTGATCCAGGTGTTGCCCGCCTGGTTCTGCACCTGCATGAGGTTGAAGACCTCCAGGCTGAGCCAGGTTCCGCGGGTGAAGCGCAGGAAGTGGTTGGGCTTTTGCGCCCGTTTGGCCGGGTCGTACAGCTGGAGGGAGAAGCCGATGTCGACCCGGTGGTAAGGGGAGAACCGGTAGGTATTGCGGTACACCCGGTTATTGCCCTGCAGGCCGAAGGGCAGGCCGGTGCCCACGGTGAAGTTGAGGTGCATGCGGAAGCTCTCGCTTTTGGGCAGGTAATCCTGGAAGAACATGGACAGGGTCATCAGCTGGTCGGTGGGCCGGGGCACGTCATTGACGGGCTGCCCGAACTCCTGGCCGATCTCGCGCACCAGGTGCTGCACGGTGTCCAGCTTCTCGCGGGCGCGCAGGAAGGAGAGGTTGATCCAGGATTCGGCGCCGGGCACGAACTCGCCGTTGAGGCGGAAGTCGATGCCGGTCACGTAGCCGGTGGCGTCGTTCTCGCCGGAGTAACGGATGCGCACGTTCTCGATCTCGTAGGAGACCAGGTCCCACAGTTTTTTATAATAAGCTTCGGTGATGAAGCGGAACTTCTTGGGATTTTTCTTTCCAAGGTAAAAATCGAGGGTAAGGCCGCCGACGATGTGGGCCGATTTCTGGGCCAGCAGGCCTTCGTTGACGGACCCGTCGGGGCGGCGCAGTTCCCGGTAGAAGGGCGGCTGGAAGTAAAAGCCGCCTGCCAGGCGGTAGGAGATGTCGGTCTTGCCGGCCAGCGGCTTGTAGAGCAGCTGGGCGCGGGGAGAGATCAGCAGTTCCTCGTTCAGGTCCCAGTAGGAGGCGCGCAGGCCGGCGGAGACGCGGAACTCGCCCCTGCTCTCCCGCCGGAAGGTGTAGGTGTCCTGGATATAGGCGGAAAAGCGGTTGGAGTTGAGGTTGTTGCGGGTTTTCAGGACGTTGAAGAGCAGCACCTCTGTAGTGTCGTAGGGCAGGGAGTAGCCTGCGGAGTCGAGGCGTTCCCACTCGTTGAGCAGGTCGTCGATGCGCTCGTTCTGCATTTTGGCGCTCCAGTGGAGGAAGTGGCTGCTGGTCACCTCGTCGTCCTCGTGGTTGATCTGGAACTCGATGCCTCCCTTGTGCTGGAAGTTGGTGACCTGCAGGTCCAGGAAGTTGCGCACCGACTGGTGCTGGGTGCCGGTGCCCAGCTCGGCCAGCACCTCGCCGAAGTTCTCGCTGCCCAGGCCGGTCTCGATCTGCCGCAGGCTGTAGTCGCCGATGATGTCGATGCGCTCGTTCTCGTCGCTGCGGAAGGTAGAGGCCAGGAACTTCAGGAAGAGGGGGTTGTGGTCCCGGTCGGGCAGGTAGGTCAGCGACAGGCCGCCCATGGCGGTGGTAAAATCGTCGACCTCCTGGCCTTCGAAGACGCTGAACAGCTCCAGGGCGAAGTTGATCAGCCCGAGGGCGGTGCTGCGCTGGGTAGGGCGGAAGCGGTAGACGCTGCTGTTGTAGTTGCCCATGAGGCCGAGCTGCCAGTCGCGGCTGATGTCGTAGGTGACGTAGGCCTGGATGTCGGCGAAATTGGGCACATATTCGCCCTGCACGTCAAGGGTGCCGAGCAGATAGCGGGTCGTTTTATATCGGGCGCCGGCCAGGTAGCGCAGCTTGCGGTAGCCGCTCTTGTCGGCGTTGAAGCTGCCTTCTACGTGGGCGGAGCCGCCGAGGAAGCTCATGCCCAGGGAGGCACGCAGGCTGTCGGGGCGCTTGTAGCGGATGTCCAGCACCGACGACATCTTGTCGCCGTACTTGGCCTCGAACCCGCCGGAGGAGAAGGACAGGTCGCGGATGAGGTCCACATTGGGAAAGGTGAGCCCCTCCTGCTGCCCGGCGCGGATGAGTTGCGGGCGGTAGATTTCGAAGTCGTTGACGTACACCAGGTTCTCGTCGTAGTTCCCGCCCCGCACGTTGTACTGGGAGCTCAGCTCCCCTCCTGTGCCGCTGCTGGTGCCCAGCGCGATGTGGGGCAGCAGGCTCTCCAGGTTGCCGGTGGTGGTAGGCAGCAGTTTCAGTTGTTGCACGTCCTCCCGGATGATGCCGGCGTCCTGGATTTTGCTCTCCCGGACGATGACTTCGATCTCGGAGTTGGCGGGCGCCAGGGCCACGTCCACCTGCCGGGTGCTGCGCGCCGGCATGGAGGCCACCTGGGCGCGGGCCTTCTGGTAGCCGATGCGGGAGAAGACGAGGGTGAAATCTTCCTCCGCCGGCACGGTGATGCTGTAGCGGCCGTTGGCGCTGGTCTCCACCGCCCGGCTGGTGCCTTCGATATACACCGTCACCAGGTCGACGGGCAGGCCGCTCACTGCGTCGGTCACCAGGCCGGTGATGCCGGCGCGGGGGCTTTCCTGAGCCCGGAGGGCGAGGCAGGAGAGGGTCAGCAGGAGGGCGGTCGTGTAAATGTGCTTCATGATAGTGCTTTGCGTTGGGCGGGGGGGGCTGTCTGTTGTCTGTTGTCTGTTGTCTGTTGGGGTGTCCCCGGGGCGTTGTGACCGCCGAACCAACAACCAACAACCGACAACCAGCAAAAAGCCAGCAGCATCCCCGCCGCTTTTCCCAAAAGAAACGCAAGTTAGGGTTTATAATTTTTTGGAGGGAAAGGAAAGGGCGTTTTTTGGGGGGATTGTTGGAATGGTGGAATTTTACCCGGCCGATCCCGACACCTGTCGGGAGAGGACGGGGATGGAATGATGGAGGTTTGAAAAAACCGTTACAACAGTAATGATTACTTTTATAATCGTTATTTTTATAACCATCACTTCGGAAAGCTTCATTGCAGAATATCCGCCAATGCCCGCAAATGAGCCTCTTCCTCAAAAACAGCGCGGAGGGGGATAGAAAAGCCCGGAATAACTGTGCTTTCCAACGTGTCGTCTACTCCGATAGTAGTTTTCAAGCGATATTGCTCTCCATCCAGCACTCTTTGTTCCAGGATGCGCGCTTTCGGGTCGATGATCCAATACTCTGTGGTGCCGTGGGCTTCGTAGTCTTTCAGTTTGACGCCGTAATCCCGGTCTCGGGTGCCGGGAGAGAGCACCTCTATTATCAAATCCGGGGTAGGGAAGATGGTTTGGTCTTCATCGAAAGCGGTGGCTTTTTCTTTGTTGAAAAAACAAATGTCCGGTTCGTAATCATTTCGGGTGAGGCTGATCATCAGCTTCTCATGGCCGACGTGGCCCAGTTGATGTTTGGCTGCAAAGGTTTTCAGCAGGATGAACAGGTTGCCACTGGCGGTATCATGCCTTTTTTTCACGGGGGAATGGACGATTATCTCGCCGTTTATAAATTCTGCCTTCTGGTCTTCGCGGACGGTTTCGTAGAATTGCCGGCGCAGGCGCCGCTCCGCCTCCAGTACCTGGCTGACTTCGTCGACGATCAGCCGGGCGTCCGGCCGCGCCAGTATTTTTTCCGCGATGGAGGTTTTCATTGTTGAAGGTTTAATTGCTCAAATTACGAAACATGCTGTCTCCGTGCAAGGTTTCTGGTTGGTCGAACATACTATGTTCTTCATCTTTACGAACTGGATGAGATAAATGCCACAACCAAATTGAAAATTCGGGAAGCCTCAGCATGGTCACTTTGGAAAAGGCGTACAAAACTACGGGCACAGTTAGTATGTGGTGCCTTCTCTGAAGTGAACCCATCAACAATTGCTTGGGCATCGTTAAGTTCCTGCCCGGAGGCACCATTGGCAATTTTTTGTAGTTGGGGAAAAAGAGCGACAATTACCAGAGCCCGTTCGCGGATCAGGTTTTTTCGTTGGATGGCATCATCCAGTTTGAAAAAGTCGATGACCACTAATGCCCGTTGTCTTTGAAAACCTGCTCTTGCAACTGGCTGTGGAGAAACGCCGTGAAAACGTATCAAATCCTCTGGGGCTGCATCAAAATCACCAATTGGGTAGATCAGAAAAGGTTCCTCAACAGCCATGTCTATGGGATCTTTTCCAGTCAAGTCGTAACGTCCTTTTATAGGAAAGTAGTTTCCCTTCAGCGAAGAATTGCATGGCTTGCATGAGGCAGCATAATTGAAGGGGTGATAAGCGAGAAGAAAATACCCTTTGTTATCGGAAGGAACTTTTGTGGCCTGGATACCTGCTTGGTTAAGAGCTGGCGGGATTGGCCATTGCTTAACCTTTCCTTTGGGCCGGAAATGTTCAACGTCTTGTTCCCCTTTGCCAAAAGTTTCCGATTCCAGTTTCCTTTCGCAAAAGGCGCACTTCCCTGCACCCTGTAGCCGCATATAAACTGCTTTGACCTCACTCCAGATAGCACTGCTTTCATCGTAGCGGCCTGTTCGCCCGAAACGTTCGGTGCGCTCGGCGGCCCGTTGCAGCCATCCTGGCTTTTCAGTCTCAATCAGATTTGCCAAATCAGGGTATGCTATGTGATATCTGATCATTGGAATTCTTCCTCGCCTTGCATCATTTTTTCCAGTAATTGTTTGGCTGCTTCGGAGTCGCCTTCCCGGGCTTTAAGGCTCAAATCCTTGATTTGTCGAGCCTTTTTAGAAGCTCGCGTGGTTTTGAGCCCAAAATAATCAGTAAGCAGCACCTGGTCAGCGTCCAGCCCATGAACGGCGAGCTTCAGGTGTTTTGCTGTACTGGCCTGATGCTGGCTCTTTGTCATTACAATGATATTCATCCATTCCAAAGACCCAACGATGAGAGGGCTGTGGGTCGTCACGATAAACTGTATATTTGGCAGCGCCTTGGAAATAACAGGCAAAACATTCATTTGCCAGTTTGGGTGCAGGTGCAGGTCAATTTCATCAACCATCACTATCCCTTTGTTGTTGACTAATTTCTTGCCGCTCGGGCAAGTTTCGCAAACATGGTAAAGCAAGTCGCTTACCCACCCCAAGAAAGCGCGGTAGCCATCGGAAAGGGCCGGGAAAGGAACTTTTAAGCCTTGTTGTTCAAAAAGATATTCTCTATTTTCCATTTCCCCTTTAAATTCGTAGTGCCCTTTTCCCAAGAGCTGGTTGATCAGGTTTACAACTTGTTTGTACCGGCTGGGGTTACTGTTTTCATAATGGGGAAGCCAGGCGTTTAATGGAATCAGCGAATAGGCTTCTTCAAATAAACTGTGAATGCGCTGGGCCCGGGCAAATGCGGAGGCTTTTCGGCTACCCAAATCTTCTCTTTCCCGCTTTTCCACCCGGCGATTGGCACCATATCCGACGAAAAAAAATGCGTCCGAAGTGGAGCTGAAAATAGGATGCCAAAGCTTCTCTTGTGTATGGTCCCAACGCAAAGTTTCCAGGTCGCCTTTTCGTTTAACTTTGACCTGAGATTCCACCACCGAAAAGTTTTTGACGCGATCCTGTTCATGAGGCTTGAAACGGGCGCAAATTGTGGCTTCGTCAACTGTTTGGCGTCCAGAACCAACTGGTTCCCGGCGAATTAGCCGATACGGAAAAATACCGGAATCCTGTACTGCCGGGCCTAATGCTGCTAACGCTACGGCCTTGAGCAAGGTCGTTTTCCCCAGGCCATTGATGCCCAAAACGAGGTTGATATTGGGCAGTTTCGGTTTGGGTATCCCCAACTTCTCGAAATCCTGATCCTTATGAATGAAGGAGTTTTCTGACTCTCGAAAAGTCCGAAATTGTTTAATATTTATGGAATCTATATACATAGAATGGCTTTGTCGGTTTTAAAAAAACTCCCGCCAACCGCTCAAATTACGAAACATACCACCCCCGTGCAAGGTTTCTCCCCATTGTCCATTACTTTCTTCTAAATTAGCAACCCGCCCGTTTGGCATCTCCATATTGCCAGGTTAATTTTACCTCATGGCTTGTCAGCCCTGGATTTGCATAACAATATAACAATCCCTGAATACATCCATGCGATACCTCATATACCTCTTCCTCCTCACCACCGCCCTGCTGCTCCTCTTCTGTAGCCGGGAGTTGCCCAAAACCCCGGAAGGCCAGTACCTCAACCTGGCCGAAGGGGTGCAGTATGTCGGCATGAACACCTGCAAGTCCTGCCACCCCAACGTGCACGCCACCTTCATCCATACCGGCATGGGCCGGTCCTTCGGCCGGGCGACCTGGGAGAAAACAGACGCTGACTTCGGCGACCACGCCCTGGTGTACGACACGGCTTCCAACCTGTACTACAAGCCTTTCTTCCGCGACAGCGCCATGTACGTGCTGGAGTTCCGCCTGAATGGCGCCGATACGGTTCACCGGCGGCTGGAGCGCATCGACTACATCGTCGGCTCCGGGCAGCACACCAATTCCCATATTGTGGATTTCAACGGCTATATCTACCAGGCACCCATCACCTACTACACCCAGGAAGGCCGTTGGGACATGGCGCCCGGCTTCCGGGGCGACAACATTCGCTTTGACCGTTTCCTGACTACCGAGTGCATTACCTGCCACAACCACCTGCCGGAATTCGTGGAGGGTTCCCTCAATAAATACACCCGCATGCCGACAGGCATCGAATGCGAACGCTGCCACGGGCCCGGAGAAATACACGCCCGGGAGAAACTGGCGGGCCACATCGTCGACACGTCGAAGTTCATCGATTATACCATCGTCACGCCCGGCGACCTGCCGCGCGACCTGCAGATGGACCTCTGCCAGCGCTGCCACCTCCAGGGCATCGCCGTACTGAACGAAGGCAGGGACTTTTTCGACTTCAAGCCCGGCATGCGCCTGCAGGAGGTGTTCAACGTATTCCTGCCCCGCTATACCAACTCCCACGAGCGTTTCATCATGGCCTCCCAGGCCGACCGCCTGCGCCTCAGCCCCTGCTACCGGCAATCGGAAATGACCTGCATTACCTGCCACAACCCGCACGAAAGCATAGAGGTCACCGAAAAAGGCCAATACAACAACGCCTGCCTGAGCTGCCACGGCCCGGATCGGGAAGCAGCCTGCGCCGCCCCCATGTCCGGGCGCCGGGCCGAAGCGGACGACTGCTCCGGCTGCCACATGCCCCGCTCCGGCAGCATCGACATCCCCCACGTCAACATCACCGACCACTACATCAGCCGGAACAATATCAAAGGCCGGGAACGCGAAGAGGTGCCCGCCGGCGAGCCTCAATTCCTGGGCCTGCAGATCCTGACCAAAGAAAAGGCCACGCCCCTGGAAATGGCGAAGGGTTACATCGCCCTGTACGATAAATACGTCTCCTCCCCCGCCATGCTGGATTCCGCCTGGTCCTACCTGGAGCAGCCCGGCCTGCCTCCGGAGGAAAAATTCAATACCCTCATCCATTACCATTTTGCCCGGGAGGCATACGATGCCATAGCCGGACTGGCGGCCGGCCGGCAGCCGTCTGCCCTCGCCGACGGCTGGACGGCCTACCGCAGCGGAGAGGCCTTCTACAAACTGGGCGACTATCCCCGTGCCCTGGCCTTCTACCGGCGCGCTGCCGGGCTGATGCCTTACAACCTGGATTTTCAGGAGAAACTGGGCACCGCCTATATTCAACTTCAGCAGCTGCCGCCGGCCGTGGAAACGCTGGAGTGGGTGCTGCGGGAGAATCCCAAACGGCCGGTGGCCCTTTCCAACCTGGGCTACGCCTGCGTGCTGCAGGGGCAGTTTGAAAAAGCCGAAGGCTATTACAACCAGGCCATCGCCCTCGATCCCGATTACGAACAAGCCCTGCTCAACAAAGCGGCAGTGCGCCTGCTGCGGAAAGATGCCGATACGGCTAAACAACTAATCGAAAGGGTGCTGAAGATCAACCCGGAGAACCGGCAGGCGCTGGCCATCCGCGGACAGCTGCGGGGGCAGTTGCCAGATTGACAGGAAGGAACCGGACGTGCCACTTTTAAGTGGCGCGTTTCTGTAGACAGGATTAACAAGATAAACAGGATTGCCCTCACGAATGCACAAAAGCACGAAAGCACAAAAGCATGTTGTGCCCCTCACGAATGCACGAATACACGAATGCACCCCATACCCCCCGACTTTGATCAGATTTTTCATACCTTGCCTCCATGTCACGTACCCGTCAGTTAGCCGCCATAATGTTCACCGACATCCAGGGGTATACCGCCCTGATGCAGCAAAATGAGCAGAAAGCCCTTCAGGCCCGAAGCAAGCACCGGCGTATCTTCAATTCCGCCATGGAAAAATACAATATCAGCGGCACCTACGGCATGGCCGACATTCGCCTGGTTCAGGGCCGTTTTCGCGATGCTGCAAAGGCCTACAAACAATCCCTGAAGTTGGCAGAGCGACACGGCGAACCGGCGCTGAGGGGAACGGCCGACCTGTATCTGGGGCTGGGCGACCTCCACCGGGAACGGGGGTATTTCCGAAGCCCCATTCCGAACTGGCGGCCCATGGCTGCGCAAAAAGCGAGGCTGTTGGCAAAACAGGGCCGGCTGGCGGAAGCCCTGGATTGGGTGCGGGAACGGGGCCTTTCCATGAACGACAGCTTTAGCTACCTGCGCGAGTATGAACACATTACGCTGACCCGGGTGCGCCTCGCCGAATGTGGAAGCGGCAGGGCAACCCACTCTATTCAACAGGTACTCACATTCCTGGAACGCCTATGCAACGCCGCGCTTACCGCCAGCACTCCGGAAGCTTGTCTTATCTGAAGCTCGTCGAAGAGCAACTGCCTGATCCGGCACCGGGAGAAGTCACCGTGGAAGTGAAGGCCATCGGCCTCAATTTCGCCGACATCTTCGCCATCTGGGGCCTGTACAGCGCCACTCCTGAAGGAGAATTCGTGCCCGGCCTGGAATATGCCGGCGTGGTAGCCAGGGTAGGCGAGGGCGTCGACGGCATTCGGGAAGGAGACGAGGTGATGGGCGTCATCCGTTTCGGGGCATACGCTACGCACCTGAATATCGACGCCCGTTACGTGCTGCCCCTGCCTGAAGGCTGGAGCTTTGAAGAAGGCGCAGCCTACCTGGTCCAGGCGCTCACCGCTTACTATGCGCTGAAGGAACTGGGCAATATCCAGCGGGAACAAACCGTGCTCATCCACAGCGCTGCGGGCGGCGTGGGCATCTGGGCCAACCGCATTGCCAAACACTACGGCGCCTTCACGGTCGGGACGGTGGGCAGCGCCGGGAAGCTGGATTTCCTGCGGGAGGAGGGATACGACAGGGGTATCGTCCGCAGCCGCGCCTTTGAAAAAGAGCTGAAGGAAGCCCTGTCCGGAAGGGAATTGCACCTCATCATGGAATGCATCGGCGGGCCGGTCCTGAAGGTAGGTTATGAAATGCTTGCCCCCCAGGGTCGGATGGTCGTCTATGGCTCTGCCCGTTACGCTTCCGTCGGCAACCGGCCCAACTACCTGAAGCTGGCCTGGTATTACCTCACCCGCCCCCGGATCGACCCTCAGAAGATGATTGAATCCAATAAGGGGGTGCTGGGTTTCAACCTGATCTGGCTCTACCATAAAGTGGATCTGATGCACGAACTGCTGGGCGAGCTCCAGGGGATGGACCTCGGCAGGCCTCACGTCGGCCATACTTTTCCGCTGGAGCAGCTCAGGGATGCTGTCCGGCTGTTCCAGTCAGGGAAGACGGTGGGGAAGGTGGTGGTGAGGGGGGGGAGGGGGTGAGAGGGAGACTACGCTCCCGAAGCCACCTGCAGCCCTTCGATGAAGGCATGGTCCGGGCGGAAGGCGAGGCGGACGGAAGCGGCCCTGCCTTTCAGCCGCTTCCGGAGCTTGGTTTCTATCTCATTGACCAGGTCCGGCCGGGGCCGTTCGGTTTCTATCCAAAGTATCACGCAGACCTGCTCCGGGTTTTGCATCAGGCGGTAGGCGCGCGCCCAGAAGCGCCAGTCATTCCCGGTGACGGGCAGCAGGCGGAAAGCGGGCAGCAGGCGGCGGAACAACCATTTGCGGTTGTAGTACTGCCAGATGGCGTCGACGGCCAGCAGCGTGTCTTCTACCTTGCAAGCGACGGTTTCGACGAATTCCTCCGGCCGGGCCAGGATCGCCTCCAGCGGGTTTTCCGCCTGCCATTCCCGGCGGCGGCGAAAATTCTTGATCTCGAAGAGGAACAGCTCCTCGCCGCGGATGCCCAGGAAATCCACCCCCTTCAGGCCGCTGCCGCTCAGCCCCTGGTAGAAACGATGCGCATCGTATTTCTTGATGGCCCACTCCCCGTCAAACCGGAAGTGCAGCCCGCTTTCAATGAATTCCATGGTTGTCTTGTGTAAATGTGCTTGTGTGTAAACGTGTAAATGATGAGCGGCAATTCGGGCGGACGCCTTTTCCCTGTCCAACAACAACTTCCTCATAACACTGGAACATGTTTTTTTTCCTATCCAGCTTCGAATTTATTACTTTCGGGTAAAACCTGTGGCCAAACTGCTGCACATTTTGGGCCTGTTTGGGTACAGCGCAAATGACTTTGAGCCCTTAACTTGTGCACATTTACACGATCCATAAGATGTTGGGTGGCCTAACCTGTACCTGTAAAAAGCTATGAAGTATTTCTTTAACGCCTTGTTTTTGTTCTGGGCGCTTTCGCCCGCCGCCGGCCAGCCGCTGCTGCCGGAAAATGGCTGCCGCTCCGGAAATAAAGATAGTATAAATGCTGTCATCGCCGCCCGGCAGCCTCTTCTTAACTCCAACTGCCCCACAGCGCCGCCGCCGCCGGTGCGCACTATGGCCGAATGGGAAGAAATCCAGGCGGTAGTCATTACCTGGAGGCGGGATTTTGCCAGCCTCCTGACGGAGATCGTCCGCCACAGCCATAATGAATGTACCGTACTGATCATTGCGTTCAACGAGGAAGAGGTCGCCCAGCGCCTGCTCTTCGAAGGCATACCCCTGGACAACGTGGAATTCATCCACGCCGACTTCGACAACTTCTGGATCCGGGACTACGGCCCCTGGACGGTTTACCGAAACGACGTGGACAGCCTGATGCTCGTCGACTGGATTTACGACGATACTACCCGCCGGCGGGACGACACGCTTCCCCGGCCGATCGCCGCCCACTTCGGCCTGCCGCTCTACTCGGCCACCGAGCCGCCCTGCGACTGGGTGCATGCCGGCGGCAACAACCTTCAGGACGGCATGGGTTCGCTGTTCTCCTCCGAGCTGGTGCTGGAGACCAACCCCGGCAAGACGATGGCGGAGATCGAGGCCATCGCCCGGGCCTACCTGGGCGTCACGCCCGGCCGCTACTTCACCATGCCCGTGCTGCCCTACGATTCGATCCACCACCTCGACATGCACATGCGCTTTCTGGATGAAGAGACCATCCTCGTAGGCCAGTATCCGGAAGGGGTGGCCGACGGCCCCCGGATCGAGGAAAATGTGGCCTTTCTCCGGCAGCTGCCCACCGCTTTTGGCAACCCCTACCGCATCATCCGCATCCCCATGCCGCCCGATGCCTGGGGGCGGTATCCCGACGAAGGCGGCTTCTACCGGACCTATACCAACAGCATTTTCATCAACAAAACTATCCTGGTGCCCATTTACGAAGAGCGGTACGACACCACCGCCCTGCGCATCTACCGCGAACAGCTGCCCGGCTACAACATCGCCGGCATCGACTGCGACAACATCGTCGACGAGTACGGCGCCATCCACTGCATCACCAAGCTGGTGGGCGCGCCCGTGCCGCTGCGCATCGCCCACGCCCGCCTGCGGGATACCGAAAACACCGAAGAGCCTTATCGTGTGGAAGCCATCATCCAGCACCGCAGCGGCATCGCCGGGGCTACCCTGTTCTACCGGGCCGGGCCGGGCGGCCCCTACACGGCCGTGCCCATGGCCCTTGAAGACGAAGCAGCCTCCCGCTGGGCGGCGGCCATTCCTCCCCAGCCCGCACATACCGAAGTGCAGTACTACATCCACGCCGCCGCCCACTCCGGCAAGGAACAGGTGCGGCCGATGGTGGCGCCGGAGGGCTATTTCCGCTTCCGGGTGCTGGATGCCCTGGATGCGACAGAAAACCCTGCGCCAGGACAAGCCTTGTCTTTGCACATATACCCCAACCCGGCCAGGCGCGCAGCGCGCCTTCGCTTCAGGGCAGGACAAGCGCAGGAAGTGCGGCTCCAACTCGCCAACCAGCAGGGGCAGGTGGTGTGGTCGGCCCGGGAATGGTTGCCGGCAGGGGAAAAGGAGGTACTGTTGCCGGTGGGGCAGCTGGCGAATGGGGCCTACCATTTGTCGGTTGTCCATGATGGGGGGCGGATAGGCCGGGTGGTGGTGGTGGGGAAGTGAACGGCATGCAGGAAGAATTCGAATAATACATAGTATCTCTTAATCGAAATAATCTCTGGGAACAAATGAAAAACCTCGCCGCGTTCCTCCTCCTGTACCTATGCCTGCTGCCCCTCAGCCACGCCCAGCTCCCTTCGCAAAACTACTTCCAGGGCTACCGGCAAGCCCTCCGCGGCTTCCCCTTCAGCTACCACTCCCCTCTGCCCGGCGTGAGCGGCGCCCTGATCGTGCGGGCCAACGAGAATTTCCGGCCCATCGAGTGGGAAACGGAAGCCGTACCCGAAAACTTCAAAGAAGAATACGCCTACTTCATCTGGGCCTACGGCATGGACACCGACGTGAAGCGGTACCATTTTGATTTGTACGTGAACGGCGCCAAGGCCCTCGCCTTCACCAACCCCCGGAGCAACGACGACATGGAGTGGAGCGTGGACGGACAAGAAGGCACCCGCCTCTCCTTCTTCGGCACGCTGGTCGACAAATACCGGGACCAGATGGGCTTTGCCGTGCTGAGGCTGCCCGCCGCCGTCCTGGCCCCCGGCCACCCGGTGCGCCTGAAAGTGGACGGGGAGGACGCCGGCAGCGACATCTGGTACATGACCTTCAAGGCCGGAATCTCCGAGAAGGTAGTGGCCGAACAGGAGAAAGTAACCCTGAAAGAGGACGGCCAGCCGTATTACCTCGCCCGGGTAAATATCACCCACCTGGGAGAAGAGTCGGCCTGCGAAGTGCAGGCGGGCGAGGCCAGGGTGAACACCACCCTCCAGCCCGGGTACAACAGCCTGGAAATTAAACTTCCTGCCGTGGAGCGGCCTACGAAGTACACCGCCAGCGTAAAGATCGAAGGGCGGCCGGTGATCGAAGCCCCTTTCACGCTGGAACCCGTAAAGGAATGGGCCGTCTACCTCGTGCAGCACACCCACACCGACATTGGCTACACCCGCCCGCAAACCGAGATCCTCCCCGAACACCTGCGCTACCTCGACTATGCCCTCGACTACTGCGATCAGACCGATGGCTATCCCGATGACGCCCAGTTCCGGTGGACCTGCGAGTCCTCCTGGGCCGTGCGCGAGTACCTCAAAAGCCGCCCGCAGGAACAGATCGACAGATTGCTGAAGCGCATCGCCGAAGGGCGGATCGAGGTGACCGGCATGTTTTTCAACTTCTCCGAGGTGGTCGACGAGGCAGGCCTGGCCGCTCAGGCCCGGACGGTACGAGAGTTCCGGGATAGGGGCATCCCTGTCACTGCCGCCATGCAGAACGACGTCAACGGCATCGGCTGGTGCCTGGCGGAATTCTTCCACGGCACGGGCGTGAAGTATCTGCTGATGGGCCAGCACGGCCACCGCGCCCGCATCCCCTTCGGCAAGCCGACGGCCTTCTGGTGGGAGTCGCCCTCCGGCAAGCGGATGCTGGCCTACCGCAGCGAGCACTACATGCACGGCAACACCCTGGGGCTGATCTCAGAAGATATGCCCGCCTTCCGGGAAAACCTCTCCAAATACCTGCAGAGCCTGGAAGACAAAGGCTATCCGTTCTCCCGGACGGCCTTCCAGTTTTCCGGGTACATCACCGACAACTCGCCGCCTTCCACCACCGCCTGCGAGCTGGTGAAGGCGTGGAACGAAAAATACGAATGGCCCCGCCTGCGGCTGGCCACTGCCAGCGAGTTCATGCAGTACGTCGAAAAAAACCACGCCGGCGAGCTGCCCGTCCGCCGGGTCGCCTGGCCCGACTGGTGGACGGACGGCTTCGGCTCCGCCATGCTGGAAACCAAAGCAGCCCGCGCCACCCAGGCTGAGATGACCGCCAATACCGGCCTGGTGGCTATGGCCATGGCGCTGGGCGCCGAACTGCCCGCCGAACTCAATCCCGAGATCACCCGCATACAGGACGCCCTCCTGTTCTACGACGAACACACTCTTGGGGCCGCTGAAAGCATCAGCGACCCGCTGGCGGAGAATACCGTTGTGCAGTGGAATCAAAAAGCCGCATATGCCTGGGATGCCGTCAAGCAATCGCGCCTCTTCCGGGAGCGGGCCATGGGCTTCCTGCAGCCCTTTGTCGAACGCCAGGAGGTGCCGTCCATCGCCGTGTTCAATACCCTGAACTGGGAGCGCTCCGGCCTGGTGGCAGCCTTTATCGACCACGAGATCCTGCCCGACAACAAGGAATTCAGGATCGTGGACGGTCAGGGCAACGAGGCCCCCGCCCAGATGCTCAGCAGCCGCAGCGACGGCACCTACTGGGGCATCTGGGTGGAAGGCGTACCCGCCCTGGGCTATAAGTCCTACCGCATAGAGGTGAGCCCTAAGGACAGGATGGCGCCCGGCGCCATCCCCGGTACGCAAGTGTTCGAAAATGGGTTCTACCGCCTGGAGATCGATCCGGAAAGAGGCGGCATCGCCAGCCTGTACGACAAGGAGCTAAAACGGGAGTTGCTTTCTACCGGCGATACCGTGCTGATGGGCCAGTTCATCTACGAGGAATTGGACAACCGCCATCAGATGGAGCGTTTCACCCACAACAAGATGGACACCGTCTACGTGCCCCTGGAGGGCCAACGGCACTACCTGCGCGGGCTGGAGATCGCCGGCACCGGGGAAGGGCCCATCTGGCGCAGCCTTTTCCTGGAAGGCAGCATCCCCGGCGCCGACCCGCGCGGGCTGAAGCTGGAAGTACGGCTGTACAATAAGGAGAAGCGGATAGAGCTGCACTACGGCATGCACAAGCTGGCCGTCACCTCTCCCGAGGCCGTGTACGTGGCCTTCCCCTTTGGACTGGAAGGCGGCAGGCTCGGCTTCGAAGCCCAGGGCGGCATCGTCTATCCGGGCGAGAACCAACTGGAGGGCACCGCCTCCGACTGGAACACCATTCAGAACTTCGCCTTTGTCAGGAATGACAGGGCTCAGATTCTCTTTGGCAGCAACGACGTACCCCTGGTGCAGTTCGGTGCCATCAACACCGGCCGGTTCTACTACCTGCGCCGGCCCGAAACCACCCACCTCTACTCCTGGGTGCTGAACAACTACTGGACCACCAACTTCAGGGCCAGCCAGGAAGGGGAGCTGAAATGGAGCTACTACCTGACTTCTTCCGATGGCAATTCCAATGCCCTGGCCACCGCCTTCGGCTGGGGGTCGCGCGTTCCGCTGCTTACCCGCGTATTGCCAGCGGGGAAAAAGGAAGCGGCCACTACGGCCCGCAGTTGGATGGAAGTATCGGCGCCCAATGTGCTGCTCGTAGCCGCCCGCCCGGCGAAGGATGGCAATGGCGTATTGTTGCAATTCCGGGAGGCGGAAGGCACGGAAGCGGTGTTGGAGGTGGAAGGGTTGCTGAAGGGAAATATCTTCACCACCGCCTCGGAGGTGAATTTGTTCGGGGAGGAGGTGCAGAAGCTGGATGAAGTGCTGAGGATCGGGGCGCTGGAGACGCGGTTTGTATGGTTGAGGTAATGGGAGCGCCTTCGATGGACATTGACAAGATCAGGGCTTTAGTGGTAGGTAGTACAGTCAATTCAGCCTTACTGTAGCGCTCCCCCGAGCTGCATACCGGAGAAGGCTGATGAGATTTTGTATCTTGCCCCTCAAAACAACACCATGAAAGCCATCGAACTCTCCCAATACGGCCCGCCGGAAGTCCTTCAGCTCAAAGAAGTGGACAAGCCCGTCCCGAAGGACAAGGAAGTGCTCATCCGGGTGCATGCCACGACCGTCAACTACGGTGACCTCCTGGCCCGCAACTTCAAGGCCGTCACCCCGCAGAAATTCAATATGCCGGGGCTCTTCTGGTTTTTTGGGAAGCTGTATTTCGGTTTCAGCAAACCCAACGTCACCCGGCTGGGCAGCGAGTTTTCCGGAGTCGTCGAATCCGTCGGCAAAGACGTTCAGCACTTCAGGCCGGGCGACCCCGTCTTCGGCTACCTCGGGCAGGCCATGGGCGCTTATGCCGAGTACCTATGCATGCCGGAAAGCGGCGTGCTGGCCCCGAAGCCGGCCAATATGTCCCACGAAGAAGCGGCGGCCAGTGTCTACGGGAACATCATGGCGCTGTATTTACTTCGGGAAGCAGGCATCCATAAGGGGCAGAAAGTGCTGGTCAACGGAGCGTCCGGGAGCATCGGCGCGGCGGCGGTGCAGGTGGCCAAATACTTCGGAGCGGAAGTCGCCGCCGTGTGCGGCCCGGCCGGGCAGGAATACGTAAAAGCCCTGGGCGCGGATAAGGCCATCGATTACCGCCGGGAGGATTTTACACAGGGCGGCGCAATCTACGATTTCGTGCTGGACGTGCTGGGCAGGGTGTCGTTTTCCCGCTGTAAAAAGGTACTGGCGGAAAACGGGCGGCTGCAGTACGTCAGCTTCAAAATGAAACAACTCCTGCAGACGATCACGACATCCATCGCCGGCAAAAAGAAGGTGGTGTGCAAGCTTGCCCCGGGCAGTGTGGAAGACCTGAGGGCCGTAAAAGAACTCATCGAAGCCGGGGAGATCAGGGCCATCATCGATAAAAGCTTCCCGGTGGAGCAGGCGGCCGAAGCGCATCGGTATGCGGAGGAGGGGGGCAGTAAGGGGCCGGTGGTGATAACCTTATCGTTAAGTTGACCTGTGGATAAAAACAGGTACATGGAAATGCATGGAAATGCATGGAAATGTGTGGAAATGTGTGGAAATGCGTGGAAATGCATGGAAATGTGTGGAATCTGCCGCCATACTTGATACCTGGGCTGGCAATATAAAGCAAGTATTGTGATGACAAAAAACTGGAGCGCATGTACCTTCAGGCGAATGTCAACACCAGAATCTTCGACACCACCACCTGCCTGATATCGGAAGGGGAAGCCGAGATCGGCATGCGGATTTCTGACAAGTACTTCCACGCCCTGGGCGCCATTCACGGTTCGGTGTACTTCAAGCTGCTGGATGACGCAGCTTTTTTTGCCGTCAGTTCCATCGTGCGGGATGTGTTTGTGCTGACCACTTCGTTCAACATCAACATCCTGCGGCATGGGCGTTGGACACACTACTAGACATTTTTCTGGACACAGAGCGCGCCGAGAAGACACAGAGTCACACAGAGACCTGATTATCAACGGAAAACACTCCGTGTACTCTGTGTTGGCCTCAGTGCTCTCTGTGTCCAAAACCATTTTGTCCAGTGGTGTGGGCGTTGGAAGTACCCATGGCCGGATTGACAAGCCAGGCCAACCTGATCCGGTTGCGAATGCGAAGTACTTCAATGTTTTTGTTCAGCCCGGATTTGGATTTAAACACAATAGCCTGGAACTGGCCTTTGACCTAAGGGCTTGTTTGGAGGTGGTGCTTTGAAAGCGAAAATGTCAGATTTTAGGTTCTCGCGAGGCTCATTTTTTGGTACATAGTGGTGCTACGGGCCAAAAAATAGCCGAAGCGAGGTTCAAAAAGCTGGCAT
>JAGFJD010000404.1 GCA_024102975.1 Phaeodactylibacter sp. | reverse complement strand
TGGCCTGCCTTTGTGGCTGGCCGACAGGAGCAGATACCTATTGGGGGGCTGAGCCCGGGCTGGTACGCCTGGGTGTTGCGGCAGGAAGGGCGGATGGTGCAGAGCGGGAAGCTGGTAGTGGGGCGGTAAGCAGGCAGGCTCAAAAAGCGGCCCTGGGCAAAGGGCTGCGACAGTACCCCGCCCACCTGCCTACATCCCAGCAAACGGCATTCCTCCTGGACGGCAGCGGCCGCTTTGCCTGGCGCACCAGTGGTTTTTCCAGCGGCGTGTACCTGCTGCGCTTCGTGAAAAACGGCGAAGTGCTGCACCAGGAAAAGGCGGTAGTGGTTAAATGATATACGGTGTCGCAACTGGTTTTGTGCCTTGCCGACACCGCCCCTCGGTCCCCTAAAGGGGAAGTCCACGCACAAATGCACAAAACCAGTTGCCATTGAGTATAATTTTATGGCAGGGCGATCTCAGAAGGCTATCCTTTGTCTTTTGAGGTCGCCCCTCACAACAAAAAGACTATGTTTCGCAATATATCACTCCTTTGGGCCTTTCTCCTTTTTGCCGCCCTCAGCCAGGCGCAGCCCTATTTCAGCAAAACCATCGACCTGGAGCAGAGCTCGGACAGCGGGTGGAATATCTTTACCCTGGAAGATGGATTGCTGATCTACGCTGCTGTCCGGGTCAATGGCGCTTCCGCCACTGCTTTGCTGAAAACCGATTTCGAAGGGGAGAAGCAGTGGTATAAAATTTTTGAGGGATATAAAGCGCCGACATATGAAGGAATGATCATCGGTGAGAATGGACATATCTTTTTGTCTTTACAGGACAATCAAGATGGCCTTTCCAAAATCAAGCTTGCAGAACTGGATATTCAGAGCAACTGGCTTCAGGATTGGAGTTTTGGGGAAGAATTTGAGGGCGAATTCCCTCTGAGCTTGGTCGAATACCAAGGGCGGTTTGTATTGGCTAACGGAATCATTGGCAACGGCCCTAACACTGGCTGGCTTCAGTTCCTCGGCGAGGACATGCAGGAAGAACGAAGCGTTTTTTTCCCAGCGGATGGAGAATATGTCACGGTAGTAGATAAAGACCTGATTGCCACACAGGACGGCCATTTGCTGGCTACCACAGTCCGCGGCCCCATTTCCCGCCGCGAAGGGGTAGTGACCAAGCTGGATTCCCTCGGCCAAGTCGTGTGGCAGGCCTATTTGCCCGAAACCGGCGTCCCCTTCAAAGAAATCCGGGTGGTAGAGCTGCTGGACGGCAACTATGCCGTCAGTTGGTATGAATACTATGGCTACTCCAGCCCGCTATCGCCCTACTCGCCCAAAGTCTACAAGATGACGCCGCAGGGCGACACGCTCTGGTCGCGGGATTTCCCGACTTTCCGGCCCCATTACAAGTCCATCCACAACCTCAACCTGGCAGCCAACGGCGACATCATCGGCATGGGCCAGGCCCGCTATGAAATCTATCCAGGCGAGATAAACGACATCGGCTACATCGGCTGGGCTTTCCGCATGAGCCCGCAAGGCGAGATATTATGGGACCGCTACATCTACCACGAGCGCTCCCCCCTGCTCAGCGGCTCGTTTTACCACAGCACGGAGCTGCCCAACGGCGACCTGGTGTTTGTCGGCACCTACCAGGACACTTTCCCCAACTACGAGCCGTTCGTCAACGACGTCAACGTCTGGCTGGTGCGGGTAGGCGCCGACGGCTGCCTCGTCCCGGATTGCCAGGACATGCAAATCGTGACCGACACCGGCGTGGTGACCCTGACGGGCATCGAAGCGCCCCCGGCGGTGGAAGAAACGCCCTTCCGCCTTTTCCCCAACCCGGCGCGGGAGTTTGTCCTCCTGCAGGCTTCGGCTGCCTACGCCGGCGCCGGCCCGCTGCGCTTCACGGTGCTGAATGCCCTGGGGCAGCCTGTGCTGGAGCGGCGCTGGCCTGCCTTTGTGGCTGGCCGACAGGAGCAGATACCTATTGGGGGGCTGAGCCCGGGCTGGTACGCCTGGGTGTTGCGGCAGGAAGGGCGGATGGTGCAGAGCGGGAAGCTGGTAGTGGGGCGGT
>JAGFJD010000400.1 GCA_024102975.1 Phaeodactylibacter sp. | reverse complement strand
AAATGCCAGATTTTGGAACCTCACGGCGGTTATTTTTTGGTCCGTAGCTAGGCTATGCACCAAAAAATGAACCTTGTGAGAACCCCAAATCTGGCATTTTCGCTTCCAAAGCACCACCTCCAAACATGCTCTAAAGGCACAGAAGTAAAAAAGAGTAGAATGGCGATTTGGATTGGATTTATCGTTCTGGTTTTTATTTTGCTTGCTCTCGACCTGGGGGTTTTCAACAAGACGCCGCATGCCATAACCACCCGGGAAGCTATGGGCTGGACGGCGCTGTGGGTCACCCTGTCCCTGTTATTCAGCTTCTTCGTTTTTTTTGCCTACCGGGACAACTGGGTGCCGAATGCCGACGAGCTCAGCGGCCAGGCGGCCGTGTTGAAATACCTGACCGGCTACCTGGTGGAGCAGTCGCTAAGCATGGACAACATTTTTGTCATCGCGATGATCTTCGCCTACTTTAAGGTGCCCCGGCAGTACCAGCACCGGGTTCTTTTCTGGGGTATTCTCGGCGCTCTTTTCTTCCGGGGCCTCATGATCGGCCTGGGCGTGGTGCTCATCAAAAAGTTCGCCTGGCTGACTTACGTCTTTGGCGTTTTCCTGCTTTATTCCGCCTACAAGATGTGGACTACCGACGAGGGGGTGCATCCCAACAAAAACCCGGTGATCAAATGGGTGAAGCGGTTTTTCCCGGTGACCAAAAACTTCGAAGGCGAGCGTTTCTTTGTGCGCCGCCGGCATATAATTGCCGCTACGCCCCTTTTTATCGCCCTGCTGGTGGTGGAAACCACCGACGTGATGTTCGCCTTCGACAGCATCCCCGCCATCTTTGCCATTACGACCGACCCCTTTCTGGTCTTCACGTCCAATATATTTGCCATCCTGGGCCTGCGGTCCCTCTATTTTGTCCTGGCTTCCGTTATCGATAAATTCCGTTATTTACAGCACGCCCTGGTCTTCATCCTGGCCTACGTCGGCGTGAAGATGCTGCTGGTCCACCACGTCGAAATCCCGGAGTGGTTGTCTCTGGCGGTCATCGCCCTGTCACTGGGCACGGGCGTGCTGGCCTCGGTGCGGGCCCGGCGCCGGCAGGAGCGCATCCTGCCCGGGGAAGAGCCGGCCGCCCCGGAAGCGGAAGAACAGGAAAACGGGGAGCCGCCCAGCGGGGAGGGCAGCCCCAAATCAGGAAAATCAAAGATGCGTGCAGGTTCTTGACAACATAGAATCGAACGGCCCGCTTATTCCTTCACTCCCTCGAATGCAGCGCCACCCGGTTGCCCTCCGTATCCCGGATGACGGCCATGAAGCCGTAGTCTTCCGAAATCTGCGTCCTGGGCACCAGGACTTTGCCGCCGTTGGGCTCCACCCGGGCCAGCTCGTTGCTCAGGTCTCCCGACGGAGCGGTAAAATAAACCAGCGTACCGTCCATGGAGGGTTTATAAGCCTCGGCGTGGTAAACCAGGGTGCCCGGCGAGCCGACGCCGTCTTCTTTGGAAGGAAACCAGGCCATATCCAGCGGCCCCATCTGATGGCGTTCCAGTTTGTAGCCGAATACGGCTTCGTAGAATTTGATAGCCCTTTCCATGTTGCTGGCAGGGATTTCGAACCAGCCTACTACGTTTTTGTCCATGATGGTTTGAGGTTTAAGGTTTAAAAGCACTTCCGTCAAAGATGCAGCACGTCCTTCACCACCCCCCAGACGCTGAACTCCATATCCGGTTCGATCCCAATGCTGCCCTCATCCGATTCCAGGGCGGGCATGTCGTCGATGATCTTTAGCCGGCGGATGGTGAATTCCCCTTCAAGATAGGCAATAATGACGTCTTTTTCCCGGGGGCTGGCCTGGCGGTCGACCAGGGCGATGCATCCCGGGAGGTACCCCGCAGCTGCCAGGTGGCCTTCGGTCAGTTGGATGAAGAAGGTCTGCGCCGGGTTGCGGATGACGGCCCGGCTGAGGTCCAGGCGCATGAACGTGAAATCCTCCCCCGGTATGGGAAAGGCCTGCCGGCTGTCTTCGGTGGTTTGCATATAAGGGCTCATGTCGCTAAGGCTAACCACGGGGACGGTCTGAAATTCTTCGAAAACAAATGTGTTTGCCATTTTCGAAATTTTTGTTTTCCGATGTAATATTAAACACAATTCGTTTTAAATACAACAAAACGGGCAATTTTTTTTATCCGGGGGGAAGGAAAAAAGAGGCCGAAGGGCGGGCACGGTGGCTTGCCGGCGTACTTTTTTCGCCGGCGGCCGTATTTGCCGCCCTCATTTTTTCGTACGGCTTCGATAAAAGTCTTTTTTTTGTGGTGAACTCCGGGAACGGCTTTGAGCCAGAGAACCTGGCCCCTCTGCCGACCGTTACTCAAAGGAAAACTGAAAAAACTGATTCATGATATCAACAGACACCTCGATTGCCCGGCGGGCAGCCGACAACATCCGGGCGCTTTCTGCCGCCATGCCGGAGCGCGCCAATTCAGGCCACCCCGGCGGCGCTATGGGCGGCGCCGATTACATCCACGTCCTGTTCACGGAATTTCTGAATTTCGACCCCGAAGACCCGCAGTGGCCGTTCCGGGACCGCTTTTTCCTGGACCCCGGCCACATGTCCCCCATGCTTTATTCCATCCTGCACCTCTTCGGTTTTTACAGCACGGAAGAACTGATGAGCTTCCGGCAATGGGGCAGCCCGACGCCCGGCCACCCGGAGATCGACGTTTCCCGGGGCGTGGAGAACACCTCCGGGCCGCTGGGGCAGGGCCATACCTTCGGCATCGGCGGCGCCATCGCCGAGCGCTTCCTGTCGGCCCGCTTCGGGCAAGTAACGGAACACAAGACGTTCATCTACATTTCCGACGGCGGCATCCAGGAGGAGATCTCCCAGGGGGCAGGCCGCACCGCCGGCTTCCTCGGCCTGGGCAACGTCATTATGTTCTACGACGCCAACGACATCCAGCTGTCGTCCGAAGTGTCAGCCGTGATGGATGAAGACACGGCCAAGAAGTACGAGGCCTGGGGCTGGCACGTGCAAACCATCGAAGGCAACGACCAGGACGCCATCCGCCAGGCCCTGCGGGCGGCAGTAGCCGAAACGGGGAAGCCCTCCCTCATTATCGGGAAGACCATCATGGGCAAAGGCGCCGTAACGGAAGATGGCGAATCCTTTGAGCGGGAAGTGGAAACCCACGGCCAGCCGCTGAGCAAGGCGGGCGCTTCTTTTGAAAAAACGATACGCAACCTCGGCGGCGACCCGGACAACCCCTTCCGGATATTTCCGGACGTGGCCGGGTATTACGCCGAAGTCAGAAAAGACAAACACGAGGCGGCGAGCCGGCGCCGCAGCCGCTTTGCCGAATGGCAAAAAGAGAATCCGGAACCTGCTGCCCGGCTGCAGGGCTTCCTTGAACGCCGGCTGCCCGAACTTGATTTCAGCAGCATCGGACAGAAAGCCGGCAGCGCCACCCGCAACGCTTCGGGCGCGGTGCTGTCTTACCTGGCCGACCACGTCGGGAATATGATCGTCGCCTCCGCCGACCTGTCCAACAGCGACAAAACGGACGCCTTCCTGAAGAAGACGACGTCTTTCACCCGCAACGACTTCAGCGGCGCCTTCCTGCAGGCCGGCGTCTCCGAGCTGACCATGGCCGCCCTGGCCACCGGCATGGCCCTGCACGGGGGCGTGATCCCGGTTTGCGCCACCTTCTTCGTCTTTTCCGACTTCCAGAAGCCGGCCATCCGCCTGGCCGCCCTGATGGAGCAGCCCGTGATCTTCATCTGGACCCACGACGCTTTCCGGGTGGGCGAGGACGGCCCCACCCACCAACCCGTCGAGCAGGAGGCGCAGATTCGCCTGCTGGAGCAACTGCAGACGCACGCCGGCCGCAACAGCTTCCTGGCCCTCCGCCCTGCCGATGCGGACGAAACGACCGCCTGCTGGCAGATGGCCCTGGAGAATACGCACGGCCCCAGCGGGCTGATCCTCTCCCGCCAGGACATCCCCAGCCTGCCCGCCAGGCCGGGCTCTACGCGCTACCGGGACGCGCAGGAGGCCCGCAAAGGCGCCTACGTCGTCCAGGAGGTTAAAGGGGGGCAGCCCGACATCATCCTGGTGGGCAACGGATCCGAAGTGGCCACCCTGATCGAAGGGGCCGAGCTGCTGCGCGGGAAGAAAAAGCTGAAGGTGCGCGTCGTTTCCGCACCCTCCGAAGGCCTGTTCCGCAACCAGCCGCTGGCTTACCAGTGGGACGTGCTGCCGCCCGACGTGCCCACCCTGGGCCTGACCGCCGGGCTGCCCTCCACCCTGCAGGGCCTGGCCGGCCCCCTGGGCAAGGTGGTGGGGCTGACGCACTTCGGCCACTCGGCGCCCTATACGGTGCTGGATGAGAAGCTGGGGTATACGGGGAAGAACGTTTACAAACAGGCGCTGGAGTATTTGGAGGAGTTTGAGGATTAGAAGAACGGGCAGCCTGCCTGCCCGTGAAGCCAAGGCCGGGCAGGCAGGTATCGCCAAAAAAGAGGCGCCAGCCAGCCTGCTGCGGGTAGGCTGGTTTTTAGCGACGTGCGATCAATAACTGTCAGATTTCCTAGGAGCGCTTTTGGCTTTACCCTTCGTTGAAGAACCGCCTCCCTTAGCTAGGCTAAGGTCAGGAACCTTCGCCTCGGTTAAAGCCCAAATCGCTAACCTACTAAACCCGACACTTATTAATCTCACGTCGCTTAGCTCCAAGAGTGGCCTCCAAACAAGCATCTCTTAGACGCTGGTCACTCATTCTTGTCGTAGTTGGGGCGCTGCCCTTCGTCCGCCGGCGTGATCAGCACAAAATCGAAATTTTCTGCCAGGAATTTCACCCTGTTCAGTTCCGGGTTTTCAGGGAGGCAGAGCGTTCCGTCGGCCAGCCGTTCCCGCAGGGGGAGCAATTCGATCAGAGCCCATTCGCCTTTTCTGCCCTGCTTCTGGAAGGAGACGGACGGGTTGTCCGGGCTTTCGGACACGGCGTCCTTCAATTCCCCCTCTTCATAATAGTAGCGCGACATGCAGTAAATGCGGCAGGAGCGGGTGCCGTTGGCCTGTGCCAGTTCGAACACCAGGTTGCCCACATCGTATACGCCGAATTCGTAGCCCTTTGCCGCGTGCAGGGCGCCGATTTTTATAAAAACCTTAGGCGGGTTTTCCTTCTCCCGGTAATTTTTCAGGAAGTTTTGGCGGATATAGCTGATGCGGTGCGCATGGGAGTAGCCGCCCCGGTAATCGTTCCGGTCGTAGATGTCCCAGGTTTTCCGCAGGGCGGCAAGGATGCCCTGAGCTTCGGTATCTTCCGGGCCGAAGAAGCTAAAAAAACGGGCTGTGGCAGGGCTCCTTCAGCCGTTTCCTGAAAGCCGCCAACCGGGCACGGGGCTGGCAGCGCCGGCTCCTGCGCCTCCTGTGGCAACACCCGCCCCGCCAGGTTATATCTTCATCAAGGGCGACGCCAAGCACAAGTATCACCGCCTGGACCTGGGCCGCATCCACTACATCGAAGGCCTGCGCAACTACGTGCAGTTCATCGGTGAAGACGGGCGCATCGTCAGCCTGCAGAACCTCGGGGCCCTGGAGGAAGAACTGCCGGGCCAACAGTTCGTGCGCATCCATAAATCCTACATCGTCAACCTCGGGCATGTGCAGGAGGTAGATGGCAATTCGCTGCTGGTGGGCGGCCGGCGCCTGCCGGTGGGGGAAAGCTACCGCCGCCGTTTTTTTGAGCTGGTCGAACGGTATAGGATGGGGTAGAATACCCGGCCCACCCGAAAGGTTTGGGCCGCGTCCGTCAGGGTAAATCCTGAAAATCTTGGGCATCTTGCCTGTTCTTCAAAAATAATTCAGAATCCCCTCCCCAATTTCGCCTCACAAATCAACCTTGTTTATGAAAAAAGCACTGAGGAGCGCTGCCCTCTTGTTCCTGGCAGCAGTTGCGGCCCCGGCCCTGGGGCAGGATTCGGTTGTCCCCAAAACCATTGCTGAGGCCTTCGCCAAAAAATATCCCCAGGCCGAGGACGTCAGCTGGGAAGAGCTGGACGAGGTGTACATCGCCAGCTTCCTGAAAGGCGACTACTACTGCGACGCTTATTTCGACAAGCGGGGCGCCTGGAAGGAAACCTCTACCATTATCGACGAGGCGGACCTGCCCAAAGTTGTGGTGACAGCAGTGAAGGGCAAATACCCCAGCCTGGATTATTTCACTTCCATCGTACAGTCCGAACGCCCGGAGGGGACGTTCTACTACCTGGGCTTCGAAAGAGGCTACGACTACATCACCCTGACCCTCGACGGGGAAGGCGCCATCCTGGGCGAGGAGGTGGAGTCCTTTGACGGCAATGATTAAAGGTATTATGGTATTTCGGTTTTATGGTATTGCGGCCGGCTTAACGCGAGCCTGCCATCAGGCCCTGACGCAACACCATAACACCGCAACACCGAAATGCCGGCAAAAAATTAATTGTTTCGTTCGTTAACCAGCGTAAAGGTATTGGGGGGATTCAGCCGCCCGGTACCTTTACTTTTTGGACGGGTTGCCTTCAGGTGGCCCGTAATGAAAGCAGCATTAGTTCCGGAGGCATTGATGCCGGCCTCATCTCCCGTTCGATGCGGAAAGTTTCCGCCTATCCATCTTGTCCTGCTTTTTCCGGCTTGACAATAACCAAAATTATTTGTAAAATTCCCCGTGCCTGAAAGGTGGCCGTTCCCCTTTTCGGCGTCTATATGCCAATTAAAAAAGCAACAACAAGTAGCAATGCAAGAACCCAACCAACCTGTTTCCCTGCACGAGCGCTACAACCTGCAGGCCGAGTTGGAACAGCAGTACCAGCTCCTGCTGGATAAGGAACAGAGCCTGGAAGACCGCCTCGAAGCCTTCGAATTCATCACCGACAGCGAGGTCGGCGATACGCCTCTGATGCGGGGCCGCCACGTGGAGCGGGAGTTGGGCTTCCGCCAAATCTACCTCAAACTGGAAGGCAGCAACCCGACCGGCACCCAGAAAGACCGCATCGCTTTTGCGCAATGCGCCGACGCCCTGCGCCGCGGGTTCGACGGCATCTGCCTGGCTACCTGCGGCAACTACGGCGTAGCCTGCGCCCTGGCTGCCAAATATTCCGGGCTGGACTGCATCATCTACATCCCCGAAGCCTACCACTCCCGCCGCAGCGACGAGATGCGGCAGCTGGGCGCCAAAATCTTCACCGTCAAGGGCGATTACGAGGATGCGGTCGCCGCTTCCCAGCTCCATGCCGGCCGCATCGAATACTACGACGCCAACCCGGGCAGCGACAACACCATGCTGCAGCTCAAAGCTTACGGCGAGATCGCCTATGAGATCTACGACGAACTGCGCGACGCCCCCAAAGCCGTAGCCGTGCCCGTTTCCAACGGCACCGTGCTCGCCGGGGTGTTCAAAGGCTTCCTCAGCCTCTACCGCCGCGGCAAGACCTCGCGCATGCCCATCATGGTCGCGGGTTCTTCAGCCCATAAAAACCCGATCATCACTTCCTTCCTCAAAGGCAAAGACCATTGTATCGACCTGGCGCCGGGCAGCATCCGGGAAACGGAAGTCAACGAACCCCTCATCAACTGGCATTCCTTCGACGGCGACCACGCCCTGCGCGCCCTGTACGAGACCGACGGCTGGGCCCGCGACGTGTCGGACCGCACGATGCTGCGCCTGGCCAAAATCCTCAAGGAAAAGGAAGGGCTCAACGTGCTGCCCGCCGCTACCGCCGGCCTGGCCGCCCTGGCGCAGCCGCCCGACCGGGAATTGCTGCAGAACGACCGCTTCGTGGTAATCCTGACCAGCAGGAGGTGAGCGGGGGCTGTTCGCGGTTTTTACCCGGCCGAGGCACGAGGACGGGCGCTATTCGCGGTTCGCTTTGGGTAACAGGCGCGGGGGCGAATGCTTTAGGGGCCGGTTTCATTTTCAAAACAAAAAGAAAAGCATGTCATCAAAGAAAGTGCTGGACGGCAATGCCATCGTTTACTGCGAAGGCGCTTTTAACACGCCGGAAGGCAAAACCGCCCACGGGCTGGTGCGTTTCACCGAACGCTACCGCGTTCTGTCCGTGATCGACAGCCGCCATGCCGGGCAGGACGCCGGCGAGGTCATCGACGGCCACCCCAAAGGCATTCCCATCTTTGTCAACCTGGAGGAGGCGCTCGCCGCCGCCCGGGAGAACGGCACGCCTGCCGAATACTTCGTCGTGGGCCTGGCGCCCGATGGCGGCCGCCTGCCCGCGCCGGCCCGGGAAGACGTGCGCCTGGCTATACTCGCCGGGCTGCATATTGACTGCGGCCTGCACGACTTCCTCTCCGAAGACTCCCGCATCAGCCGCCTGGCCCATGCCCACGGGGTGCGCATCCGCGATATCCGCAAGACGCCGCCGCGCAGCGAGCTGCACAGCTTCACCGGCAATATCGAAAAGGTGAAAGCCCTGAAGATTGCCGTCCTGGGCACCGACAGCGCCGTTGGCAAGCGCACCACCGCCTGGATCGTCGTGCATGCGTTCCGCAAGGCCGGATACAAGGCCGAAATGATCGGCACCGGCCAGACCGCCTGGATGCAGGGCGCGAAATACAGCATCGTGCTCGACTCGCTGATCAACGATTTCGTTGCCGGCGAACTGGAACATGCCACCTACCGGGCGTGGGAAGAACAAAAACCCGACGTGATCGTCCTGGAAGGGCAGGGCAGCCTCATGAACCCGGCTTATCCCGGCGGCCATGAGATTCTGGCCGCCTGCCGCCCCGACATCGTGCTGATGCAGCATGCTCCCAAACGGCCGGAGTACGACGGTTTCCCGGGCTACCCCATCCACCCCCTGCCGGTGCAGATTCAGGCGGTGGAGTTGCTGTCGGGCAAGCCGGTGGTGGCCATCACCATCAACCACGAAAATATGTCAGCCCAGGAGGTGGATGCCGCCGCCCGCCGGATCGGGGAGGAAACAGGCCTGCCCGCTTTCGACGTGCTGCTCAACGGCGCCGATGGCCTCATGGAAGTATTGATCCCTTACTTAGCAACGGTCAAAAAATAAAGCAGATGAACCTGCAGGAGCCTTTCGCAAGTAATTCAGATGCCGATCAGCCCCGGGGCGCCCACGCCCGGCTTGTCGTTTTCGACGAGTTGCGCGTGGGGCCGGTGCGCCTGGAAAAGAGCCGCCTCCTGGCACCCTACACCGTGGTAGCCAACGGCCAGGAGCAGAGCAGGGAGCTGATCTATTCCTACGGAGAGGCCGTGTTCGACCCCAACCTGCCGGAGGACCGCAACCTGGCGAGCGTCATGGCCGCCCAACTGGCCCTCAACTACGGGCTGTTCTGCCAGCGCATCGTGCTGGACGGGCCGTTTACCGCCGCCGACCAGCGCTTCCTCGGCAACATGCTGGAAAATACCTCCCGCGAAATCTACGTCAAGAAGCTCCTGCAGCCCAACCCCTTCCTGCGGGGCGCGGCAACCGGCCTGAAGGCGGAAAAGCAGCAGCGCTACACCAACGCCCGGCTGGTGTTCCGCAACAGCCGCCCGGAAGGCTTCGACGGCAGGGAGAAACCCTGGGCCACCTCCCCCGATTCCTACTGCGTGCTGTCGAGCGGCGGCAAGGACAGCCTGCTGAGCTACGCCCTGCTCAGAGAGCTGGGCAAGGACGTACACCCCATCTTTGGCAACGAGAGCGGCCGCCACTGGTTTACCGCCGTCAACGGCTACCGCTACCAGCAGGCCGTCGAGCCCAACACTACCAAAGTGTGGATGAACTCCGACCGCCTCTTCGCCTGGATGCTGCGCCACCTGCCCTTCATCCGCCCCGACTTCGCCACCGTCCGCGCCGACGACTACCCCATCCGCCTGTGGACCGTGGCGGTCTTCCTGGTGGGCGTGCTGCCCCTGATGAAAAAGCGCGGCATCGGCCGGCTCGTCATCGGCAACGAATACGACACCACCCGCCGCCTGCACCACGAAGGTATCCCCCACTACGACGGCCTGTACGACCAGAGCCGCTTCTTCGACGAAGCTTTCAGCCGCTATTTTACAACCAAAGGCTGGGGGATAGAGCAGTTTTCCATACTGCGGCCCATTTCGGAGTTTATGATCCAAAAAATACTTACCCAGCGCTACCCGGACCTGCAGGCGAACCAGCTCTCCTGCCACGCCGCCCACGAAGAGGAAGGGCGCATGCGGCCATGCGGGCGCTGCGAGAAGTGCCGCCGCATCGTCGGCATGCTGAGCGTCATGGGCGGCGACCCGCGCCGCTGCGGTTATACCGGCGAACAGATCGAACATGCCCTGAAGGGCCTGGCCGCCAACCCGCATACCAAACAACTGGGCGCCGACGCTTCCCAACTTTTCTATATGCTCGATCAGGCAGGCATCATACAGGCGCCGAAAGCCAAACCCCACCCGGAGGTGATGCGCCTCCGCTTTGACAAGGAGCGTTCGCCCGTCGACGTTGTGCCTGAGGATATCCGGGAGGCGCTGTACGGGATTGTGCTGCCGTATGCGGAGGGGATGGTAAGGTGGGAGAAGGGGCGGTGGGTTGATTGGTTGATTGGTTGATTTGGTTGATTGGTTGTGAAAAAACAAAACAACCAAAACGTCAGATTCCCCTTTATTTTGAGCTGTCGGCTGTTGAACCGGGGGGGCTTTGTTTCTTGAGGAGATTATTTTTTTAGTCCAAGCTCTACTTCTGCTTTTAGGATGGGTAGGTGATTGTTTAAGATTGCCCAGACAATAGTATCGTCAACATTATCATAAGAATGGATTAGCCGGTTCCGGAAATCGATTATTTGTTTTACGTGGCTCAACTGAAATGCCTGTTCCCATACTGCTGGACATTTTTTGGACACAGAGTACGCCGAGAAGACACAGAGCCACACAGAGGCTTGATTATCAACGGAAAACTTTGCGTATCTCTGTGTTGGACTCTGTGCGCTCTGTGTCCAAAA
>JAGFJD010000422.1 GCA_024102975.1 Phaeodactylibacter sp. | reverse complement strand
CAACGACCTGCCCTACGAACGCCAGAACCTCCTGGAATCCATCGTCATCAACAGCGACAACGCCCGCATCCTGCACAACCAGATGAAAAAGATGGAAAGCCTGCAGGAAAGCATCGACGAGCAACTGGAAAGCCTGGGGGATTTGCATGCCATACGCCGCAATCAGCGAACCCTTATCTTTGTGTTGCTCTCCAGCCTGCTGCTCGCCCTGGTGCTGGGGGGCTTCCTGTGGAAGTCCCTCCGGGCCAAACATGCCGCCAACCTGAACCTGGAACGCAAGAACCAGGAAATCCTGGAACACGAACAACAACTCGTTGAGATGTCGGAAGAAGTGCGCCGGGCGACGCAGGCGAAGGTTGACTTTTTTACCAATATCAGCCATGAGTTCCGCACCCCGCTGACGCTGATCCTGGGCTTCGCCGAAGACCTGCTGCCTTCCCCCAAACTCAGCAGGGACATGCAGCAGAGCATCGGCCACATTCAGCAGAACGCTCTGCGCCTGCTGCGGCTGGTCAATCAGTTGATGGACTTCCGAAAAATTGAAACCGCCAGGATGAAACTGCGGGCAGGGAAGGCCGACCTTGTGGGCTTTGTGCGCAACATTATGGGCACCTACGAAAAAACAGCAAAAAAAAGGGGAATCGATTTTCATCTGCGCGCCCGCCACGAGCAGTTATCGGCCTGGTTTGATCCTGGTCTGATGGATAAGGTGCTGTTCAACCTGCTCTCCAATGCTTTCAAATTCACGCCGGAAGGAGGAAAGATTCACGTGCATATTTCAGCCGATGACCTGGAGCATCAGGTGAAGTTATGCGTCGAAGACAACGGGCGGGGCCTGACGGAAGAGGAGCAGGCCCACGTGTTCGAGGCGTTTTACCAGGGGGAGGAGCAGCAGCTGACCGGCACCGGATTAGGCCTGTCGTTGTCGAAATCCCTGGTGGAAATGCACGGAGGGACCCTCTCTGTGCAGAGCGCCAAAGGCCAGGGCAGCCGGTTCACCATTGCCCTCCCGCTCGGCAGCGCACACCTGAAGGACGAGGAGCTGAGTATGGAAAAAGGGCAAACCCAGGCCTCGCAGGAATTCCTCTTCGGCCCGGAAACAGAGCCGGAGGAAGGCGATCTTTCTACAGACATATCCCCTTCCTCTTCGCTGCAAATCCTGGTTATTGAGGACAACCCCGGCCTGCAGTATTTCCTGCATAAGAAACTGAGGCCCGGTTATCAGGTCATACAGGCAGTCAATGGGAAAGAAGGCCTGGAAAAAGCGATCAGCCTCACGCCCGACCTCATCATCTGCGATATTATGCTGCCTGGAATGGACGGCCTGGAGATTACCCGGACGCTGAAATCCGACCTGCGCACTTCCCACATTCCCATCATCATCCTGTCCGCCCGCAGCGGGATGGAACACCAGATCGAAGGCACCGAGATCGGCGCCGACTCCTACATCACCAAGCCTTTCAACATCAATTTTTTGCAGGCCAAGATCAAATCGCTGCTGTTCAACCGGCAAGTGTTGCGGGAAATTTACGGGAAAGGGCTCTCTTCCCCGGCTGCTGATGCGGCGCTGTCCGGCCTGGCCGAAAACGTCAACCCGCTCGACCGCGATTTCATCGCCAAATTCCTGTCTTACATCGAGCAGCACCACGCCCGGCAGGATTTCCAGGTGTCGGATCTCTGTCAGGAGTTCAGCCTGTCGAGGTCGCAGCTCTATCGCAAAGTGACCGCTCTGCTGGGGGAGAGCATCAGTTACCACATTCAAAACGTGCGGCTCAAAAAGGCGGAGGGGCTGCTGCTGCAGGGCAAATTTTCGATCGCCGAAATCGCCTATCAGGTCGGATATTCTTCGCCGGATTATTTTTCTACCGTTTTCCGCTCCAAATACGGGATGCCTCCTTCTGAATTTAAAAATGCTCAGGTTAAATAGTACAACTGCTGTCCAGCAGTTGTACGGCTCACCATCTGAGGTCTTTGCTTTAAAGTAAAAGTAGTAACAGAGTGAAAAACGGCATCTATTCCCATACAACATTCTCTAAGAGCCATGCACCATTATTAAAGGCTACGCTTCCACCTTGCTTCCTCATTGTTTCATAAAACTTTGTTTTACAAAAGATTGTCCTGGCAAAATATTTTGCAACAATCTTAAAGGCCGCTTGGAATAATCCTGAAGGCCTTCCTCCTGCCCCGCCTGTAACTTAGCACTATCCAAGGAAAAGTTTCATACAATAATCAGTGAGCGTACAGGAGCTCCGGGAAGCCTCCTTTCCGGGCTCCTTTTTAAACAAAGGACAGATGCGCGACCCGATACTCATCTGCTACGGCGAAGTCCTCTGGGATTTGCTCCCCGGCGGGAAAATCGCCGGCGGAGCGCCGATGAACGTCGCCTACCACGCCAATCAACTGGGCCTGCGCTCCCAGATGATAAGCCGTATCGGCAACGACGGGCCGGGGCATGAGCTGCTGGCGCTTTTGAACAGTAAGGGCGTCTCTACCCGGTTTATTCAGGCTGACCCCAATTTTTCCACCGGCACAGTCAATGTCACCCTCGACGCGAATGGGTCGCCCAGCTACGACATCGCCCAGCCGGCAGCCTGGGACTTCATCCACCCCGACAACGAGATGTCCGACACCGTAAAAGAGGCCGACGCCTTGATGTTCGGCAGCCTGGCCTGCCGCAACGAGCGCTCCAAGAGCACCCTTTTCGAGCTGCTCGAAGCCGCTACCTTCCGGGTGTTCGACGTGAACCTGCGGCCTCCTTTTTTCTCGAAAAAATTGCTGGCGGAACTCCTGCGAAAGGCGGATATCGTCAAGGTGGACTACGAAGAGCTGAACCTCCTTTCCGGCTTCTGGCCGGCTTACGGGGAAGAATCCGCCAGGGTAGATTTTTTGAAAAGCAAGTTCCAGCTCGAAATGCTCATCGTAACCAAAGGGCGCGAGGGCGCGGCCTGCTTTGACGAAAACGGCTGCATTCAGCAGCCCGGCTTCCGCGTCGGGGTCAAAGATACCATCGGATGCGGGGATGCCTTCCTGGCTGCCTTTCTGAGCAGGATGCTCACCGGGGAGAGCACGGCTTCCTGCCTCCGTTATGCCTGCGCCGTCGGGGCGCTGGTCGCGACGAAGGCCGGAGGGACGCCGGTTATTCACGAAGCAAACCTGCAAAAAATATTATCAACAAAACCAATAACCAGCTGATCATGATGCATTCGCTCAACTTAAAAGCGTGTTGCCTTCTGGCGCTCTGTGCCCTGGCTGCCTCCTGCGGAGGCGGAACCGGCGCTCCGCCGGACACTGGAGGAACACCGGCCGGGCAGGCTTACTATGCCGAAAAGCACCGGCCGCAGTTTCATTTTTCGCCAAAAGAAAAATGGACGAACGACCCGAACGGGATGGTTTACTTCGATGGCGAGTACCACCTGTTTTACCAGCATTATCCCGATTCCAACGTGTGGGGCCCTATGCATTGGGGCCATGCCGTGAGCAAGGATTTGGTGCATTGGGAACACCTGCCCATCGCTCTGTATCCCGACTCCCTGGGCTATATCTTCTCCGGCTCGGCAGTGGTGGACTGGAAAAACACGACGGGCTTTGGCGACGGCGGCCAGCCGCCCCTCGTCGCCATATATACCTATCACGATGCCGCAGCGGCCAAAGCCGGCAGCGAGAGCCACCAATCCCAGGCCATAGCTTACAGCAATGACCGCGGCCGCACCTGGACGAAGTACGAGGGCAACCCCGTCCTCCCCAATCCGGGAGGAGTCAGAGACATCCGCGACCCTAAAGTGATCTGGGACGACGACAGCGGCCAGTGGGTGATGGTATTGGCCGTGGGCGATCACGCCGGGTTCTGGGGCTCGCCCGACCTGAAAAACTGGAAAAAACTCGGCGAATTCGGGAAAACCCTCGGTGCCCACGGCGGTGTCTGGGAATGCCCCGACCTTTTCCCGATGACCGTGGAAGGAACCGGCGAAAAAATGTGGGCGCTCATCATCAACCTCAACCCCGGCAACCCCAACGGCGGCTCCGGGACCCAATACTTCATCGGACGGTTTGACGGCAAAACCTTTACGCCCGACCCCGCTTTCCTGCCTTACGTGCAAGGTGGCAAAGGCGTCTGGCTCGACTACGGCAAGGACAACTACGCCGGCGTCACCTGGTCGGACGCCCCCGACGGGCGCCGCCTGCTCATCGGCTGGATGAGCAACTGGCAGTACGCCAATAAAGTGCCGACCGGGGCCTGGCGCAATGCCATGACCGTTCCCTGGTCGCTCTCCCTCAGAAAAACGGATGAAGGATACCGCATTTTCCCGCAACCGGCGAAAGAACTGGAAACACTCCGCACCGCAACCCACAGCCTGGGCAAAACGGAGGTCGACCGCCGCCTGGACCTCACCGGACAGCTCGGTTTTTCGCCCCGGCTCTCCGAAATGGAACTCGAATTTACCCTGCCGGAGGATGCGGCCGGCAGCTTCGGGGTAGAATTATCCAACTCCAGGGGCGAAATCTACCGCATCGGGTACAATGCCTCCACCAACCAGTTTTTCAGTGACCGCACCAAAGCCGGCGACGCCTCCTTTTCTGAAGATTTCGCAAGGCAGTCCAGCGTCGCGCCCCGCTTTTCCACGGACAAAACCCTGCGCCTGCACCTGTTCTTTGACGCAGCCTCCGCCGAGCTTTTCGCCGACGGCGGCGCCACCGTCATGACGGAAATTTTCTTCCCGGGCGAGGATTTCAACCAGGTAAGCCTGTTTGCCGAAGGCGGCAAAGTGGAGCTGGCCGGCGGCAAAGTACACCAACTGAAAAGTATCTGGCAGTAATAACCATGTTTTCAACCAAAAAAATGTCATCATGAAATTCAAATTACACTTGCTATTCATGCTGCTGCTGCTGTCGCAGCTGGCCCTGGCGCAACGCACCATCACGGGGACGGTGACGGACGCTGAAAACGGCGAGCCGCTCATCGGGGCCAACATCCTGGTCTCCGGGACTTCCGGAGGGACGGTTACGGATTTCGACGGTTCTTTTTCCCTGGAAGTGGACGAGGCGGCAACGGCGCTGGAGGTCTCCTACACCGGCTATACATCCCAGACAGTAAGCATCGCCGGGTTGGACAATGTAGAAATCCGGCTTTCGGCCGGTGCCGTGCTCGATGAGATTGTCGTGACCGGTTATGCCGTCGAACGGAAGAAAGACCTGCTTGGCGCAGTAGCCGTCCTGGACCTGAAAGACGTGGACGATTCCGGCAACTCCAATATCCTCCAGAGCATGCAGGGGCGGGTGGCCGGCGTGAACGTCGATCTTTCGGGCGACCCCGGGCAGGGCGCTCGCATCCGCATCAGGGGCACGAGCACGCTCGGCAAGCTGACCGACCCCCTCTACATCGTAGACGGCGTGCCGGTGCAGACCTTCGTCACCAACGAAAACGGATCGACCGTGCCGCAGACCTGGGGAATATCCTGGCTCAATCCCAACGATATCGCTTCCGTACAGGTGCTGAAAGATGCTTCCTCGGCATCCATATACGGCGCCAGGGCCTCTAACGGCGTAGTCATCATCACCACCAAACAGGCGGACACCAAGAAAGCGCGGGTCGAGTTGAACGTGCGCACCAGCGTCGAACAATGGACGGATTTCGACGACCTGACCAACAACCGGGAGCGGGCCATCCTGGAATGGCAGGGCGCGGTGAACGACGGCGCCGACCCGAACGCCACCGGCGTATACACCTATGAATGGCACCTGGATCCCAGCCTCGGCCCGGGAATACAGGGGACCGGAACGCCCGTCCTGGACCGGATCATCTACCCGGAATGGCTTGACGAGGACGACCAGTTGCGCCCCTCCGGCCATCCTAACAGCATCTATGGCGGCAACATCGAAGAAGGCACCGACTACTGGAAGGAAATTTCCCAGACGGGCGTCATCCAGAACTATGACCTCTCCCTGTCTCAGGGGGGCGAACGGGGCGGCGTGCGCTTTGGCGCCAATTATTTCGACCAGAAAGGAGTAGTTATCCGCACCGGATACGAGCGCATGGGCGTCCGCCTGAATTCCTTTTACAATTTCCTGAACAACCGGGTGACCGTCGGCGAGAACCTGGCGGTGTCGCGCTCCAGCCGCCTGTGGATGGACAACGGCTTCGGCGGTACGCCCGAACAGGCCCCTTACCGCTACAAATCCATCCTGCCGGTCCGCACCGAAGACGGCAGGTTCTCCGGCCCTCCGGGCGGCGGCTTTTCCGACCGCGACAACCCGGTGGCGCTGGCCTTTGACAACCGGGACGACCGCATCAAGAGCGTGAAGGTCTTCGGCAATGTCTATGCCAATGTGCAGATTCTCGATGGCCTTTCTTTCCGTACCAACTTCGGCGTGGATTACGACGGCATCAACTCCAGGGACATTTTCCGCACCTACTCCCGCGGCTTCCTGGCGAACAATACGGCCGAGCTGACCCTCCGCCAGTCGCAACTGACCAACTGGGTATTCAACAATACCCTCACCTATACCAGGGCTTTCGGGCCGCATGAATTTACCGCCCTGGCCGGCACGGAGGCCGTGAAAAACGAGATCAGCATTTTCTCCGCCACCGGCAAGGAATTTGCCCTCGAAACCGCCGAGTACTTTCAGCTGGACGCCGCTTCCGGCGAGCGGACTTCCTCGGGCAACAGCACCGGGTTTTCCCTGTTCTCGTATTTCGGAAAGCTGAACTACGGTTTTGCCGGCAGGTATCTCGCTTCAGTTACTATCCGGCGGGACGGGTCGAGCCGTTTCGGTTCGAAAAACAAGTATGCCGTCTTCCCGGCTGCTTCCCTGGGCTGGCGGGTGAGCGAAGAGGCCTTCCTGAAGGATGTCGACTTCATTTCCAACCTCAAGCTCCGTGCCGCCTGGGGGCAAACCGGCAACCAGGACATCCTGAACAACGCCCGCTTCGGCCTCTACCAGGCCGTTTATGCCCCCGCCAGCAACATCCTGCCCTGGGATGGGGGCTGCGCACAGACTCCCTGCCCCGATGCGGCGACCTCTTACGACATCGGCAACAACGACACGGGCATCCTGCCCTCCGGCTTCCTGGCTACTCAAACCGGCAACGACGAGTTGAAATGGGAGACCACCACTGAGATCAACTTCGGCCTGGATTTCGGCATCCTGAATAACCAGCTGGAAGGGACGCTGGAAGTGTTCCGGCGCCAGACGGAGGACATCCTCATCCAGCCCATCCAGATCGCGGCCGTCGGCGACGGCGCCCGCCAATGGGTGAACGGGGCCGACATGGAAACCAACGGCTGGGAACTCTCCCTCCAGTACAACAGCCCGGCAGGCCAGGGTGATCTGCGCTATTCCGTCGGCGCCAACCTGGCGCACTACGAGTCCGTGGTTACCAGCTTGCCGGAGGATTTGTGGTCGAGCTATCCCGGCAATGCCGAACAGAACATTATCGGGCAGGCGCCCAATGCCCTCTTCGGCTACCGCACCGACGGCATTTTCCAAAACCAGGCGGAAGTGGACGCCCATGCCGACCAGGTTGGAAAACGGGTTGGCGCGCTTCGTTATGTCGACCTCAACAACGACGGTGTGATCGACGCCCTCGACCAGGAATATGGCCCGGGCAATGGTGTGCCGAAAGTGGAGTTCGGCGTCAATTTCCAGGTCGAATTTAAAAACTTCGACCTCAGCCTGTACACCTGGGGCGCGCTGGGCCGGCAGGTCACGCCCGATGTTTTCCGCATGGAACTCGGGTCGCTGGACAACGGCGAGAACGGCGGAACAGCACAGCTCAACGCCTGGTCGCCCACCAATACGGGCAGTTACATCCCCGCAGTCAGCAACAGCAACCGCCCCTTCGGCTTTTCGCTCGACTACAACGTCCGCAACGGCAATTTCTTCGCTTTCCGCCAGGCCACGCTGGGCTATACGTTGCCAATAAACAGCCTGAGCAGGGTGTTTTCCGGCCTGCGGGTCTACCTCAGTGGCGAAAACCTCGGCTGGATCGTCGACCGCAAAGGCCCCGACCAGTATCCGCAGACCGGATGGTCGGTGGAAAACCGCGTGGTTGGCATTTATCCGAAACCGCTTCGCCTTTCGGTCGGCGCCAATGTGTCGTTCTAATTTCTTCAAAACAAAAACAACCTGAAATGAAACGTCTTTTTAATATTAAAATACTGCTGACGATAAGCCTTTCCTTCGTCATCGTCACCAGTTGCAAGGATGATTTCCTGGACTTTACCCCCACGGGGGTCGTAGCCGATGCCGACCTGAATACCGTCGACAATGCCGAAAAGATGGTCATTGCCGCCTACGCTTCGCTGGGCAACGACGGCCTGCTGGCCCATCAGTACGAGGACATGTGGGTATACGGCAGCGTCCGCTCCGACGACGCCTACAAGGGCGGCGGCAGCATCGGCGACCAGTTCGACAGCCACCTGGTCGAGGTGTTTACGGTTAACACCCCTGCCAACGGCAACTCCAACCTGATGTGGACCTACCTCTACGCCGGCATTTCCCGCGTGAACGACGCCATCCGCCGCATCCAGTCTCTCGATGAAGCAGCATACCAGGCAGAGGCGGGCGTTAGCCGCGCCCAGCGTATTGCCGAGATGCGCTTCGTCCGGGGGCACTACGAGTTCATCCTGAAGATCCTCTATAAGTTCCCGGTTTATTTGGATGAAACCGTGGAGAAAACGGAGGTCATCAACGTCAGCAACCGGGAACTGACCGACCAGGAAGGGTGGGCCTACATCGCCAACGAGTTCCGGGCGGCAATAGCCGATCTGCCCGACAGCCAGGCCGACGAGGGGCGGCCGACGAAGAATGCCGCGCGCGCCTATCTGGCCAAGGTGCTGTTGCACAAGGCTTATGTGCAGGACGACCAGCATCAGGTCACGAGCATTACCGCTTCGGAACTGGAGGAAGTAGTAGATTTGATCACCACCATTGAAGGCACCGGCGAGTATTCCCTTTATGACGATTACGCGAAAAATTTCCTCTGGGAATTCGAAAGCGGCACCGAGTCCGTCTGGGCAATCATGCGTTCTATCGACGACGGTTCGCCGGAGGGAAGAGGCAATTTCTCCACCGGGCTGACCTCTTCGCTCGGCCCGGGTTACGGCTGCTGCTCCTTCAACCACGCCTCTCAGAACCTGGCCAACGCCTACAAGACGGATGAGAACGGCCTGCCGTTGTTCGACACCTTCAACCAGGGCCCGCAGATCGAAACGGCCGACGACGTGAAAGCCAACAACATCGACCCCCGGATCGCACATACCATCGGCATTATCGGGATGCCGTTCAAATACGACCCGGATCGCATTTACGATGAGACCTACGCCCGCGTGCCCGGCGTATACGGCTACAAACTGGGCATGAAAGACCAGGAACTGCCGGATTGCCCCTGCTTCCGACAGTACCAGGCTTTTTTCAGCATCTCCCGGAATACCGACCAAATCCGCTATGGCGACCTGCTGCTGATGAAAGCGGAGGCGCTCATCGAGCTGAACCGGCTCGGGGAGGCCCTGCTCATCATCAACGCCATCCGGGAGCGGGCCGGCAGCGACGCCAGCACCTCCCGCCTCGTCTTCGCCGACGGCTCGGCCACCGGCAAATGGAACATCGGTACTTATGCTTCCCTGGGCGACCAGGAAAACGCCCGCAAGATCCTGCGCTGGGAACGCCGCCTGGAACTGGCCTTCGAGGCCAAGCGCTTCTTCGACCTCGTGCGCTGGGGCATTGCCGCCGAAACCCTCAACGCTTATTTCGCAACGGAGAAACTGCGGAGGGATTACCTCATCGATGCCCGCTTCACCGCCGGCAGAGACGAATACCTGGCCATCCCGCAACAACAGATTACGATCAGCCGGGGGCTGTACAAGCAGAACCCGGGGTATAATTGATGGTTTTACGTTACTTCACAAAGAGCATCCGGGCAGAACCGCTCAGATGTTCTTTGTAGGTGGTAATTCTACTTTGTTACTTTAGAAAATTAACCGCAGAGTGCGCGGTGAACCACAGAGTTCTAACCGTTCTCTGTGGCCCTCTGCACTCCCTGCGGTTTAAATTTCAGGCGCTGAGAGTGCCGTACAACTGCTGTCCAGCAGTTGTACGGCTCACCATCTGCGGCCTTTGCTTTAAAGTAACAAAGTAGTAGTAAGTAGGTGGACAGATTTAAATTTAGTTTAGCATCGCACTTGCAGGCGTCCACGCCTGTGAGTGCTTCAGATAGCACGGTGACATAAAGGACGCATAGTACAGGGCTATTTGGCCTTTGCGGCTAAACAAAACGCCCCCCGGCTGCCCGCCGCTTTTGAACCACATAGGGCAAATAGAATACATAGCGCTGGGCTATGTGGCCTTTGTGGCTAAAAAACGCCCCCGGCTTGCGGATGCCGCTAATATTGCTTGTTGACGGCCGCGAACGAAACGTAATTTAAATCTGTCCGCCTACTTATTCCAAAAATGGTGTCCATTCACGCTCACTACTCCCTAAAGATTATTGTCATGAAACAAATTTTACTCTCCTTAACCACTTGCCTTTTTTTCCAGAACGCCTTCACCCAGGATTTTACCCGTACGGAAGCCCAGGCCAACCTGGCCGGGATCGTAAATACCAATGGCGTAGCCGTTGCCGACTACGACCGGGACGGCGACCTCGATATTTTCTTCACCGGCATTAACAATTTCGACCCTACGGACGAAACGACCTGGAGCCACCTGATGCAGAATAACGGCGACGGCACCTTCGCCGACGTGACCGTAGAGGCCGGCTTCGGCGTTCAGTACATCAATGAGGGCCTCAAAGCCGAACGGGGGGAAAAGATGGGCGCCTCCTGGGGCGATTACGACAACGACGGCTTTCCGGACCTCTTCCTGGCCAACAGCCGCCTCGACCAGCTCTACCGCAACAACGGCGACGGCACGTTTACGGACGTGACGGCGCAGGCGGGAGTCGGGGGATGCAACGTCTGCTATTCCGCCACCGGCCTGTGGTGGGACCACGACCGGGACGGCGACCTCGACCTCTACGTCTCCGTACTCAACAATGAGAACATCATGTACCTGAATAACGGGGACGGCACCTTTACCGACGTGACCGAAGCGCTGGGCCTGGCCGGCGACAATACCATCACCTGGTCGAGCGCAGCCATCGATGCGGGCAAGGACGGCTTTCTCGACCTGTACAATATGAACGACACCCAAATCAACGAGTTCTTCGAGAACCGTTCCGGCCAGAAGTACAACGAGGCCTCCCGCGCCTACCGCCTCCACGACGAAGGCGCCGGCATGGGCGTGGCCGTCGGGGATTGCAACAACGACGGCCTTTTTGACATCTACGTGACCAATATCTTCAACCACCACCCCAATCCCCTCTTCATTGACCAGGGCAACCGCCGCTATGCCGACCAGGCAAAAGAGCTGGGCGTAGACAACACCGGCTGGGGCTGGGGCACGAGCTTCCTGGATTACGACCACGACGGCGACGAAGACCTGGCCGCCGTTAACGGCCCCATCGACAAACTCTATGGCGATCAGCAGCCGGATATCGACAATTTCTTCTTTAAAAATATGCTCGTGGAAGCGTCCATGCGCTTCGAAGACATTTCAGCGGCCTCCGGCTTTACCGGAAAAGCCAAGGGCAAAGGGATGGAAGTTTTTGACTACGACCGGGACGGCGACCTCGACCTCGTAGTGGCCAATATGGAAGAAGCCGCCTATTTCTTTAAAAACAACACCATACACAACGACAACCAGCCGCCGGCAAAGAACTGGCTGCAGGTCATCCTGGAAGGGACAGCATCCAACCGGGATGCCTTCGGTACCACCGTAAAAGTCCGGATGGGCGACAAATGGCTGCACCGCTACCATCACGGCGCAGCGATATTTGGGCAGAGCATCAAGCCCGTCCACTTTGGCCTGGGCGGCGCCACAGTGGTCGACGAAATCCGCTTCACCTGGCTGACGGGCGTCACGGAGGCCATTTACGACGTGTCGGCCAACCAAATCCTGCATTTCAGGGAAGGCGACGGGACTGTCGTCGAGGAGCAGGACTCCGCCCCGCTCCCGGGGAGCGGCGCCATCGTGGAGAAGAACTTCGCCATGCCCAATCCCTTCTTTGAAAAAACAACCCTGCATTTTGAACTGGCCAAACCGGGTACGCTCGAACTGGCCGTCTTCTCTTCCACCGGCCTGCTGGTTTTCCGGGCGGAGGCGGAACTGGCGCAGCCTGGCGCACTGGACGTTCCGTGGGATGCATCGGCCATGCCGCCCGGGTTTTATTTTTACACGGCAAAATTCAATGATAAGAAGATGGAGGGTAAAATGGTAAAGGGGGGGAAGTGAGTAATACTACTGCTTTAGAAAATTTACCGCAGAGCGTTAGGGGAACGTTAACAGCCCAATTGTTTTGATGGCAATGATTATATTGCTCAATAGTTATCGTTCCGGCCTGCTATACTGACGCACGGCTGTGCGTCAGTATAAATCCAAAAAGCGATGTTATGAAAAAAGCAATCACCCTGCATCTGTTTCTCCTTGTTTTCAATATTAATCCTCAGGCGCGGCATTCCGTCGCCCGCCTCTGGAACGAAGCCACTCTGGACGGCATCCGGGGCGACCTGGCGCGGCCCACCGTACACGCCCGCAACCTTTTTCATACCAGCCTGGCCATGTACGACGCCTGGGCGGCGTACAGCGAAACGGGCGACACCTACCTGCTGGGAAAAACAGTCCACGGGTTTACCTGCCCCTTTACCGGGACCCCAGTGCCTGAAGACATCAGGGCGGCGCAGGAGGAGGCCATCAGTTTTGCCGTTTACCGCCTGCTGCGGCATCGCTTTGCCGGGTCGCCGGGCTGGCGGGATCTGTTTTACGAGACGGATGTTTTAATGGATTCGCTTGGCTACGACCGGGAGAATATTTCCGACGACTACAAATGCGGGCCGGCGGAGCTGGGAAATTATATTGCCGGGCAGGTCATCGCCTACGGCCTGCAGGACGGATCGAACGAGGCCGGCGGGTACGCCAACTTGTATTACGAACCGGTGAACCCCCCTTTGTTCGTCGAAGCGCCCGGCAACCCGGATATCGCCGACCTGAACCGCTGGCAGCCCCTGGCCTTCACCCAGTTTATCGACCAGAGCGGCAATCCGTTCGGCAATTTCATTCCACCCTTTGTCAGCCCGGAATGGGGGCGGGTGCTTCCTTTCTCCCTGAATCCGGGCGATGCAAAAATACGGGAGCGCAATGGCGGCCCTTACTGGCTCTATCACGACCCAGGGGCGCCGCCCTACCTGGACACCACGGCCGTCGGCGGCCTTTCCGAGGAATACAAGTGGGGTTACGCTCTGGTCGGCGTATGGTCTGCCCTGCTCGACCCGGCCGACGGGGTGATGACCGATATCTCCCCTGCTTCCATCGGCAACATCAGCGAATATCCGGCCGATGTATTCGCCTATCGCGATTTTTACAATCTCTTCGAAGGCGGCGATACCGGGCAGGGGCATGCCGTGAACCCGAAAACCGGGCAGCCCTATGCCTCCCAGATCGTCCACCGGGCGGACTACTACCGGGTGCTGGCCGAATTCTGGGCCGACGGCCCGGACTCGGAAACGCCGCCCGGCCATTGGTTCACCATTTTCAACTACGTCAGCGAGCAGCCGGATCTGAGTAAGAAAATGCGGGGCCAGGGGCCCACGCTCGATGATCTCGAATGGGACGTCAAGGGCTACTTCGCTCTGGGCGGCGCCATGCACGACGTGGCCATCTCCGTCTGGGGCATCAAAGGGTGGTACGACAGTGTGCGGCCGGTCTCCGCCATCCGGGGCATGGCCGAGCTGGGGCAGAGCAGCGACCCGGCCCTGCCCAACTATCACCCCGGCGGCCTGCCGCTCATTCCCGGCTACATCGAGCTGATCGAAGCGGGCGATCCCCTGCAGGGGCAAAATGGCGAATACATCAACGGGATAAAGATGAAGGCATGGCGGGGGCCCAATTTCATTGACGATCCGAGGACGGACGTGGCGGGCGTCGGCTGGGTGCGCGCCAGTTTCTGGTGGCCCTACCAGCGGCCGACCTTCGTTTCGCCGCCCTTTGCCGGCTACATTTCCGGCCATTCCACCTACAGCCGCGCCGCCGCCGAATTGCTGTCGGTCATGACAGGCGACCCCTTCTTCCCCGGCGGCATGGGCGAGTTCCAGTGCCCGAAAAACGAATTCCTGGTGTTTGAGGACGGCCCCAGCACCGACCTTACCCTCCAGTGGGCAACCTACCGCGACGCTGCCGACCAGTGCAGCCTCTCCCGGATTTACGGCGGCATTCACCCGCCCGTGGACGACATCCCCGGCCGGCGGATCGGAAAGGAGATCGGGGTGGAAGCCTTTGCGTTTGCGGAGCGGTATTTCAATAAAACCAAACCAGCCCGGGAGGTGAGCGAGCTGAATGTATTTCCCAACCCCACGAGTTGTGCGGTGCAGATCGATTTTGAATATGAAGGGGTTATGCCGGTGAAGGTCTACAGCCTTGACGGCCGGCTGGAGCGGGAGCTTTCCGTCCGGTTTGCGAATAGCCAGGGCTTCGTCAACCTGGCCGGGCTGGCGAACGGGCTGCATGTCATTGTTGGTTTCAATGGGGAGAAGGAGCGGTTTTTTGAGCGGAAGGTGGTGGTGCAGGCGAGGTAGGAGGTGCGGGTCCGGGGGTTGGTTGATGGTTAGGGTATTCCGGTTGGTTTTATGGTCTTTCGGTGTTGAGGCCGGTCCCTCGGGAGGCCGCCTCAGGCTAAACAATGGCCTATATCAGGTCACCACAACACCTAAATACCTAAACATCCAAACAGGCACCCTTCCTCAAACTTCATTTAACTTGGCCCTGCTATGAGCCGAAAGATCATCTTTTTCCTTGTTTTCCTGCTGGCTGCCGCCCTGCGCGGGTCCATCCACTTCCGGCAGGAGCTCATCCCCGGCGTCAATGGCGGCTACTATCCGCTACAGGTGCGCAGCCTGCTGGAGAACGGCCGGCTGGGGTTCGCTGATATGCCCCTGTATTTCTGGTTCAATGCTTTTTGGGTGAAAGTACTGGCCGTATTTTCCGCAACGCCGGCGGAAAGCTGGATCATTCCGGTAGTCAAAACGGTGGATAGCCTTTTTCTGCCGCTCTTGCTCATCCCCTTGTACTTCATTGCCCGGGGGCTTCGCCCGCCCGATAAACGGGTTTTGTTCCGGGACGCTGCGGTGGCGGTATTTGCTGTAGCCTCGCCCTGGCCCCTGATGTTCACCGGCGACCTCCAGAAGAACGCCTTTGCGATTCCCTTTTTCTTCGCCTTCCTGTTGTTCGGGCTGAAGTATCTCCGGCAGCCTTCCCGGCGCTGGATGTTGGCGGGGTTGATAAGCCTGGGATTGACTGGCCTATCCCATTTTGGCGTATTCGTGGTGGCGGCCCTCACCCTGGGCCTGGGGGTGTTCTTCTATGCGCCCCGGCGGGCGCTGCTGCCGTTGGCGGCCCTGGCTTTATTTTCCACAAGCCTTGTGGCTTTGTTCGACCAGAGCCGGGCCTGGCGGCTGCTGACGATAGCCACGGAATTGTTTCAGCATCCCGTTCTTTTCGGCCCGTTGCGGCCGCCGGAGTTGCTGGGGTATTTCCTATCCTGGCTTTTGCTGGGGTTGGGCGGGTATGTTTGGTATAAACAGCAGGCAAAACTTGATGCTGCAGAACGGGTGGCCTTGCCGGCCCTGCTGGCGCTGATATTCCTGCTGTCTTTCCCCCTGATCAATGCCGACTATGCGCAACGGCTGATGCTGATGCTGTTTGTTCCACAGGCGGTGCTGTGTTTGCTCCTTTTTCGGCGGCAACCCCCAAGGCTCAGCAATGCGCTGGCCATGGGCCTGCTCCTGCTTTGCCTGGCCTTCAGCCCCGGCCTGATGCGCTTCAAACAGCCCGTCATCAGCCAGGCGGCCTACGAGGAGCTGGAAACGCTAAAGGGCCAACTCCAATTGGATGAAAACACCCTGGTGATCGCCCGGCACGGCCTGGAATGGTGGGCCGGCTGGGCGCTGCACTGCAAAACCGGCAATGAGAAAGGGGTGGATGCGGATACGCCGGGGCGGTATTCTCAGGTGTTTTTCCTGCACCAGAAGAAGGGAAAAGAATTATCCGGGCCAATGGCGATGGATAATCACCCTGGCTTCCGGGAGCCGGAGCCGCCGTTTGGAACGCTGGAGGAGATACTGAACCGGGAGTTTTTTCAGGTGTGCCTCTGGAAAGAGAAACAGTAGAACAGGCAACAAAGTAGTATTATACTTTACGGCAATAGATTTTCCCGCACACAAAGTGTTGGGAAAATCTATTGCAGCGGAGTATGAAACTCCTCAAACTCCCAGTTGGCGAAAGCGGCGGTTAATGTGAGCGTTGTGAGCAGGCTCAGGAAGAATAAGTTTTTCGTGTGGCGAAGTGATTTTGGTTAGAAATACTAACTTTAATGATGATAGAAAATCGCCAGAGAATGACGACAGTGCGCAAATATGGTTAGCATTTCTATTGGAACGGTTCCAAACCGTTACATCAATGTCGTTCTTTAAAAGGTTTGCCGCCATGCGTCAGCGTATGTTTGGAGGCCGCTTTTTGAGATAAAAGCGGCCTCCAGCCAAACTTACCGGTTCACGATCAGCCGCCTGGTGATCGCCTCGCCTGGCGTGGCCAGCCGCACCAGGTAAAGGCCGTTGGCGTAGCGGTTCTCTTCGAGCGCCACCTGCAGGGCGGTTTGTCCCGGTTCCACGGGTGCCGTCCAGGCCTGCCGCCCCAGCTTGTCGTAGATGGTGAGCTGAGCGTTGCCCTGCAGCCCTTCCACCCGGATGTTCAGCTCGCGGGTGGCCGGGTTGGGGAAAATTTCCATCCGGACGCCGGCGGCCGGCTCGCCGCCCGGCCCTCCCGGGAAGGCGCGCTGGTTGCCGCCGCCGCACTGCACCGTGCCGGCATTGATGGCGGCGATGAGGGCCTGCAACTGGGCGATGATGTAATCCGCCTCGTCCGCCGGGATGCCGTTGCCGCTCTGGTACTGCACATAGCTGATCAGGTTGTTCAGGTAACTGATTGCCGTGCTGCTGTTTCCGCTGCCGCAAAGGGCGCCGATCGAAAGATCCAGCCGCCGGGTCAGCGAACTCTCCACCCGGGGGTCCAGGTTTAACCCTTCGACGTAGTCCGACAAGCCGGTGGCCACCTCGTCGAAGTAGACCAGCGGGTCGCAGGCGTCGCCGATGCCGTCGGCGTCGACGTCATACTGATCGGGGTTGGCGTCGGCAGGGCAGTTGTCCACGTTACCGCAGAGGCCGTCGCCGTCAAGGTCGTTGTCGGGGTCGAAGGGGCAGGGGTCGTCGGCGTCGCAGAGGTTGTCGGCGTCGGCGTCGGGGCAGGCCGTGACTTCCAGGCAACCGGAAAACTCCGAGGTGTTGCCCGCCGCGTCCGTGGCGGTAGCCACCACCCGGGTGCCCGGGGTGAAGGCACCGCTTAGCGTCCAGTTCCCGCCGGGATCAGCTGTCGCGTTGCCGAGATAGGTTTTGCCCTGGCATCGGGCGCCGGGGCAGGGGGCGTCGTCGTGCGCGAAAACTTCGACGAGATCTCCGGGGCTGGACGTTCCGCCGACCTCCAGTCCGGTGGCTGTGGAAACGACGGGCGCCGTTTTGCCCTGATTGTAGGCGCTGATGCTGATCCCCGAAGAAGTATTGCAATACATCGTATTTTGCGTGAAGCGGTTGAAGGAACCCGGGCCCGTCAGGGCGATGCCGTCCCTGAAACTGTAGGCAATCGTGTTCCTTTCCACCAGGGCGCGGTTGACGCCCTGCAGGCTGACGCCCCACCAGGAGTTGCCCAGGTCGGCGCCGCTCGGATCAGTGCCGATGTAATTGCCCTGAATGGTAATATTCTGGGTACCCTGGCAGCAGGAGAAAATGGCCGTCCTGCTTTCGGTGATGATGTTGGGCTTGGCGTCCGACCCGATGATCATATCGTGGCGGAAGCCCCAAATCTCAATGGCGTCGCCCGGGGTGAAGTTCCGCAGGTGCAGGCCGTAGACTTCGAGGTAGTTGGCGTTGAGTTCCAGGCCGTCGTCGTCCGAAAAGCCGCCATCCACGTTTATGCCGTCGATGATGATGTCGCCGAGGGAATAGCCCGGCTGGGTCGTGCCGTCGATAGTGGTATAATCATCAATAATAGCCGGCAGTTTGGTGGCCGGAGAGATGATAAAGGGAGGTGTTCCGCCGATGTTGAAGGAGATGAGGTCGGCGCCGGGGTTGCTGTTGGCGCAGTTGATGGCTTCGCGCAGGGAGCCGGGGCCGCTGTCGTTGGTATTGGTGACGACGGTGGTGCAGCTGCAGGGGCCGCAAAGGTTGCCTCCGCAGTCCACATCCGTCTCATCGCCGTTCTGGATGCCGTCCGAGCAGGTTTGGCAGGAGCCGTCGTCCTGGGTGGCGGCAGGGTTGTAATTGTGGGCGGTAGGGTCGGTGCAGCCGAGGGTGGCGCCGCTGCAATCCGTGTAGAGGTCAAGAAAGTCCTGATCGGAAAGCACTCTGTCGTAAAGCTTTACATCATCGATAAAGCCCTGGAAAAAGGCATTGTCGCCGCAATTGTTGATGTGGCTATTGCCGATGACCAGGTCGTAGGTAGCTGGGATAGCATTGGGCAAAATGGTCAGGTTATAATCCCCGGCCATCGCGCCATCGACATATAAACGGACGGAGGTACCATCGAAGCTCGATCCGATATGGTGGTATTCGCCGTCGAACAGAGAAGGGGCGCTTAACCCCACCGGCGGGCCCGACCCGTTGCTGTATTGCAGTTCGTCATTGGCAAAAAATACCATGAAATAGTCGTCGTCGCTCCCGTTATTGAAACAGCGCGTAAAGTAACTGAGCAGCACCGCGTTGGGTTTCACGGTACTGGTTTTCACCCAGAGCGAAGTGCTGATCGGCAGCGCGTCGGTGATCGCATTTCCAAACGGGTTGGGAACTCTGATCTCGTCATTTGCCCCGTCGAATGCGTAGGCTGAGTTGGCGGCTCCCGACCGCCCGGTGGCTGGAGTGGCGCCATTTATCGTTCCCTGATGATTGTTCCCGCTCAGGTCATCGGCGTTGCCGTCAAGGGGGTAGTAGGCGAACAGGCCGTCGGAGATGCAGGCTTCGACCGTAGTAAAGCTCTCTTCCGGACAGCCGGAAGCGTCCCCGGTGCTGTTGTAGGGCGTGATGCGCACGTAAATTGTGGCGCCATAGGGCAGTATGCCGGGGTCAGCCGAAGTTTGAGCGCCCACATCCACGTTGTTGAGGATATCGCTGCCGCCGGGGGTAGTGCCCACGGAGATTCGGTAGCCGGTAGCGCCGCCGGCGGACGTCCAGGCCAGGCTGGCGTCTGCCGGCACGCCCACTGCGCCGTTGGCGGGGCTGGCCAGGTTAGAACAGGCAGGGAGGGGCGAGGGGCCATTCAGGGCTACGTAAATGGCCCCGTTTTCTATATAATAAATATCCAGGTCGCCATCGCCGTCGTAATCGGAAAGATAGGAGTAGGTGCCGGGAATGAACTGGTTGGGATCGGCACTGGAAAAATTGCCATTGCCGTCATTGAGGAAGTACTGCATGGGCAGGGTATTCCAACTGGTGCCGTCATAGCGGTTGGGGCTGATGACATCCAGGTCGCCGTCGCTGTCCAGGTCGCCGGTAAATGTCCGGCCCTGGTAGGCATCCAGCGGGGTGGGGTTGTTCAGGGTCCAGGGCAGGGTGTTGTTGGCCTGGTGTACTTCCAGTCCCTGCCCGCTGGAGGCAGAAAGCATATCCGTTACTCCATCTCCGTTGTAGTCAAAGGCACCCACGATATAGCGGGTTGCCGGATTGGCTTCATTGGTGTTCAGGCTGAACCCTCCGGTGCCGTCATTGAGGAAAATCCGGAAGTAGGGCGCCGAATTAAAGGCGGTATTGGAGGTGTAGAGCAGGTCTATATCTCCGTCGTTATCGGCATCGGCGGGCATCAGGGAGCTTCCGAAGACCCCGGTGGAGATCGTCTGCTGGGGCTGGAAGGTGCCGTCGCCGTTGTTGATCAGCAAACTGATGGTATTCGCGGAAAGGGAGGCGTTTCCGGCAAAGGCCAGCAGGTCGAGGTCGCCGTCCAGGTCCACGTCGGCATACAGGACGCCATTGCAGTAATTGGTGACCGGATAGAAGGCCGGGCTGCCGAGGGTACCGGTGCCGTCATTTAAACGGACCTGTATCTGGGACGGGACATTGTGCATGACGAGCAGATCGGGATAGCCGTCGTTGTTGAGGTCCGGCGCCGAGCTCATTGCCGAGTGGGAAGCGGAGTTGGAATAGGTGGCTGGCGCTGAGAAGGTGCCGTCGGGATTGCGGAGGTAAACGAGGATATTGGTGCTGGCACCGTAGGCAGCGTGGTAGCGGTGGAGCAAATCCTGCCGGCCGTCCCGGTTGAGGTCCAGGGCCAGGAACTGGTAGCTGTTGGCGTAGGCCGCCGCCGGCAATACGATTCCGGTATTGACGATATTGCCGAAGTAAGGCGCCGTCGGGTTGGTGGCCGGCGCCTGCCGGATCCAGCTGTGGGCGGGAGCTGAACCCCCGCTGGAAAACTGTATGGTATTGCGGGCGACGATGTGCAGCAGTTCTCCCGGCCGGAAGGGTTCATTTGCCGTGAAGGTCACCAGATTGCCGCTGGCGGCATAGGCGCCGGTTCGCAATCCCGTTTCTTCTCCCCAGATCCGGAGGGAGGAGGTGTTGAGGGAGGCGGCGTCTATCGGGGCGTTGTATTGGATTTGGATTTGGTTAATATTCAGGCAATTAAGAATTGGGGCGCTAGAGGGGGAGGAGCACGGGCCACAATCGTCAGGGCAAGATTGACAATCTTCGCCGGGGTCGCAGATACCGTCGTTATTACAGGAAATAATATGGATATTCACTATTGTGGGACTGCTTACACAACCGGCGCCGGGGCTGAAAAGGTTTTGGTCACGCACTTCAATTACGTAATTCCCGGCATCTGGAAGTGTGCCCTGGTTAACTAAAGTATTTAAATCAATGGCAGGGGCAAAATCCTGGAACAATAGATTGTTTGAACAATCAAATATTCTCCATTTCGCAAAGTTGCCGGTGTTTGTCCCGGTTTGGGGGTCGAGGAAAGCATATAGAATGTCTAATGGTTCACCGGTTGTATATTCAAGATAATTCACGGATAAGCCGTTGCTGTTGTTTAATCTTACGTCAGGTTGGTCTGGGATATGGCATAGGTTGTTCCTGCAATTAAACAGGACGTCAATCATTTTTGCCTTTTGGCAGGTACTGATCTCCTGGGCGGCCTCCCCATTATCATAAGACATCAAATTGTAGGAATCATCTCCGGGCCCGTCTTCAGCCGTATCCATTATTCCATCTTGTTCCATACAAGGGGCATCGCCGAAAAAAGGATTATCCGGACAATTATCAGGTTGGAAAGTGTGGTACAATCCAAAAAAATGCCCCAATTCGTGAGCTAATGTTTTATTGTCGAATCCAGGAGTGAAAACAAGATAATTGATGTATAGTGCGTCTAAACCTTCATTTGGCGGAAGTGTAAATCCACCTAGAGGAGGTACAGGTTCACAATCAGTTGAATAATCACAACCGCCAAGATGTATCTTTCTTTGTAATTTACTCAAATCACAGATAAAGATGTTTATCACATTGTCGATCAAAGAATCCAGTGCATCATCCAGATCATTATCATCTAGATTATATGGACAACCAGAATTTCCATCCTTAAAATCAAATAAATCGTTGGAAAGGATTTCATTTGGGGACGATGGTATCTGATAAAAATAAAACGGCAATCCCTGGTCATCGAAAATCTGGTTTGTGATATCCAGTTCAGGTTGTAGCTGTATTAGTATTTCATCCAAAGGGGGCTCACTGTTTGCATTTTTGATCACGTGAAAAATGACGGGGATTTTTAATTTTCCTGCATACGGTGTTGAATAGTTTGCTGGAATGCAATCATTCTCGCAGGATACGTAGGGAGGCCTTGAATAGGTCTGATTTTGCAGAGGACAGGGGTCTTGCCCAATCAAAAATTGGATACTTCCAAATAGTAAAATTGCTAACCCATAAACCTTCTTCATAATCAATGATTTAAGATTATACACAGGAATTTCTGGGTGCCATTCCCGACAAAGGCTTAGTGCCGCCTTAGAGTTTTTGTGTCTTCGTGGCAAGAAATTAACGATAGCACTCCGGCCATCTAAAAAGTTTCCGGGATCAATAACAAGGCATACAACAAGAATACATCCCATAAAAAAAAGAAAAATATCCACACCATCCGCCCCCTTTCGAACCAACGCGGGCGGAACCCGCACGAACCCCTTTTCCCCACCCACGAAGCCCGGAAAGGCCGTCGTTTCCCACCCGGAACAGCTGGAAAAAATGGGTTTTTAACCCAAAAACAGACCGTCCGGCGGGGCGGTCGAAAGCTATTTTGGAGATTTGATGTATTTTTGATCGGCAACAACTGATTCAACGCATTGCCCATCTTGCCCCTCAATCCCCTGAAGGACTTCGGTTTACACGCAAGTTTGGGTTAAATGGCCTGGCTGCGGCCCAGGGGGCTATAATGTTGTTAGAAAAAAGCAGGAATTGCTTCCCCAGGCCCAGCGGGCCGTAATCTAAAAAGGCAACGAACCGGAACGCAGGGGTGAAATTCCGGCCCGCTGGGCCTGAAATGGCACTTTAGGCTTCTTTTCTACCAACATTCAGGCCCTAACGGGCCAAGGCCTGGAACACCCTTTGGATTTAGCCCTGGATTCGCATAAAGATAGGTGTAAGCCGTAGCCTCAAAGGGAAGTCCATCCCAATGCGCTAAACCAGTTTTCAGTTCAATCCAGCTCAAATCCCCGGTACGCCATGAAGCCTTTGCTCCAACCCTCATCCTGCCTCCTGTTCTTGTTCTTATGGGCCCTGCTTTTCCCCCTGGCCCTCCCTGCCCAGTACCACCTCACCCGCACCTACACGGTGCAGGACGGCCTGCCCATGACCGAAGTGGGCCGCTGCCTGGCCAGCCGGGCCGGCTATCT
>JAGFJD010000368.1 GCA_024102975.1 Phaeodactylibacter sp. | reverse complement strand
GCCTTTTACATCAGCCGCACCCTGAGCATTACCTTTTACTGCTTTGGCCTGGCGGAATCCATCCTCCTGTTCTGGCCGGCAGAATCCTGGGGGCCGGAGCCGGCTTATGCCCTGCCGGTATTTACCGCCGCCATCATTGTGATTATCACTTTCCTGGCGGGCAGGAGCGCCGAGATAATGCTGAAACTACAGATTCCCATGCTCATCCTGGTCAGCCTCTCCATCCTGGCACTGCTGGCCGGCGTACTGACGGGGGAACTGCGGGCGCCGGAATGGACGCCCAGTTACCGCACTGAACCGGGCGGCTTCTGGGTCATTTTCGCCGTCTTCTTCCCGGGGGTCACCGGCTTTCTGGCCGGCATTGCCCTGAGCGGCGACCTCAAAGACCCCGGCGTTTCCATCCCCCGGGGCACGATCGCTTCGGTGATCACCGGCGCGTTGATCTACCTACTCATCCCGCTTTTGTTATCCGTCACCGCTTTGGTCACTTACGATCAACTGGCAGACCCGGACTTCGGCATACAGAGCTGGACCCAGGTGGCCTTCCTGGGCGGGCTGCTCGTCTATCCCGCCGCCTGGGGCGCCATACTCTCCTCGGCGATCGGCAGCGTGCTGAGCGGCCCGCGGGTACTGCAATCCCTTTCGATGGACGGCCTGGCGCCGAAGTTCCTGTCGCGCCTGTCCCGCACCGGGCAGCCCACCATCGCCACCTGGGTGACGGGCAGCATCGCCCTGGCCGCCGTCGCCCTGGGGGAATTGAATACCGTGGCCAAATTTGTCACCGTCCTTTTCCTCACCCTGTATGTCGTGATCAACCTGGTGGCGGCCATCGAGAAGCTGGTGGCCGAGCCTTCCTACCGGCCCCGTTTTGACATTCCGTGGTACGTTTCCATGTTCGGAGCAATCGGCGCCTTGTTCGTCATGTACCTGATCAGCCCGCCGGCATTGCTGTTGGCGGTGAGCCTGGAACTGGGCTGTTACATTTATTTCCGGAAGCGGGCCCTGGAACAGCAGTGGGGCGACGTCCATGCCGGCTTCTGGATGAAGGTGGCCCGGTTCGCCCTGCTGCGCATCAACCGGAAAACGATCAGCCCCCGCAACTGGCGGCCCCTCATCCTGGTATTCGTCCAGGATGTCGAACAACGCATCGAACTGGTCAAACTGGCCGCCGCCTTCGGCCAGAACCGGGGCATCCTGACCGTCTCCAAACTGCTGTTTGACAACGACCACCTGTCCCTGGAAAAGCGGAAAGATATCCGGCAGGAAATGCAGGACAGCCTGAAACGGCACGGCCTGGAGGCCTTCTGCGAAGTGAACGTCGTGCAGTCCATCCACGCCGGCATGCTCAATATTTCCAAGGGTCACGGCATCGCCGGGCTGAAGACAAATACGGTCATGTTCGGCTGGTCGGGCAGCCGGGAGGGCAACATCCACCAGTTAAAGATCATCCGGGACCTGAGCCTGGTGCGCAAAAATATCATCCTGGCCAAATTCAACGACCACGAAAGCTGGAAAGAAAAGCAACACCACCGCATCGACATCTGGTGGGGCGGGCGGGAAAACAACGGCGACCTGATGCTCATCCTGGCCTATATGCTCCGGCTGAACCGGGAATGGGAAAGGGCCCGAATCCACATCCGGGCGGTAGTGGAAAGCCCGCCGGAACAGGAGGCCATGGCCCGGGGCATCGAGCAGTCCCTGGCGGAGGCCAGAATCCAGGCTTCGGTAAGCATCCTGCTCCGCAACGGCGCCGGCTTCACCGAAATCCTGCAACGGGAAAGCGCCGGAGCGGACATCGCCTTCCTGGGCCTGAAGATTACCGAAGCGGGTGAAGAGGAAAAACACGTAGATAAACTGGAAGCCATGGCCCGCGTGGCCAGGATCGTGGTCTTCATGAAGAACAACAGCATGAAGGAAACCCTGCCCATATTACTGCCTGCGCAGTAGGTGTGGGCGGAAAAAAGCGGCCACGGGGGAAACAGATGGCCGCTTTTCCGCCGCCGGAGGACGGCCCGGCCGGCGGGAAGCTCCCGGGAAAATCACACATTACGCGTAACTATTTAGGTTGGCCCCGGACGGCATTTTCTGCCTTTGTTTGCCCCAACCCTAAAGGGAGCAAAGGCAGAAAATGCAGACCACTGGACATTTTGGGGGCTACTTGTGTAAAGGTGTGAAAGTGTAAACGTGTAAATGATTGGGAGCCAATTTCTTTTACACCTTTACACGCTTACACTTTTAAACGGACCAGAAAATGTC
>JAGFJD010000346.1 GCA_024102975.1 Phaeodactylibacter sp. | reverse complement strand
CCAGCTTTTGGAACCTCACTTTGCCATTTTTCCGCCCCGTAGCGCTGCTATGGGGCGGAAAAATGCCTTCGTGAGAACCCAAAATCTGACATTTTCGCCTCAAAAGCACCACCTCCAAACATGCTCTAATGCGTCTGGTCAAAATCCTCCGCAATCCTCAGCAACAAATTGATGTCCTCAAAAAACTCCCGCACCAGTTCGAAGCTCAGGTTGGAGCGGAAGAGGTAGGGCTCCAGGATGTCCTTCTCTTCGCTGACTGCGGCGTATATTTCCCGGTCGATGAAAGACATGTAGAGGTCTTTGCCGGTGGCGGCGCAGTACCGGACGATGGCCTCCTGCATGGGTTCGGAGAGGATGCCCTCCACATGGGTGTCCTCGGTGGCGTAGGTGAGGAACAGTTCTTTAAATTTTTCGTTGTTGACTTCCTTGTCCTGGTTCTTTCCCTTTTCCCAGGTGAAATTCTTGATCGCCTTGGTGTGGTACTGCCGCAGGCGGCGGGGCCAGATGATCACCCGGCCGGTAGCTTCCTCGGGGAAAGTGGCGTGCATGAACACGCCTTTGAATACCTCGTCCAGCCGGTTGGCTACCGGCGAGAGCTCTTTGACCTGCAGTTCGCACAGCTCGAAGTCCATCTCCCCGATGCGGCCGGAGATATAGTCCTCGCCGGCATAAAAGGGGGCTTTGGTAGCAAAAATCTGGCTTTTGAAAAAGCGGCCCTTGTCGATGGCCTTTTTAGGGTCGTACTTCAGCGGGTGGTCGGGGTCGAAGTTCATGCCGTCGTCGATGAAGTCGAGGATGAGGCTGACCACATGGGGCTTGAACGTCAGCCGGAACCGCTGGATTCGGTAGATGATGTAAAAAATGAACACGCCCAGCGGGATGGCCAGCAGCAGGGTCAGGGCAAGGATATTGATGTAGAACTCGAACAGCACCACCCCCGCCATCAGGATGGCGGAGAAGAACAGCAGGCGCAGCAGGCCAATGCGGTGGCGTTCCATCCGCAGCAGCTCCGGGTGGATGGTATGGTTGTAATAAATCCGGAAATGTTCCAGCCGCTTGACCTTGGAGGCGTCGCTGCCGCCCTGGGGCGCCGGTTTTTCTGTCATGTTGGGCGCTGTTTGTGGTTTTGTGGTATTGTGGTTTTATGGCCTCGGCACTTACGCTGGCGAATGGGTGGGGCGCAAAACCGCAATGCCTTGACACCTCCAAATTTACTCGTTTCCTGTAATTATTTTTCTCTAGCCAACCGTTTTGCTACAATTTTACACCTTAGAACAACTGAACCCGGCAACCATGCGTTTCCTCCTAATGGAAACCGGTGTTGTGCGATTGCATAAAAAACCGTAATTTTGCACCCTTATGAAAAAATCCTTATTTGTAGCCTTAGTCGGGATGAGTATGCTGATCGGCGCCTGCAAGAGCGAGTTCGAGAAGATCAGGGCCAGCGGAGACGTCGACCGAATCTATACCAAAGCGCTGGAATACTACGACCAGGAGGAGTACCAGAAAGCCCAGACTTTATTCGAGCTGATCATCAGCAGCTACCGGGGCAAGAAAGAGGCGGAAGACATTTATTATAAATACGCCTACACCTACTACCACCTGGAACAGTTCATCCTGGCCTCTTATTACTTCAAGAACTTCTCCAATACCTACGGCGCCAGCAGCCTGCGGGAAGAGGCGGATTTCATGTCGGCCTATTCGAACTACCAGCTGTCTCCTACTTTCCGCCTCGACCAGACCTATACGGAGGAAGCGATCAACGGGTTCCAGCTCTTTGTCAACACCTATCCCAACAGCTCGCGGGTAGGGGAATGCAACCGCCTGATCGACGAGATGCGGAACAAACTGGAAAAGAAAGCCTATGAAAGCGCCAAGCTGTACTTCGACCTGCGCGAATACCAGGGGGCCATCCAGACGTTCGATAATGTGCTGAAGGATTTTCCGGATACGAGGAACGCCGAGCAAATCCGCTACATGATTATCCGCTCTGCCTACCAGCTGGCGAAAAACAGCTTTGTCGACAAACAGAAAGAACGCTACCAGGACGCCAGGGACCGGGCTTCCGAATTCCTGCTTCGATTCCCGGACAGCGGCTATACCAAGGAAGTCAATTCTATTTATAACGAATCAAGAGAATCATTAAATAAATTAGATAATGTCGGATATCAAAACCCAAGTGCAAGGGCTGGATCCTAATGTCCGGGCCCGTGACGTTCACGGCCTGGCCGGCAAGACCGGCAACATTTACGAGGTGCTGGCCATCATTACCAAGCGGTCCAAGCAACTGGCTGTCGACCTCAAGCAGGAGCTGCACCAGAAGCTGGAAGAGTTTGCCGTTTCTTCCGACACCATCGAAGAGGTGAGCGAGAACAAGGAGCAGATCGAAATCTCGAAATTTTACGAGCGCCTGCCCAACCCGGTGATCATCGCTACGGAAGAGTTCCTGAAGGACGAAGTTTATCACCGGTATAACAAAAAACGGAGACGGGACGAAGGCGAAGAAGAGGATTTTCTGGACTGAACTGCGCCTGATCATGAAAAGTGGACAGGATTAACAGGATTAACATGTTAAGGCCGAGAGGCCTTTCGTAGTGCTGTTAATCCTCCACCTTTTCAACCCGGCAATAACCAATAACCTGCTCCCGGCTCTTCCTGCCGGAGAACCTCAGCCCGCCCTGACCACCATGGCAAACCTGACCGGTAAAAAAATCCTGCTTGGCATTACGGGCAGCATTGCTGCCTACAAGGCAGCATTTCTGGCGCGCCTGCTGATCAGGTCCGGCGCCAAAGTGCAGGCTTTGATGACCAAAGCCGGGGCGGAGTTCATCAGCCCCCTCACTTTATCGACCCTGACCAAAAAGCCGGTTCATACCGACATCATCGCCGGGGAAAGCTGGAACAACCACGTGGAAATGGGCCTGTGGGCCGACGCCATGGTGGTGGCGCCCCTGACGGCTTCCTCCCTGGCCAAGATGGCCCAGGGCATAAGCGACAATATCATCACTGCCACCTACCTCTCGGCACGTTGCCCGGTGTTCTTTGCTCCGGCTATGGACCTCGACATGTGGCGCCACCCCGCCACCCGGGAGAACGTGCGGCGCCTCCAGTCCTACGGCAACCACCTCATCCCCGTAGGCCACGGCGAGCTGGCCAGCGGCCTGGTCGGCGAGGGCCGCATGGCGGAACCCGAAGAGATCGTCGCCCACCTCTACCATTTCTGGGAAAAACAGCAGAGCCTGGCCGGCAGGAAGATACTCATTACCGCCGGCCCGACTTACGAGCCCATCGACCCGGTCCGCTTCGTCGGCAACCGCTCCAGCGGCAAGATGGGCGTGGCCCTGGCGGATGCCGCCGCCCGCCGCGGCGCCGAGGTGACGCTCGTGCTGGGGCCCTCCCGCCTGTCGCCCCTCGATGCCCGGGTGCAGGTCCTGCCCGTCCAAACCGCCGAAGAAATGCTGCAGGCAGCGGAGAAAGCCTATCCGGGCGCCGACATCGGCATCCTGGCAGCCGCCGTGGCCGATTACCGCCCCCGGGAAGCTGCCGCCCGGAAGATCAAAAAGACGGGAGACGTCCTGAAGCTGGAACTGGTCAAAAACCCGGACATCGCCGCCACCCTGGGCCAGCGCAAAAAACCAGGCCAGCTGCTGGTGGGCTTCGCCCTGGAAACCGATAACGAACTGGCCAACGCCCAAAGCAAACTGGAAAAGAAAAACTTCGACCTCATCGTGCTCAACTCCCTGCAGGATCAAGGCGCCGGCTTCAATTACGACACGAATAAGATCACGATCATCGGCAAAGGCAATAAGATTCGCGATTTTGAGTTAAAATCTAAACCGGCAGTAGCAGAAGACATCCTCGACGAGGTGGAAGTACTGCTGAAAAATAAACCGGAATAACAGGGTATAAGTACCCGGAAGGAAATACATTGAAATAAGGAAATACGTTGCCCGTCCGGGCAGGGCGGCAGGTTATAGGATGTTTCCACGTATTTCTATGTATTTCTACGTATTTCCCTATCCCAACCCCGGCACTTACACATTTAAACAATTACACTTTCACACATAAATGAGAAAATTAATATCCACTTTATTCCTTTCCGCAATCACTATAGGGCTCATCGCCCAGGAGCTCAACGCCACGGTGCGCATCAATACCCAGAAACTGCAGTCGGCAGACCCCAAGGTGTTCGAAACCCTGGAAAGCACAGTGCGCGAGTTCCTCAATACCCAGAAGTGGACGGAGGACGTATTCGAAAACGAAGAGCGCATCAACGCCAACTTCCTGATCACCATCCAGGAAGAACTGTCCCCCACCTCCTTTAAGGCGGATATCGCCCTGCAGGCCTCCCGCCCGGTCTACGGCTCCGACTACGAAACGCCCCTGATCAACCACATCGACAAGGGGGTGACGTTTTTCTACGAGCAGTTCCAGCCGCTGCAGTTCAGCCAGAACGTCTACAACGACAACCTCTCCAGCGTGCTGGCCTTCCACTCCTACATCATCCTGGGGCTGGATTACGACTCCTATTCGCCCTTTGGCGGAGAACCATACTTCCAGGCCGCGCAGGACATCCTCAACAACGTCCCACAGGCGGCCGCCGCCGCCAACCCCGGCTGGCGCTCCCTCGACGGCAACCGCAACCGCTTCTGGCTGATCGAAAACCTGCTCTCGCCCCGGGTCCGCCCGCTGCGGCAGGCCTGGTACGATTACCACCGACAGGGGCTCGACGTCAGCGCCACCGACGTGGCCACCGGCAGGGCTATCATCGCCGCCGCCCTGGAGCAAATCCGCGACGTAGACCAGGCTTATCCGAACTCTATGATCATCCAGGTGTTCACGGACACCAAATCGCAGGAAATCCTGGAAATCTTCAAGCGGGGCACGCCCCAGGAGCAGAATACCGTGGTGCAGGTGATGACGCGGATTGACGCTTCAAATGCGGCGGAGTACCGGGCGATTAAGTAGGGCGGCTATTCTCCCCAGAATGCCTATCTTTGCCGTTCAAACAAACTATGATGATCCACACCCTCCGATTTTGCCTGTTGGCCGGAATAATGCTGCCCTGGGCAACAGCCCTCTATGCCCAGCGCGACGACGTGCCCGCCCGCGCCTCCTGGGGCGAAGAACTGACCGAGCCGGCCGGCACCCGCATCACCAAAGCCATCGCCGTCAATAAGGAAGGCTTTTACATGCTGCGGCGGAAGAACGAAGGGGCCTTGTCCAACGAACAGGCCTACATAGAATATTACGACACCGACATGCGCCTGCGCAAATCCGAGCAGCTGGACCTGAAATACAAGGGCAAGCGCCGCGATTTCGAGGACGTGGCCATGATCGGCGGGCAGCTCTACCTGTTCACCAGCTTCAACAACCAGGCGCAAAAGAAGAACTACCTGTTCTACCAGAAGGTCAGCAAGCGGCTGCAGGCCTCCAGAGACCTGGTGATGATCTCGGAGGTAGAGGCGCCGAACAAGGCTCGGGAGGGCGCCTTCAACCTGGTCATCTCCGGCGACAGCTCCAAGGTGCTGCTCTACAGCCAGCTGCCCTACCAGAAAAAGGATCCGGAGCGCTTCGCCATCAGCGTCTTCGACAACCAGATGAACAAGCTCTGGAGCCGCGACATTATCCTGCCCTATTCCGACCAGCAGTTCGGCGTCGAGGATTACCGCATTGACGAACAAGGCAATGTCTACCTCATGGGCGTATTGTATGTCGACGGGGTGCGCGAGCGCCGCCGGGGCCGGCCTAACTACCAGTACGTCATCCTGGCCTACACCCGGCAGGGCGAGGACGTGCAGGAGTACCACGTCGCCCTGGAAAACAAGTTCATCACCGACCTGGCCTTCCGCATCGCCGACGACGGCAACCTGGTCTGCGCCGGCTTCTTCTCGGAAAAAGGGGCCTACAGCGTAAAGGGAACCTGCTTTTTCAAGCTGAACGCCAGGACCAAAGAGATCTACAACCTCAACTTCAAGGAGTTCGACTTCGAGTTCCGCACCGAATTCATGCGGCCGGCAGAGCTGCGCCGCGCCAGCCGGGCCGAAGCCAGCGGCGACGCCAACCGGGCACCGGAACTCTACCGCTTCTCCCTCGACGAGCTGGTGCTGCGCAGCGACGGCGGCGCCGTGCTGGTCGCCGAGCAGTTCTTCGTCTTCGAACGCGCCTACCGTTACTGGGACGGCACACTGCGCTTCGACTATTTCTACAACTACAACGACATCATCGTGGTGAACATACAACCGGACGGGGGCATCGAATGGGCCACGCGCATCCCCAAACGGCAGGAAACCATGAACGACGGGGGCTACTATTCCTCCTACGCCATGTCGATCGTGCGCGACCGGCTGTACTTCATCTTTAACGACAACAGCCGGAACTTTGCCGACGACGGCTCCGGCCGGCTCTATAATTTCAACGGCCGCAATTCCATCGTCGCCCTGGCCGAGCTGCACAAGGACGGCCAACTGCGCATGTACCCCCTGTTCAACAACCGGGACGCCGAAGTGCTCACCCGGCCCAAGATCTGCAAACAGACCGGCAGCCGCCGCATGATGGTCTACGGCGAACGGGGCAGGCAGTACCGCTTCGCAGAGCTGGTGTTTGAGTAGGCCAAACGCAAGGCTTTTCGGCGTTCGGCGTTCGGTATTCGGATTGCTGGCCCGTCGCCACTCCGCCCTCGCGCCTCGGCCGGGCAACAAACCCTGAAAACCGAACAACCGAACAACCGAACAACCGACAATGCCCAACATCGCCATCTTCGCTTCCGGGACCGGAACAAATGCGGGAAAAATCATTGATTATTTTAGGGAAAATGCTAATATTCACGTGGTACTGGTCGTTTCGAATAAGGCAACGGCCCCAGTGCTGGAGTTAGCGGATGAATCCGGCATTGAAAAAATGGTGATCACCCGCCAGTCTTTTTATGAGACAGAGGGATTGTTGCAGGCCCTGCGCGACAGAGGCGTCGACCTCATCATCCTGGCCGGCTTTTTATGGCTCATTCCGGATTATCTGGTGCGGGCCTACGACAAGCGGATGGTCAACATCCATCCGGCCCTGCTTCCCAAATACGGCGGCAAAGGCATGTATGGCATGAACGTCCACCGTGCGGTGAAGGCCGCCGGCGAAACCGTTTCGGGCATCACCATCCACTACGTCAACGAGCGCTACGATGAAGGCGGCGTCATTTTCCAGGCATCCTGCCCCATCGCCCCGGACGACGAACCCGGGGATATCGCCCGCAAAGTCCGGCAACTGGAGCACCGGCACTTTGCTCCGGTGGTGGAGCAACTGGCGCGAGAGCTGGAGGGGGAGTAGGGGGGCGCTGTTGGCCGTTCGCCGTTCGCCGTTCGGCACCGCAACACCGCAACACCAAAACACCAAAACACCGCAACACCTCAACATTAACTTCATAACCAATAAACCGCAAACATGACTAAGAAGCTATTACTCCTGCTCATCCTGTCGGTAAGCTTTGCGGGCCTGGCCTCTGCCCAGAGCTGGCGCAAACTCAAAAAAGAGGCGGAGCAAGCTTATCAGGAGGGCGAACTCGCCGACGCGGCGGACAAGTACGAACAAGCCTGGCGCAAGAAACGCAAAAAAGAAGACCTCATCCATCAGGCCGGAGAGCTCTATTACCAGCTTCGCGATTACCGGAAGGCAGCCGAAGCGTACCGCCCCATCAAAGAAAAAAACAGCGAATTCCCCCTGGTCGGGCTCAAATTTGCCCGCTGCCTGAAGCAGGACGGCCAGTACGACCGCGCCATCAATGAATTCGAAACCTTTATGCAGAACTACACCGGCGACGGGAAGGACATCCTGGAAGAGATCATCCGGAACGAGATCGCCGGCTGCCGCCTCGGCATGGACGCTCCGGCCCAGGCCGACCGCGACGTCGAGCTGCTGCTGCCCGGCGACGGCATCAACTCCGAAAAAGAGGAATTTGCGCCCTACCCGGTCTCCGACAACGAACTCTACTACTCCTCGACCACCGGCGACCGCGCCCGCATCTACGCTTCCCGGCGGGACGGCAGCACCTGGAGCAAGGGCGAGCCGCCCCGCAACTTCCCGGTCATCCAGTCCGGCCACTTCTGCAACGGGGCGATGGCGCCCGACGGCAGCCGCCTCTATTTCACCGTCTGCAGCAATACCAGCGGCCCCTGGAACGACATCAAGACACGCTGCGAAATCTTCGTCACTAAAAGGGTTGGCGCCGTGTGGTCCCAGCCCGAGCGGCTGCCGGATTACATCAACATGGCGGGCGTGACCGCCACCCACCCCTCCATCGTCCACCAGCGAGGGCAGGAGGTCCTCTTCTTTGCCTCCAACCGCGAGGGCGGCCGCGGCGGCATGGACCTCTGGTACGCTTCCCGCGACCTGGGTTCCGACAACATCGACTTCACCTTCCCGGTCAATATGGGGCCGGTGGTCAATACCCTGGGCGACGAGATCACGCCCTTCTACAATGTCGAAGACCAGACCCTCTACTTCGCTTCCAACGGGCACGTCTCCATGGGCGGGTTCGACATTTTCAGCTCCATCGGCGACGAGGTGAGCTGGTCGCAGCCCGTCAACCTGGGCATGCCCGTCAACTCCAGCGCCGATGAGTACTTTTATATCTTCAACCCTTCGCGGACGGGCGGGTTCCTGACCTCCAACCGCGTGTTTGCCGGGCAGAAACCCACGACGACGCACGAGGACATCTTCGAGTTCGCCGTCGGCGGCCGCCGCGTCATGGTCAAAGGCAATGTGTACGACCGGCAATCGGGTGAGCCGATCAACAACATCACCGTCACCCTGTATCAGACCTACGAAGACGGCCGGGAAACAGAGCTGATCTCCCGCGCCTTCAACGACGGCAAGTACTCCTACGAAATCCTGCCCAACCGGCAGTTCCGGGTAGAGGTGTCGGCCTACGGCTACGAACCGGGTTCTTATCGCTTTGCGAGCAACGATATGAATACCTTCACGTACGGCCAGCCGATCTTCCTGGCCGTGGAGGGTGCCGCCGGCGTACCGCCTTCGCCCGAGACGACTTATCCGGGCGAGCCCGCAGCTCCCGGCCAGCCGGCTCAGCCCACCCGGCCGACAGGTGGCCAGCCCACGGTAAATGCTCCGGCGGGCCAGCCCTATACGGCGCGCGGCAGAGGGCCCAACGATAACTACGAATACCAGACCAGCGCGCCCCGCCACCAGGGCACCTACTACAAGATACAGCTGGCGGCGGTGGGCACTTTCCAGGAGAGCCGGTTCAGCAACGTGGCCGCCCTGGGCCGGGTCGACACCGAACTCATCCTGGCCCGCGGCCTGACCCGCGTACTTCTTGCCGATTTCTTCAGCCTCCAGGAAGCCAGATCGGCCCTGCAGCAGGTGAAGAGCAAAGGTTACAGCGGTGCTTACATCGTCGAATACGTCGACGGGGAACGGTATAGCAAGGTGCAGTAACGCCGGTTTTGGCGAGAGATGGTTGTCTGTTGATGGTTGGGCGTAACCATCAACAGACAACCATCAACAAACAACCTATCCCAGCGATGCCCGCCAGCCTGGAAAAACAACACCTGGTCCTGTTCTTTTATGTGGTGACGATCGCCGCCCTGGCGCTGTCCCCCTTTTTATTGTCGGTGGGCATGATCTCCCTGGCGGTGCTGAGCCTGATCCGTTTCCGGGTGAGCCGCCGGGAGTTCCGGGTGGCCATCGACCGGGAAGCCATCCGGCGTATGCTGCGGGTATGGCAATACCCGCCTTTTGTCGCAATTACGCTATTCTTCTTCCTCGTCCTGCTCAGCTTCTGGCAGACCGAGGACTACAGCTACTGGCTGGCGCGCCTGCGCATCAAAGTTCCCTTCCTGGCCCTTCCCCTGGTCTTCCTCGGCCATCCCCGCCTGGAAGAACGGCAGTGGCTGGGGTTGCTGTATTTCCTGCTGGTGTTGATGTTCGTGACCGCCATCGGCGTCGCCATCAACTATGGGATTCACTACGAGGAGATACAGCTGATGCTGAAGCAGGGCCAGCCCATGCCTACGCCCCGCAACCACATCCGCTACAGCCTGTTGCTGGCCCTGGGCGTCGTGAGCGGCGGCTACCTGTACAGCCGGAGGTATTTCCTGCGCTTCGCCCGGGAGCGATATTTCATCCTGGGCGCGACGCTCTTCCTGTTCCTGTTCATCCACCTGCTGTCGGTGCGCAGCGGCATCCTGGCCCTGTATGCGGCCTTGTTCCTGCTTTTGGCGCGCCACATCCTGGTGTCCCGACGTTATGCCCTGGGGCTGGCCATGCTGGCGGCCCTGGCGGCCATGCCGGCGGCCGCCTACCTGCTGGTGCCCAGTTTCCGGGCCAAGGTGGATTACATGCGCTGGGGGCTGATCAAATACCAGGAGGGGGAGGGGGCGGATTATTCCGATACCGGCCGCCTCGTCTCCATGAAAGTGGGTTGGGAACTGGCCCGGCAGCACCCCGTTTTCGGCGTGGGGGCAGGCAACCTGAACCAGGAGGTGAAGGGGGTATTTGAACAGTCCTATCCCCAGCTTCCCGAGCCGCTGGTGCCGCACAACCAGTTCCTGTTTGTGCTGGCGGGCACGGGAGCAATGGGCCTGCTGCTTTTCCTCTTTGCCCTTTTCCATCCGCTTTTTTATCGCCGGAACTACCGCCATCCTTTCCTTCTGGGGTTCTACGGCATAGTGCTGGCGGCGTTTATGATCGAACATTTTATCGAGAATTCGACGGGGGTGGGTTTTTTTGCGTTCTTCTTGCTGTTGTTTTTGAATGTGGGCAGAGAGGCAACCGAACGCCCCTTTTTTTGTTCTTCAAAAAAAAGCTTACGCTAAAGTACAATCATGCAAAAAATTTGTTTTTCCCTTTTTCTGGCCCTGCTGGCCGCCGCCGCCTGGGCGCAGCCGGCCAGCTCTGCCCAATATGCCCCTACCGCCGAAGAGAACGCGTTGCTCTGGGAGATCAGCGGCAAAGAGCTGAAAGAACCGTCTTACCTGTTCGGCACCATCCACATGATCGGCAAGGAGGATTTTTTCCTGACGGATGCTACTAAAGCCTCGTTCGGCAAGGCGCAGCAGGTGGCCTTCGAGATCGACATGGAAGACATGATGGACTTCACCAAGCTGATGCCGCTGATGATGAAGGCCTTTATGGCCAACGACACCACCCTGAGCGACCTGCTCAGCGAGGAGGACTACAAGCTGGTCGAAGCGCACTTCGAGGAGGTGGGCCTGCCCCTGATGTTCCTGGAGCGCATCAAGCCCATGTTCCTCTCCGCCCTGGGCGGCGAGGATATGCTCAGCATGGGCAGCGGCGGCGACAGCCAGGTGGTCTCCTACGAAATGGAGCTCATGCAGATGGCCCAGCAGCGCAAACTGCCCATCGAGGGGCTGGAAACCGCCGAGTACCAGATGAGCATGTTTGACAGCATCCCCTACACCGTACAGGCGAAAATGCTGGTCGAAACCATCAAATCGGAAAAAACCGACAGCGGGCAATTCGCCCAGATGGTCGAACTCTACAAGAACCAGGACCTGCAGGGCATGCAGAGCATGATGGAGGACGAATCTTCCGGCATCGGCGGCTACGAAGACCTGCTGCTGGTGCGCCGCAACCGCAACTGGATACCGGTGATGAGCGAAATGATGAAACTCAGGCCTACCTTCTTTGCCGTCGGCGCCGGCCACCTGGGAGGAGATGAAGGCGTAGTGGCTCTATTGCGGGAGGCAGGGTATGTGGTGAAGCCTCTGAAGTGAGTTGTGTGTGCGGTGAACAGCTGTCCATCCGCAGCCTCTGACCGGACTTTGGACGTAAAGTCGGAAGTGCGGCCGTCTGTTCAGCGTTCGACTGAGCTCGCGCCGAAGTCCGGATAATTTTTTTTTGCCAGACGAGGCCCGGGGAGGGCGCATAGCGGTGCTACGTAACCGACCCCGCAACAGCCTATCCCGGACACGAAGTGTCGGGGAAGTATGGCGGAAAAAGAGCCGCATCAAATGGGGAAGTTATTCTTCTCCGGACCCTCAGCTAAAGTTTTCCCTCCCCCTGCTCGAAAAGCCTGCCAACCGATCATCTGCATTTGCCCGCTCTCCCTATTCCGCGTAATATTGTGCTGGTTCTCAGGCGAAACTTATTCCTAAAAAGCCGGAACAACCGGAAAACCCTGTTATGGCGGCTGAAAACCCGATGAAAAAAACCTGTTCCGACAGAACAGCTCCGTCAGCGGCAGGAAATCACCCGACACTGGACGGGGTTGTGAAAAAAGCACAGTTAGACAGGATTGACGAGATTTTCAGGATTTTACCCCTTTGGTGGCAAGCCAAGCCGCTGCATCCTGTAAATCCTGTAAATCCTGTCTACTCCAGGCCTTTTGCACAACCCTGTTGTACAATAGGCCGCCGAGCCTGAAATATCATATCTGAAAACAAAACCCGATTGAAAATGAAGAAAGTATTGTGGAGCCTCCTGGCCCTGGCCCTCTTTTCGGCCTGCCAGGCCAGGAAGAAAAAAGTAACCGACACCGACATCGCCAAAACCATCCCGGTAATGTGTACGCCCAAAGGCAAAGCCGTGGACGCTCTGGCGGACACGGACCAGCCGGCGCCCGTCTTCGCCGGCCTGGGCACTTACGACTTTCCGATCACGACGAAATCGGAAGAAGCGCAGCAGTTTTTCCTGCAGGGCGTTAAACTCGCCAACGGGTTCAATCACGCGGAAGCCGCCCGGTCCTTCCTCTACGCCACCAAACTCGATCCCGGGTGTGCCATGTGCCACTGGGGGCTGGCCTATGTGCTGGGGCCCAATTACAACATGGGCATGGACCCTGCTGTGGTGGAAATTGCCAACGAATCCGTAGCGAAAGCGCTGAAATATATGGGCAATACGACTGCCCGCGAGCAGGCCCTGATCCGGGCCATTGCCCGGCGCTATCCGCCCGAACCGGTAGAGGACCGTTCGGAATATGACGAAGCCTACATCGAGGGCATGCGCCAGGCCCACCGCCAGTTCCCCGACGACGACGACATCGCCGCCATGATGGCCGAGGCCATTATGGACGCCCATCCCTGGGACCTGTGGTCCTTCGAGGGCGAGCCGCGCCCCTGGACGCCGGAAATCCTGGAAATCCTGGAGGGCATCCTGCAGCGCAACCCCAACCACGTCCTGGCTATCCACCTGTACATTCACGCTACCGAGGCGTCTCAGGCGCCGGAGCGGGCAATGGCCCATGCGGCCCGCCTGCCCAAACTGACGCCCGGCGCCGGCCACCTGATACACATGCCGTCGCATACCTATATCCGGACCGGCGATTACCACCTGGGGTCTATGGTGAACGCCGCCGCTGTAGAGGTCGACAGCCTGTACGTGAGCGCCTGCCATGCCGCCGGGGCTTATCCCCTGGGTTTATACCCTCATAATTTCCACTTCCTGTCGGCATGCGCTGCTTTCGAAGGGCGCAGCAAACTTTCCCTTCAGGCAGCCCGGCGCATGGTAGCCAAGCTGGATACCCTGGCTATGCGGCAGCCCGGCCTGGAAACAATACAGCACTACTGGTCCATTCCATATTACTTATACGTCAAGTTCGGCAAGTGGGAAGAGGCCCTGGCCGAACCCCGCCCGGCAGAAGACCTGCCCTATCCTATTGCTATCTGGCATTACGCCCGGGGAATGGCCCATGCTGCCAAAGGACAGCCGGAAGATGCCCGCCGGGAACTGCACAGGCTGCGCATCGCCGCCGCCAACCCCATGGTGGAAGGCATCACCATCTGGGACATCAACTCTGCCGCCAGCCTGCTGCAGATCGCCGGCCGGGTGCTGGAAGCGGAAATTGCCAACAGGGAAGGAGATGCCGAAACGGCTATCCGCCTCCTGGAGGAGGCCATTCAACTTGAAGACGGCCTGAGCTATAACGAACCTCCTGATTGGTTTTTCTCCGTGCGCCACCACCTGGGGCCCATCCTGCTGGCGGAAAAACGCTTCGCCGAGGCCGAAGCCTTGTACCGGAGAGACCTGGAACTGTTCCGCAAAAACGGCTACGCCCTCAAAGGGCTGTACGAAAGCCTCCTGGCACAGGGCAGGAAAAAAGAAGCTGAAGAAGTGAAAAAACGCTTCGAGGAGGCCTGGCAGTGGGCAGACGTGCAGCTGGAGGCTTCGCGGGTGGTGGGGTAGAGATGTGCGTTCGTGTATTTGTGTATTCGTGCATTTGCAGGGGGGCGTCCTGGCCGGGAAACCATCGCCGGGAGTGCCGCCTCAATAAAAACCAATTGATGAACGTCAGCAGGAAAGTATGACAAAAGTCATCTGTAGCCAGAGAAAGCCTTCATATTTTTACGTCATTGCCGGGGGGGCGGAAAATCTGTCCTCCCGGCTGTTTTGAAGTTTCATGCTTTACTTATAAAAGGCAAATGCCTTTACCTGGAAAATTTAGTGTTATCGGTTTTTAGAGGAGCCCTTCCGCGCGAAGGGCTTTTTTTATTGGGCGTTAACCACTATTTTTCTGTGAAGATTGCGGTAGTAAAACCGAACGGGTCCGCTGAAGTTGTTGTTCCTGATATCGAGACCGTCATAGGGCATGGCTACTTCCAGAAAACCACCAGGTTTGAAGTTGTTGTAATGAAACTTCATCTTTCCAACCTCCAGCTGTTCAGAATGCGTGGAGGATGCCAGGCCGCCCCGCCCGGAGCTGTCCTTCACCGCCCCCACACCAATGCCCCGTACACGAAAGCACATTTTACGCATGCATGTTCTCCAGCCTGTCCCGGTCCACAATCTGGATAGCTCCGTCGACGATCTCGATGTAGCCGTCCTCCTTGAATTCGGTGAGCATGCGGATGACGCTCTCCTTGGCGGTGCCGACCAGGCGGGCCAGGTCGTCGCGCAGGATGTTGATGCTGCCGTCTTCCTGTTTCTGGCTCAGCAGGAGGATGGCGTCGGCCACCCGTCGGCGGACGGAATTGTAGGCCAGGTTGAGCAGTTGCTCCTCCTTTTCGGTGACGTTGTCGGCCAGCATTTTGATCAGTTGGGAGGCCACGTCGCGGTTGGCGAGCAGCAGCTTGTTGAAGTCCTCCTTGGGAATGAGGCTCACCTCCGTGTCTTCCATAGCAGCGGCCGATTCGGTGTATTTTTCGTCCTTGATCAGGTCGAGGTAGCCAAAGAAATCGCCGGGCTTGCAGATTTGTATGATGTAGTCTTTGCCGTCCTCGTTGGTCTTGTAGACCTTTACTTTACCCCTTTTGACGAAGTAGAGGTAGCGGGGGAATTCGCCTTCTTCGAAGATGTGTTCCCGCCGTTTGATGTTCTTGGTTTTGCGTTCTTCGGAGAGCTTGCGCAGCTCTTCGTAGCCCTTGGCCTCGTTGATAAAGGCGGTCAGGCCCTGCTCGGTTTTGTCGAACTGCTTGCGCAGTTGTTCGCTTTTGCGCAGGCGGGTTTCGATCACCTCCAGCAGTTCGTCCTTATAGAAAGGCTTGGTGATGTAGTCGTCGGCGCCGAGGTTCATGCCGCGGCGGAAGTCGCTCTTTTCGGCTTTGGCGGTCAGGAATATAAAGGGCACGTTGGCGGTAGTGCTCTTCTTGCTGAGGATATTGAGCACGCCGAAGCCGTCGAGGTGGGGCATCATAACGTCGCAGAGGATGAGGTCGGGCGGGTCGGTCAGGGCTTTTTCCACGCCGACTTTGCCGTCTTCCGCCGAGATGACTTCATAGCCGGACAATTCCAGTATCTCTTCCAGGTTTTCCCTGACTTCGCCGTTATCTTCGATCACTAGGATTTTCTTCATTTCTACTTTTAGCTTGGTTGTACTTGGTGGAATTTCTCTGCAAATATAATACGAAAGGGCGAGTATTGCTCAATGGAATGCGAGGGATGGGCCCATTGTTTCACGGATTTGGTGTTTGTATGTTTTTGTGGCAGACAGAAAGATAAACATTGTTTACCAAAAATTAAACAGGATGCCCTAGATTAGAGCTGCTGTTAAGCATAGCAAAATCTTATGATCAGCATCCTCCTACCGGTCTACAACAACGCCCCCCACCTGGGTGCCTGCCTGGATTCCATCCTGGCCCAGTCGGAAACCAGCTGGGAACTGATTGCCATCGACGACTACTCCACCGACGGCAGCTGGCCGGCCCTCCAGCGTTATGCCCTGCGCGACAGCCGCATCCGCCCCCGCCGCAATGCCGGCGCCAAGGGCATTGTGCCGGCCCTGCGCCTGGCCCTGAAGCACAGCCGCGGCAGCTACATCACCCGGATGGATGCCGACGACCTCATGCCGGTTGACAAGCTGAAAAACCTCAAACGGCTGCTGCAGCAGCACGGCCCGGGCTGGGTCGCCACCGGCAAGATCCGCTATTTTTCGGACGGAGATCTGGGCGACGGCTACCGCCGCTACGAACGCTGGCTGAACGGGCTGATGGACAGCGGCCGCCACTACCAGGAGATTTACCGGGAGTGCCCCCTCCCCTCCCCCGGCTGGATGGCCTACCGGGAGGCGCTGCTCGTCTGCGGCGGCTTCGGGCGGGACGCCTACCCCGAGGATTACGACCTGGCTTTCCGCTTTTACAAACACCGTCTGCGGATCGCCGCTTCCCGGGACGTCGTCCACCTCTGGCGGGACCACCCCGGGCGGGCTTCCCGGAATGTCGCATTTTACGCCGACCCTACGTTCCTGAGCCTGAAAATGAAATACTTCCTGGAGATCGACCGCCGCCCGTCCCGGCCGCTCGTCCTCTGGGGTGCCGGCCGCAAGGGTAAGGAAGCGGCCCGGTATCTGGAAGAGGAAGGCATCCACTTCCACTGGGCCTGCAATACGCCTTCCAAATGGGGAAAGGACATCTACGGCGTCCGCATGCAGGATACAGAAAGCATCGCCCTGTTGCCCAACCCCCAGGTGATCGTGCTGGTCGCCACCCCCGGCGCCCAGCCGGGGATCCGAAGGCAGCTGGAACAATGGGGGCTGGCCGCCGGGCGGGATTATTTTTTCTTTTGTTAACTTATTTTTTGATCACTACTCATGATCTGGGAAGAACTCGTAAAAATAGCGCTCATCGGCACCGAGCGGGGCAAGCTCCCGGCGGAGGTGGAGCAAGCCCTGGCCCGCATCGGCATAGACACCGATGCCGACCCGGCCCGGGTGGTGCTGGAAGGCGCCGCCCTCTACCACCAGCTGCGGCGCGCCGGCTTCCCGCTGACGCCCTTCGAAGGAGAGCGGCCGCCGATGCCCGATGAAGCGGAGGAAAAACGGGCCGCCCCTTCCGGCACGTCGGCCCGCCACCTGGGACTCATCCTGGAAGGCCCTTACAGCCCGGCCCTGGCGGAGTACCTCCGGCTGTTGCGGCAATACAAAAAGCGCATCCCGGCGGAACACCAGCCTGCCTTGTTCTACCGCTGCCTGCAGTCGCCGGCCCTGTGGAAGGCCGTACAGAGCAACCTCGGCGAGCCGGAGCGGTGGCTCCTCCGCCAGAATCCCGACTGGGCGCCGCTGGCCGACTCGCCCGATGCCGAAACCTGGCCCGATGCCAGCCACGAACAACGGCTGGCCCTGCTCCGCTATATCCGCCGCACCCAGCCGGAAGCCGCCGCCGCCCTCCTGGAAAGCTCCTGGAAGGAAACGCCTTATCCCGAAAAACAGGCCTTGCTCCGGGAAATGGAGCAGCAGCCGGGCGCCTACGACGAAGCTTTCCTGGAGGCCTGCCTCGACGATAGCCGCAAGGAGGTGCGCACCGCCGCCGCCCTGCTCCTGGCCCGCCTGCCCGCCTCGGCCCTCCAGGGCCGGCTGTTCGCCCGCGCCCGGGCGCTGTTCCGGGAAGACACAGAAAAGGGCCTAAGGCTCGAACTGCCGGAAAAGAACGATGAGGCGCTGAAAAGGGACGGCATCGGCACCGGCAGGAAAAGCTACCCCGGCGGCAAGCGCGCAGCCCTGGCCTACGACATCCTGCGCCGGTTACCGCCCAAACGCTGGGAGCAGCACTTTATCCGCCCGACAGTGGATACCCTGCGCCTGCTCGCCGGCAGCAACCAGAAAAAACTGCTGCTGGACGCCCTGGCCAATGCCGCCGTCCTCCACCAGGACCACCGATGGATAGAGGCCATCCTGCGCTTCTGGTGGCGCACCGGCGATGAGGAGGCCTGGAGCGGCAGCGCCGGCAAACTGCTCATGGAAAACCTTCCCGATCCGTTTTTTAACGAGATCGCCCTGCAACACCTGAAGCAAAACCCGGGCTTTATCGAAGAAAAAAGCTTTCTTTACCTCCTGCTGTGCCAGGGAGAGCAGCCCTGGGGCCGGGCGCTGGCCCAGCTCGTGCTAACCGGATTCCAGCAGTGGCTGTCCGGCGCCCGCGCCTACTACTGGAACCTCTGGCACTACAAGCGCATACTGGCCGCCGCCGCCTACCGCACCGAGCCGGAACTGCTGGAAAGTTTCCGCGCCGGCTGGGATACCCGCTCGCCCGTCTGGTACCGCTGGGAAAAGGACGTGGAGTGGTTTATCCGGGTGCTGGCTTTTCGGAAGGAGATGCAGGAGGCATTGAAATAGGGAGCAGGTGACGGAACCCCAAGGTGGCACCCTCGTGGGCTATGGGCAAATTAGAACTGTCCGGCTACCTGACACTTCAACCGGGAAGCAAACGCCATAAATTGTAAATTTGCCTTCGATTTGTTCGTAATGGAATCAGAAATTTCATGCCATGCCAGACCAAACCATCCTCCGCCCCCCGGCGGAAGAATCCTATGCCAAAGAGCTGGAGGCCCTGCGCGCTTCTGACAGCAGGCCCAAGCCCCCCAACTGGGCGCTTTCGCCCCGGGCGGTGACCACCTACATCATGGGCGGCAAGCTGGAGGACGGCACGGAAATTGAGCCCAAATACTACGGCAGCCGGCGCCTCATCGAGGTGGCCGTGGCCACCCTGGCCACCGACCGGGCTCTCCTGCTGACCGGCATCCCCGGCACGGCCAAGACGTGGGTCTCCGAACACCTGGCGGCGGCCGTCTCCGGCACTTCGCGCCTGCTGGTGCAGGGCACGGCGGGGCTCAGCGAGGAAGCCCTCCGCTACGGCTGGAACTACGCCCGCCTGATCGCCGAGGGGCCGTCGGAGCGGGCCCTCGTGCCAAGCCCGGTGATGCTGGCCATGCAGCAGGGCAAGGTCGCCCGCGTGGAGGAACTCACCCGCATTCCCTCCGACGTGCAGGACGCCCTCATCACCGTGCTTTCGGAAAAAATACTGCCCATACCCGAACTCCATACCGACGTGCAGGCCCGCCAGGGGTTCAACATCATCGCCACGGCCAACAACCGCGACAAGGGCGTCAACGAACTGTCGAGCGCCCTGCGGCGCCGGTTCAATACCGTGGTTTTGCCCCTGCCCGCCACCCTGGAAGAGGAAGTCGCCATCGTCAAAAACCGGGTGGAACAAATCGGGGAGTCCCTCCGGTTGCCGCCGGCCCCGGCCCCCATCGAGGAAATCCGCCGCCTGGTGACCATCTTCCGGGAGCTGCGCAACGGCAAAACGGAAGACGGCAAGCGCAAGCTCAAATCGCCGGGCAGCACCCTGAGCACCGCAGAGGCCATATCCGTCATCAGCAACGGCCAGGCCCTGGCCACCCACTTCGGCGACGGCGAAACCCGCGCCGCCGACATCGCCGGCAGCCTCGCCGGGGCCGTGGTCAAAGATCCGGTGCAGGATAAAACCGCCTGGCTGGAATACCTGGAAACGGTGGTCAAAGAACGGGAAGGCTGGGAGGATTTGTATGAGGCTTGCAGGGAATTGCTGGATTAAGGGTTGGGGCTGAAATGGGGAAATGCATGGAAATACATGGAAATACATGGAAATACATGGAGATATTTTGGGTAGGGCGGTATTTCAAAGTATTTCAACATATTTCAATTGTATTTCGGCCACAGGCAAAATACCGACTTCCCCGAGTGGCTTCACTCATTCACTAATTCAATCATTCACTCCTTCAAATGTACCACATCTACGGCATACGGCACCACGGCCCCGGCTCCGCCCGCAGCCTGTTGCGCGCCCTGGAGGCGGCGCCTCCCGACTGCCTGCTGATAGAAGCGCCGGCCGATGCGGAACCGGCGCTGGAGCATGCTTTGCACCCCGGCATCATTCCGCCGGTAGCCGTCCTGTTATACGACGAGAAAGATTTGAGCAAGGCCTCCTATTTGCCGTTTGCCGAATTCTCTCCGGAGTGGCAGGCTATCCGGTATGGCCTGGCGCAGGGCATTCCGGTCCGGTTTATGGATTTGCCGATGAGCATGCAGTTCCAGATGGAAGAAGACAAACAGGGGCAGCTGGAAATCCCCCTGCCTTCTTCTGAAAACGAGGAACCCATCGTCCGGGACCCCATGGGCTACATCGCCGAAATTGCCGGCTTTTCGGACAGCGAGCGATGGTGGGAGGCCACCTTTGAGCAGCCCGGCCACGACGGCGACATCTTCTCTGCCATCATCGAGCTCAATACCGCCCTGCGCGACGAGCAGGGCCGGCAGGAAACCCGCCACAACCAGGTTCGCGAGGCGTACATGCGGAAAACCCTGCGCCAGGCGCTGTCCGGCGGATACAAGAACGTGGCCGTTGTCTGCGGCGCCTGGCACGCCCCTGCCCTGCACCGGCTGGCCCGTTTCCAGCCCAAAGACGACAACGCCCTGCTGAAAGGGTTGCGGAAAAAAAAGATAGCAGCCACCTGGATTCCCTGGAGCTATAAGCGGCTCGCCTTCCAGAGCGGTTACCGGGCGGGGGTGGTCTCTCCGGCCTGGTACGCCGTGCTCTTCAGCCGCCGCGGGGAGGCGGTGCAGTGGTGGATGGCGCGGGTCGCCGGCCTGCTCCGGAAGGAAGGGTTCAACGCCTCTGCGGCTCAGGCCATGGAAGCCGCCCGCCTGGCCCAGGCGCTGGCGGCCATCCGGCAGCAGCCGGTCGCCGGGATCGGGGAGATGAAGGAGGCGGCCCTTGCCGTCTTCTGCGAAGGCAACGAAGAACCCCTGCAACTGATCGAAGAACAGCTCGTCATCGGCAACGAGGTCGGCGAAGTGCCGGCCGACATCCCGCAGATTCCCCTCCAGAAGGACCTGGAAAGCCGGATTCGGTCCCTCCGCCTGGCAAAGGCCTTCCGGTCTGCCGTACCGGAAACCAAAGAGCTGGATTTGCGCAAAGCCAACCATCTCGACATCAGCCACCTGCTGCACCAGCTCAACGTGCTGGAAATCCCCTGGGGCAAGGTGCTGGAGGCGCCCGAAAACCGGCTGGGCAGCTTCCACGAGAACTGGCGCCTGGAGTGGCTGCCGGAATACGTCATCAAGGTGATCGAAGCCGGCATGTGGGGCAATACCGTCCACAGCGCCGCCACCTTTTACATCCAGAAACGGGCGGCAGGAACCGAAGAGCTGTCCTCGCTGATCGGGCTGGCCCGCGAGGCGCTGCTGGCAGGCATCACCACTGCCTTCAACCCCCTCGTGGCCCGCATCGAAGACGCCGCTTCGCTCACCCGCGATATATTCTACCTGATGGACGCCCTGCCCGTCCTGGCCGATATAACCCGTTATGGCGATACCCGGCAGACGGACGTAGAGTCGGTCCGGGCCCTGATCCGGCAAATGGCGCCGCGCATCTGCATCGGCCTGCCTGCTGCCGTGCTCCACATCGGGGAGGAACCCGCCCGGGAGTGGCACCGGCTGATCGTGCAGAACAACCGGGCGATAAGCCTGCTCGGCCAGGAACTCAGCCCACAGCAATGGATCGAAACGCTGGACAAGATCGCCCGGGCCGGCGGCGCCCACCCGCTCATCCGCGGCCTGTGCTCCCGTATGCTGTTCGACCGGTCGGCCCACCCGCCCCCGGAAACGGCCCGGCTGATGCGCTTCGCCCTGTCGGCCGCCGACGAAGCTCAGAGCGGCGCCCTCTGGCTGGAAGGCTTCCTCTACGGCAGCGGCCTGCTGCTCATCCACCTTCCGGCCCTGTGGGCCATCCTCGACGAATGGGTCGCCGAAATGCCGGCAGCGCACTTCGACGAAATACTCCCGCTGCTGCGCCGCGCCTTCTCCGACTTCACCTCCCCCGAACGCGAAAAGATGCTGCGCCTGGCCCGGACAGGGCACCAGGCGCCGGAAAAAGAAAAAACTACAGCGGAGGCCGCCTTCGACCAAAAGCGGGCCAAACAAGTACTGCCCACCGTAAAACTACTGCTGGGACTGGAGTGAGCGCCGCAGGCGTTGATGCTTGTCCGTTGATCGCTGGCCTCCCGTTCGCCATCAACGGACAAGCATCGACGCCAACATCAAGACTTAATGAGGATTTAACGTGAGTTTAATGTTCAATTAAGCTGCGATGGCGACTTTTGCACTGTACCAAGAAAGAAAAAGGGATCAAAAGTAAAATGTTGATTTCTTGCTGTCATCTTCTCTTATGATGCTAATCTTTCCTGCAATCTAAAGTCGCTTTCGTGGCCAGGGTCGTGTTGCTCGACATGACGCTGGCTCATTTTTGTTTCGAAATTGTTTGTATCCTATACTGTAGCCCTATATAAATGTTTCTTTGCCGGCTATGCTGATGAGCATAGCCTTTTTTTTAGCCTCTGAGCCTCCCCCTAACCCCCTCCGAGGGAGGGGGAACTGGCAACCTGATGGCTTGGGCGCCTTCCGGGCCCGGGCTATTCCTCTTCGAAACGATCCACCTCCTTATACTCTTCCAGCCAGAAATTGTTATATCCCAGGCCGACGGTGATGTCGATCATCTGGAGGTTGAGCAGTTCGAGCAGGGCCAGGAAGGTGACAATGGCGTGGATGCGGTTTTTGCACTCCTGGAAGATGTCCGTGAAGTTGGCACGCTGGCCGTTGCGCACCCGGGAGAAAATGTGGGCCTGTTGCTCTTCGATGGTATAATTGAACTGGACGATCCGGTGGACGGACGTAGGGTGGGCGGTTTCGAAGCGCTGCATGACCCGCTCGAAGGCGCGCAGCAGCTTGAAGAGGGTCACCGACTCCAGTTCGGCATCGACCAGGGCTTTGTTGGCGATGCGCTGCAGCTCGCGGGAGACGTTGCCCCGCAGGGCCTGTTTGCCGCGCGCTTCCTCCATCTGCCGCATCTCTTCCAGCACGCTCTTGTAGCGTTTGTACTCCATCAGGCGCTGCACCAGTTCCGCCCGGGGGTCGATCTCGTTGCCTTCCTCGTCGACCGGCTTGCGGGGCAGGAGCATCTTGGCCTTGATGCGGCAAAGCGTGGCGGCTACCAGGATGAACTCGCTGGCCAGGTCGATGTTCATCCGCTCCATCTGCCGGATGTACTCCAGGAAGTCGTCAGTGATTTTGGCGATGGGGATGTCGTTGATGTCCAGCTCGTCCCGCTCGATAAAGAAGAGCAGCAGGTCGAAGGGGCCCTCGAATTGGGGGAGTTTTATGGTATAGGAGTTTTCCATAAAGTGTTACAGGTCAAGTTTGAACTGAGGCTCTCTGAGGCCTGGAATGTTTAAATAAATATCCTCCATTGAGATTTCGATATCCAATGTGTAAACCGGCACCTTTTTGCTCAGGCCGATGATGGTTTGTATGCGCCAGTATTTTCCGTCTTCTCTGTACAAGGTATCTACAATGGGTTGTTCCTGATCCACCAGAATGTACTCTTTGAAGGAAGTAAGAGAGCGGTATTTCCGGAATTTTTCTCCGCGGTCATAGGCTGCTGTATTATCCGACAATACTTCAACGATCAGCACCGGATTGACAATCGCATTTTCATCTTTCTCCGAAACTTCAATATTGCCACAGACAACGCTGATATCCGGATAGACATAATGATTCAATTCATTGAAATATACTCTTTGATCACTGTTGAAAACCGTACAACCTTTTTTTTCCTTTTCCCGAAGCGCATAGAAGACATTCCCGCAGATCAAATTGTGGGGAATAGTGCCGCCGGACATGGCGACTACAACCCCATCCCGGAACTCATGTTTCTGCTCCGAGTGGGCCTCCAGCTCCAGGTAGCCGGAAAGGCTGTAGTACTTTTCTGCGCTTTCTCCTTTCATGAACCACTTTTTACAAAAATAAACAATATAAGCTACATTTGCCCTATGGCAACAAAAGGCAAACTCTACCTCATCCCCGCCCCACTGGGAGAAGGCGCATCCCATACCCTCCCACAGTATGTCGTCGACATCCTCCACCGCCTGGATGTTTTCATCGCCGAGCGCGCCAAAACCGCCCGGCGCTTCATCAAAGAGACCAATCCGTCAAAGCCCTTCAGCAAACTGGCTTTCTACGAGATCACCAAGCACACGCCGCCCGAAGAACGCGCCCGCTTCCTGGAAGACGCCGATCAGGGCAAGGACATCGGCCTGCTCTCCGAAGCCGGCTGCCCCGGCGTGGCCGACCCCGGCGCCTTTGTGGTGCAAACCGCCCACCAACGGGGCATCCAGGTCGTGCCGCTGGTGGGCCCGTCTTCCATCCTGCTCGCCCTGATGGCCTCGGGCCTCAACGGGCAGGACTTCTGCTTCCACGGCTACCTGCCGCCCCGCCGCCCCGAGCTGGACCGGGAGCTGAAATTCCTGGAACAACGGGTGTTCAAACACAACCAGACACAGATTTTCATCGAAACGCCCTACCGCAATATGGGCCTGATCGAAACGGCCGTCAACGTGCTTTCCCCGGATATGCTCTTCTGCATCGCTGCCGACCTGACGCTGCCCGCCGAATATGTGCGCACCCTTGCCGTGCGGGACTGGAGGAAGGAGCAAGTGCCGGATTTGCACAAGCATCCGGCGGTTTTTCTGGTGGGGAGATGAGGGGCGGGGAGGAGAAGAAAGAATAGGGATGGAAAATGGGAAAGCGGAAAGCGGAAGTGGGAAGGCCCCCAGGTGCAAATGGCCCTTATAGTCAGAAAGCGAAAGTACAGCTGTTCAAAAAATGTAAGTTAGCACAGATACCTGGACAATGACGATGGGGTGGAAGCGGAATCCTGTTCATCCCGTAAATCCTGTCTACAGCTCTCCTTTGCCACAGGGGAATTCCTGTCCATGTGTTACCTTCCTGTCTCATCTTCGTCATAAGTCTGAAAAAAAACTTAGTTTAAAGTTCAAACTAAGTAAACTATTTCCGGAAACCCGCCGTTATTCTGGCAGAAAAAGAATATCGGACGGGAGTATTCCCTGAAACCGCATAAAAATTCCGAACCATGACGACGCTTGCCATTGCCGAAAAACAGCTCCAGCAGAAGGGATACCTGGATGTCGATGTGGACCCAACCCTGGACCTGTTCGAGGAAATCGAAAAACTCAAGAAGGAAAAGAACGCCATCATCCTGGCGCACTACTACCAGGAACCGGATATCCAGGACATTGCCGACTACATCGGCGACAGCCTGGGGCTTTCCCAGCAAGCTGCCGCAACCGGGGCCGACATCATCGTCTTCGCCGGCGTACACTTCATGGCAGAGACCGCTAAAATGCTTTCTCCCCAAAAGAAGGTGCTGCTGCCCGACCTGAAGGCGGGCTGCTCCCTGGCCGACTCCTGCCCGCCGCCGGTATTCCGCAAGTTCAGGGAGAAATATCCCGATCACGTGGTGGTCAGCTACATCAACTGCACGGCGGAGCTGAAGACGCTGACCGACATCTGCTGCACTTCCACCAACGCCGTGCAGGTGATTGAAAGCATCCCGAAGGACAAAGGCATCATCTTCGCGCCGGACGTCAACCTGGGCCGCTACCTGATGAAAAAGACCGGCAGGGACATGGTGCTGTGGAACGGCTCCTGCATGGTACACGAAATCTTCTCCCACGAAAAGATCGTCAAGCTGAAGATGCGCCACCCCGACGCCAGGTTCATCGCCCACCCCGAATGTGAGGACCACCTCCTGGAAATAGCCGACTTCATCGGCTCCACCACCGGCCTGCTGAATTATACCAAACGCAGCGACGCCAGCGAGTTCATCGTGGCCACCGAGGTGGGCATCATCCACCAGATGCAGAAGGCCTCGCCGCACAAGACCTTCATCCCCGCGCCGCCCAACAATACCTGCGCCTGCAACGAGTGCCCGCACATGAAGCGCAATACCCTGGAAAAACTGTATACCTGCATGAAGTACGAACAGCCGGAGATTACCCTGCCGGACTGGGTCATCGAACAGGGCCGGGCCTCTATCGACCGAATGCTGGAAATCTCGGCTAAAGCGGGGTTGTAGGAAGGATTTCGGCGATTTGCTGACAATAGTGCCGGCGACAGCCACCTGGTGTTACTTGCATCCTTAGGAACCGGCTGAGAATAACTTCCCTATTTTGGCGGTGCCTTGTTCCGCCATCCTGCGTTGCTCGTCAGTCACGTAGCTAGGCTATGTTCCTTCCTCACGCCTTGGCTGGTGAAACAATGCTCTCCCCCAAAAACGGGAACTTATTTTCAGCCGGTTCCTTAATCAATTTTCACCAACTCTTGCCGAACCAGCAGTTCGCCTTTTTCATCAAAAACTTCCTGCCGGACCAGCCCTATGTTTTTGGCATACCAGGAAATGTTTCTCCCTGTCGTGCTGACGAACGCTATGGGATAGTTACACAAATTGCATGTATCAGCCCCCTTTCGCGATTTTCCGTGACGAGATTTCGTAAATCCACGGGATTTCGTAAACCCTCCATTGTGACCAAATCTGCTTAAATCGTTGATTTTCAAAAACTTATTTTAAAAATTCATTTTGGCATGCCAATTGCCTTTTACCAACCCGAAAGCACGCCGGATATGCCGGCAGCATTTTTTTAACACCAAAATCAATTGAAAATGAAAGAGCAAGTCGTTCAGCAAATCAACGGAATGGACACCGATTTTCTCCGGCAGACGATCGAACAGGTCTCGGCTAACCCGGCAGCGGGCATGACAGAATGGAAAGTAGCCACCCACTGGAAGGGAGGAACCCGCTCCGATTCTCACGTCGCAGGATACTCCATCGGCGGACAGTACGTACCCAAAGATTTTACCATCAAGATCGACGAACCCCTGGAGATCGGCGGCACCAACCAGTTTGCGAACCCCCAGGAGTACCTCCTGGCCGCCTTCAACGCCTGCATCATGGTCGGCTACGTAGCGGTATCAGCCCTGGAAGGCGTCGAGCTGGAAGAACTCAGGATCGTAACGGAAGGCGACATCGACCTGCGGGGCTTCCTGGGCATCGACCCCAATGTCGCCCCCGGCTATGAGTCCCTGCAGTACACCGTGTACATTAAGGGTAACGGCACGCCGGAACAGTTCCGGAGAATCCACGAAGCCGTCACCGCCACCGCTCCCAACCGGTACAACCTGGGCAACGCCATCAAGCTGAATACCCGGTTTGTTGTGGAGTAATTTCAGGATGATTTATAGAATAGGAGCCGTCCCGGATACTGAATCCGGGATGGCTTTTTTTGTGCGGCTCAGTAAAAGCGGCCACCGGATAATTTTCAGCCGCCGGCCAATCATCAGCGCTTTCAGGAAAACAGCAGATGGAATAACTTCGGTGAAATACCAGCTGTGATGATCCAGTCTTCCGAATACCAACTGAAAGAAGAAGCCATTCTCCGCAAAGTCGTCGAAGGCACCGCCTTGTTCACCGGAAACCGTTTCTTCAGAGCGCTCGTCAAAAACCTGGCTGAATCGCTGAACGTACATGGCGCCTGGGTGACGGAGTACGACGAAGCCAACCGCCGGCTCCGGGCGCAGGCATTCTGGCTGGGAAGCGACTGGGTGGATCAGTATGAATACGACATCCGGGGCACCCCCTGCGAACCGGCCATCGACAGCCAGTCCCTGGTTCACATCCCGGATAGGGCCATTGAATTGTTTCCGGAGGACCCCGACCTGGCGCCCATGAACGCCGTCAGTTATATGGGCATCCCCCTGAAAGGCGCCGACCGGAAAATCCTGGGCCACCTGGCGGTGCTGGACACCAAGCCCATGCCGCCCCGGAAACGGCTGCAGGCGGTTTTCCGGATTTTCGCCGCCCGGGCAACCGCAGAAATGCAGCGGCAGAAGGCTACCCGGCAGCTCCGGGAAAGCGAAATTCAGCTGCGCCGCCTGTTCGAAGGGGCGATGGATAAGATCAGGCTGTTGGAGGGAGAAAAAAAAATACCCGCCATTACCATCGAAAGGGACCAGGCCGGCAGCGCCCCCTGCGAGCATCGCCATTTTGACGAGATCATTGGCGAAAGCCCCAAAATAGGCGAAGCGCTGGCCAGGGTACGACAGGTAGCCCGGACGAATGCAAGTGTATTGATCACCGGCGAAACGGGCACCGGCAAAGAACTCTTTGCCAGAGCCATCCACCGGTCGAGCCTGCGGCAGGGCAAACCCATGATCCGCCTCAACTGCGCCGCCCTGCCGGCCAACCTGATCGAAAGCGAACTGTTCGGCCACGAAAAAGGAGCGTTCACCGGCGCCACCGCTAAAAGAGACGGCCGGTTCATGCTGGCAGATGGAGGGACGATCTTCCTGGACGAGATCGGAGAGCTGCCCCTGGCCCTGCAGCCCAAGCTGCTCCGCGTCCTCCAGGAGGGCGAGTTCGAGCCGGTCGGCAGCTCGAAGACGGTCAAGGTCAACGTGCGCGTGATCGCCGCTACCCACCGCAACCTGCTGGAGGAAGCGGGAAAAGGAAATTTCCGGGAAGACCTGTACTACCGGCTCAATGTATTTCCGCTGAACATCCCGCCGCTCCGGGAACGGGGGCGCGACGTGGCCCTGATCGCCTCCGCCCTGGCCCGCAAAAGCGCCCTGAGGTTGGGCAAAAAGATAACAGGTATCCCGGAGGATGAAATCCGAAAATTGCTCGCCTACTCCTGGCCGGGCAATGTGCGGGAATTGCAGAACGTCATCGAGCGGGCCGTCATCACCGCTCCGGAGGGTGGAAATCTGCGCTTCAGCCAGGATTTGCCGGAATGGAATGCCCATCCAGATCCCGGAACGGACGTCCCCCTCTGCGAAAATTCCCGAATCTTCACCCAGCAGGAACTCGGCCGACTGGAACGGGAGAACATCATCAGGGCGCTGAATGCCACCGGCTGGAAAGTCTCCGGAAAGAACGGAGCGGCAGAGCTGTTGCAGGTAGCGCCTTCCACGCTGAGTTCCCGGATAAAAGCACTGGGCATTACACGGCATTAAGCTCTCTGCTGGCCGAAGTTTCCAAACGCTGGCCGAAGTTTCCAAACTGTTGGTCGAAGTTTCCAAACTTCGACCTAACTACTAACTACCCCGCTGCAACACATCCGCCGGATTCGCCCGCGCCACCCGCGCCGTCTGCCAGCCCACCGTGGCCCAGGCGATCAGCAGGGCCGCCAGGCCCGCCAGCGCAAACACGCCCACTCCAATTGAAATGCGGTAGGCAAAATCCTCCAGCCAGCTGTTCATCAGGTACCAGGCCAACGGGGTGGCCAGCAGGAAAGCGATCCCGACCAGCCAGGTGAACTCTCCCGACAACAACCTGATGATGCTCATGCTGGAAGCGCCCAGCACCCTGCGGATGCTGATCTCCTTCCGCCGCTGCTCAGCCGTAAAAGAGGCCAGGCCCACCAGGCCGAGGCAGGCGATGAAAATGGCCAACGCGGCAAAAATCCCAAAGACGGTGGCTTGCTGCTCTTCGGCCCGGTAAAGGGCGGCAAAGCTCTCATCGACAAAGGTGTACTCGAAAGGCGCATCCGGATTGAAGCGCTCCCAGATACCCTCAATGAAATCGATGGTTTCCGGGATGTTGCCGGGCTTGATGCGGATGACGTAGTTCCACGCCATATAGGGAGCGACGAAGTAGACGGTGGGCACGATCTCTTCCTTCATCGATTCGAAGTGAAAATCTTTCAGGACGCCGACGACGGCGCCGTCCCGGTCCTGCCACTGCCCGCTGTCCCAGTCGGAAATCTCCGAGCTGCCGAAACCCTTGCCAATGGCCGCCTCGTTGGTCCAGCCGATCTCCCGGACCGCCGCTTCGTTGAGGATGAAGGCCGTGCCGGCATCGGCGGGAAAATCCCTGGAGAAGCTGCGGCCGGCCGCCATTTCGAAGCCCATGGTCTCGATGAACCCGAAGTCCGTCCACACCGTTTGCATCCCCTGCTGCTGTTCTTCAGGTATGCCTTCGGGCCGGGTCCGGAAAGAACTGCTCAGGCTCCCCGGCGGCACCCGCGAGGAAGCGGCAGAAGAGATAATTTGCGGATTGGCCGCCAGCTGTTCGGCAAACTGGTCGTACTTGCTCCGCATTTCGGTGGGGGTCCCCTCGATCAGCACCAGGTGTTCCTTATCGAAACCCAGATCCATATTCCGGCAGTATTCCAGTTGCTGGCACACTACCCCGGTGACGATCAGCAAAAAGATGGAGGTCGCAAACTGGAAAGAGACCAGCACCTTGCGGAGGGTGCCGCCTTTGAAGCCCTGCTGCAACTGGCCGGAAAAGACGGCCACCGGCCGGAAGGCCGACAACAGAAAGGCCGGATAACTGCCGGCGGCTATGCCGATCAGCACCACAATCCCCAACAGGCTCGCCAGCAGGCTCCAGTTGCTTGCGATCGAAAAGGAAACCTGCCGGCCGGTCAGGCTGTTGAAGGCAGGCAAGGCAAAATAAACGATGCCAATGGCCAAAACCAGGGCGATCAACGCCAGGAGGGTGCTTTCGCTCAGGAACTGGCTGATGAGCTGAGAACGGGAAGCCCCCACTACCTTGCGCATGCCGACCTCCCTGGCCCGCACGCCGGAACGCGCCGTGGCCAGGTTCATGTAGTTGATGCAGGCGATCAGCAGGATGAATAAGGCGATGAGGGAAAAGGCATAAACATAGGTGATGTCCCCTCCCGTGAAAAAGCTATGTATGTCCCTGGAATGCAGGTACATCTCCGGTAAAGGCTGCATGACGAGGCGCGGGGAGAACTGCCGCCAGCCTTCCAGCTTGACGTCGACAAAAGCCGCCAGGGCCTCCTCATAATCGGCCGGCCGCCTGCCTTCCGGTATCATGGCGAAGGTCTCGACGTAACCTTCCCCCCAGTTCTCCTGCACCACGCGGGAAAATACCTGCCGGGCGCAGTTCATGGAGGCCAGCACTTCAAACCGCAGCTGCGAATGTTCAGGCACGTCTTCCATCACGCCGGTAACCTCAAAGGGCCGGTCGCGGATCGTCAGCGCTTTGCCCATTGGGTTGGCCTCCCCGAAGTATTTCCGGGCGGCGCTTTCGGACAAAACGACGGAAAAGGGATTGTCCAGCGCTGTCGCCGGGTCGCCGCTGAGCAACGGGAAATGAAATACCTGAAATGCCTTCGGGTCGACAAAGGCAAAACCTTCTTCGGTGAAAAGCTCGTCGTCCCGTTCGATCAATTCCCGCGTCTGGGCGGCAAAGCGAATGAGGGTAAAGTCCGGAAAATCCACCTTCATCTCGTCGGCCAGGCGGTATGGGCCGATGGCGCGTTGTACGCTTTCCTGGGTTTGCGGGTTGGTGGCCGCCAGGTTGAGGCGGTAAATGCGGCCCCGGTTTTCGTGGAAACGGTCGTAGCTCAGCTCCGACTGCACGTACAGCAGGATCAGCAGCACACAGGCCACCCCGATGGCCAGCCCCAGGATATTGATTAGGGTGTAGCCTCTGAATTTCCAGAGGTTGCGAATGGCGGTTTTCAGGTAATTTCCGAACATAGGTTATAGTATTAGTGAAATGTATGATGCCCGAACAAGCCCCCGGGACTCCTAATAAACAATAGTCCGTGGCATTTTTTCCTCACGCGGAGGCACAAAGGATTGATCATCAACAGATTGCAATTCGCCTGGTGTCCTCACACTACTGGACAAAATGGTTTTGGACACAGAGCGCACTGAGTCCAACACAGAGATACACAAAGTTTTCCGTTGATAATCAAGCCTCTGTGTGGCTCTGTGTCTTCTCTGCGCACTCTGTGTCCAAAAAATGTCTAGCAGTATGTGGCGTCCTCTGCGCCTCTGCGTGAAACTTTGATTTTCAGCATGTTACGAAAACGCCACAGAATATTGTAATAAAGAAACGCATGGAAATATGAAAAAAGACGTAACTGTTTAGGTCTTTTGTTTAACCACATAGGACACATAGCGTTTTCACAGTAGAGCACATAGGCTGCGGCTACTGTGGCCTATGTGAACTGCCTGATGTGGCCTATGTGGTAAATAGTTACAAA
>JAGFJD010000345.1 GCA_024102975.1 Phaeodactylibacter sp. | reverse complement strand
CCAGCTTTTGGAACCTCACTTTGCCATTTTTCCGCCCCGTAGCGCTGCTATGGGGCGGAAAAATGCCTTCGTGAGAACCCAAAATCTGACATTTTCGCCTCAAAAGCACCACCTCCAAACATGCTCTCAAAGTATCTCTGTTACTGATTCGCTACAACCTGTAAATTTACCGCAAGTTAATGGGTAGAGAGGGAAGAGTAAAGTTTATGCTTTCACAAATCAAATCTGTTTGTCAGTGAAACAGCGGTTTTTGAAATCGTCCGGTTCCCGCAGGCGCCGGGGCCACCGCTATTCCAGTCCGCAATTTGTCGTCGTGTTCCTGGCTTTGTACGTCTGGCTGTCTCTCTGAATTTTTGTTTACCTTTGGCCTCCAAATTGGCATAATCCTTTACTATGAAATCAGCCGTCGTTTTCTGCGGAGCCAATACCGGCTCCGATACCGTTTACGCCGATGCCGCCCGTGAGCTCGGGCAAACCATGGCCCAACGCGATATCCAGCTCGTTTACGGCGCCGGCAAAGTGGGCCTCATGGGCGTCCTGGCCGAAGCCGCCCTGCAGGCCGGGGGCGAAGTACTGGGCGTCATTCCCTTCTTCCTGCGCAAAAAGGAGGTCTGCCACGAAGGACTGACCAAGCTCTATGTGGTGGACAGCATGCACGAGCGCAAAATCAAAATGGCCCAGCTCTCCGAGGCCGTCATCATCCTGCCCGGCGGATACGGCACGCTGGACGAAGCTTTCGAGATGCTGACCCTCGCCCAGCTCGGGCAGGGGCAGCACCCCATCGGCATCCTCAACGTCAACGGCTTCTACGACGCCCTGATCAGGCAACTGGACCACATGGCCGCCGAGGGCTTCCTCAAACCGGCCCACCGGAAACTGCTCCTCGTTGCCGGATCCATACCTGAACTGCTGGACGCGCTGGAAAGCTACGAGGCGCCGCCGAAGGAGGGGAAGTGGATCAAGCTGTAGGGGGCAGGTGTAAACGTGTAAATGTGTAAACGTGTAAATGTGTAAACGTGTAAATGTGTAAACGTGTAAATGTGTAAACGTGTAAATGTGTAAATGAAGAGGGGCTTTTCCTGGGTGCATGCCGGTAAACCAACCGGGCATAAAGGTGTTGAACAAGAACAGCGCCTATCGGGTTATACTGTCTGACAAGTATTGGTCGGGAACATTAGAATAAAAGCCGGGAAAACTGTATTTTTGCACCCGCAAAAATGATCCTTTAAAACGGCCAGGGGCACCCGCAAAAAGCTCCCGGCTCTTTGACAAATTGCGGCGCTCCCGGCAGCCCCCGCAATTTGTCAAAGAAAACACTCACACAAACTGGAAATCAATGCAATCCGTAGATCAAAAGCTTAAGTACAAAGTTAAAGATATCAACCTGGCGGACTGGGGCCGCAAGGAGATCGAACTGGCGGAAGCCGAAATGCCCGGCCTGATGGCCCTGCGCGAAAAATACGGCAAGGACAAGCCGCTGAAGGGCGCGCGCGTCGCCGGCTGCCTGCACATGACCATTCAGACCGCCGTGCTGATCGAGACGCTGGTGGAGCTGGGCGCCGACGTCACCTGGTCGTCCTGCAATATCTTCTCTACCCAGGACCACGCCGCCGCCGCCATTGCCGCTGCCGGCATCCCCGTCTACGCCTGGAAAGGGCAGACCGAGGAGGAATTCTGGTGGTGCATCGAGCAGACCCTCTTCGCCTTCGAAGACGGCCAGCCGCTGAACATGATCCTGGACGACGGGGGCGACCTGACCAATATCGTCCTGGACAAGCACCCGGAACTGGCCGCCGGCATCCGGGGGCTGAGCGAGGAGACCACCACCGGCGTACACCGCCTCTACGAGCGCATGAAGAAGGGCACGCTGCCCATGCCGGCTTTCAATGTGAACGACTCGGTCACCAAGTCCAAATTCGACAACAAATACGGCTGTAAGGAATCGGCCGTGGACGCCATCCGCCGGGCTACCGACATCATGATGGCCGGCAAGGTGGCCGTCGTGGCCGGCTACGGCGACGTGGGCAAGGGCACCGCCGCCTCCCTGCGCGGCGCCGGCTGCCGGGTGATCGTCACCGAGATCGACCCCATCTGCGCCCTGCAGGCCGCTATGGACGGCTATGAGGTGAAGCGCATGGAAAATGCCGTTTCCCGTGCCGACATCGTCGTGACGGCCACCGGCAACCTCAACATCGTCACCGAGAAGCACTTCCGCCAGATGAAGGACAAGGCTATCGTCTGCAACATCGGCCATTTCGACAACGAGATCGACGTGGCCTGGCTGAAGAGAAACTACGGCCATACCCGCGTCAACATCAAGCCGCAGGTCGACAAGTACACCGTCGACGGCAAGGACATCCTCCTGCTGGCGGAGGGCCGCCTGGTCAACCTGGGCTGCGCCACCGGCCACCCCTCCTTCGTGATGTCCAACTCCTTCACCAACCAGGTGCTGGCCCAGATCGAGCTGTGGAACAAGCACGGCCAGTACGAGAACAAGGTGTATACCCTGCCCAAGCACCTCGACGAGGAAGTGGCGCGCCTCCACCTGGCCAAAATCGGCGTAGAGCTGGAATCCCTGACCGACGAACAGGCCGATTATATCGGCGTGGAGAAGAAAGGGCCGTTCAAGCCGGAGTACTACCGCTATTAGTGGCTGTTTTCCAATAAAAAAACGGCTCTCCCGGCACTGCCCGGGGGAGCCGTTTTTTATTGGTTTTTCCTTTATCCGGCGTTGAATCCCGCTTTTTACTTCAAAAGCGGGATTCCTGTTACGATAATTTCAATTTTGGCTGCCCGTTACTGCCGCCGGGGCAGGAATGTTGCTCCGCCTGCCTGCCGGGAAAATCGTAACTTGCCGGTTCATTGAAAACACACAATAAACCGTGCTGTACAACTTCCGGATCAACATCATCGTCCGCATCTCCATCATCCTGCTCATGGTGGCGGGGGCAGCCATCAGCTTCACCCAGGGGTACGCCCTGACAGCGGTCTTCATCGGCTTCCTGCTCGCCATTGCCGTCAGCAACCTCATCTATTACGTGAACCAGACCAACCGCGACCTGGCCAACTTCATCGAAAGCGTGCAGTACAACGACTTCACGACCACCACTTCCGCCCGCCACAAGGGAGAGTCTTTCGACGAGCTGTACCAGAGCTTCAACATGGTCAACCGCAAGTTCCAGGACATCCGGGCGGAGAAAGAGGCCAACCACCAGTTCCTGCAGTCTATCGTTGAGCACATCAACATCGGCCTGCTGTGTTTTAACGACGAGGGGGAGGTCATCCTCATGAACAAGGCCCTGCAGGCCCTCATCCACAAGTCCTACCTCATCAACCTCGGCGCTTTGAAGCAGGTGGACGAGGGCCTTTGGTCAACGGTGAAAAACCTGGCGCCAGGGGAGCGGGAGCTGATCAAGCTTTCCTTAGATAACAAAATAAAGCAGCTGGCCATCCAGTGCATTGAGCTGGTCCTTCAGGGCGAACATTTCCGGCTGGTTTCTTTCCAGAACATCCAGTCGGAGCTGGAAGAGCAGGAACTGGTGGCCTGGCAGAAACTGATCCGCATCCTCACCCACGAGATCATGAACTCGGTGGCGCCCATTGCCTCCCTGAGCTCTACCATCAGCGACGTGATCAGCAATAACCCATCTCTGGACGAAGGCGGCATGAAGCACATTAAAAACTCGGTAGACGTGATCAAAAAGCGCAGCGAGGGCCTGCTGGGCTTCACAGAGACCTACCGCACCCTGACGCGCGTCCCGCCCCCCAACTTCGAGCTGGTGGAGGCCCGCCACCTGGTGGAGGAGATTTGTACGCTCTTCCGCCCGGAACTGGAGCGCAAAGGCATCGCCCTGAACGCCAGCTTCCCGGTACAGCCGGTAACGTTTCAGGCCGACCCCGCCCTGCTGGAGCAGGTGCTCATTAACCTCGTCAAAAATGCCGCCGATGCCGTGTCGGGCAGGGAAAACCCGCGGATACAGGTCAACGTGCAGAAGGTGGGGCAAAAGTCGCAGATCATCGTGGTGGATAACGGACAGGGTATCTCCGAAGAGGCTATGGAGCAGATTTTCGTGCCCTTTTTCACCACCAAAAAAGAAGGCTCCGGGATCGGCCTGAGCCTGAGCCGGCAGATCATGCGGATGCACAAAGGCAATATCGAGCTGCATTCGGTGGAGGGGGAGGGGACGGTGGTGACGCTGACGTTGTAAAAAAAAGCTGCGCCCGGGGGCGCAGCTCTATCTTCCGATCCTAAAACAAATACGATATGACTGTGGGACGCCCTGGCTAACGGACGTCAAAAGTTTTGTAGTACGTGTTGGCCGGCGTAGCTACCTGTATGGTGTACGTGCCCCAGGGAAGCTGGCCGAGGCGGTAGCGCTTTTCTACCACGAGGACATTTTCCAGTTTTTCCCCGAACACCTCTTCGTTGTTGGCGCCCAGGATGCGTACCGTCACGGTGCCGATGCGGCCGTTGAAGAGGGAGACGTCGACGTATTCCTTTTTTACCTGGATGACCGGGCTGTAGAATTCCCGCTTCTTCTCCGTATTGACCAGCACTTCCGTATCGGTCAGCGTGACCGGCTGTACCGTTTCCCGCAGGCTGGTGCGTACGGTAAGGAAGTACTCGCCGCCCGGAAGCTGGCTGAGGTTGAAGACCTTGGCGAAGTTCTTCTGCCCTTCCGTATCCTGGCTGAGCAGTATCTGCCCGTCGATGTCGGTAAGCCTGATCTCGGCGGTTTCCTTCAGCCCTTCGATCGCGAGGCTGAATTTTTTCTCCGCCGGGATGTTCTTCAGGGTAATCGACGGCAGGTAGTCGTTGGCCGCCACCCAGGAAGTGACAGAGAAAAATACGATGGCCAGTTGAATGAACTTTTTCATAGCTGTGTTCATGGCATGAGTGTTTTTGATGAATTAAACAGCACATTTTATCTCGCGGGTTTTCCCGCTTATGACAGGGACAAAGGTAGGAGAGAGAGCAACGCCGCTCTACGAGAATATTGACAGATAGTTGTACTATTTTGACGTGGCAGGCGAATAATGTTCGCAAATATTGGGATTTGGAACCAATTATTCAAAATTATATTTTGAAAATGTGGCTTTTGCCCTTTTTGGTAAAGCGTTTTTGACACAAGGGTTTAAGGATGTTTTGGCCGGGAAAGCGGCTTGAGCGGAGGGCGGGGTTTGTCTGTGCGGAGCAAATAAAAAGGGGTAGATTGTCGAATTAATGATTTTCAATTGGTAACCGGTGGGCAATAACCAATAACCAGCAACCAGCAACTGTCCGGCCCTATTCCCCCCCATCCGCCAGCACCCACTCGGGCCCGCTGCTCAGTTCCACCTTTCCTGCCAGCCGGAAGCCATTGCGTTCGTAGAACACCCGGAGGGAATAGTCGTCGATCGACAGCCAGAACCGCTGTCCCGGAAACCGCTCCCGCAGCCTCCGCAGCCAGAGCGAGCCGAGCTGCCTGCCCCGGTGGGCTTCCGCTATCCACAGAAAGCCAATGTAGAGATACCCGGCGTCGAACCAGCGCCGGGCTTCCTCCCCGTAGGACAGGAGGTCGGGAGCGGGCGTGGAGAAGAGGATGCCGCCGCCGAGCAATTCCCCGTCTGTTTCCAGGGTGAAGATGCGGGCCGTGCCGGCATAATCCGGCCAGTGCGGGGCAATGGCCTCCCGCCAGTCGGCCGGCAGGAGAGCGAAGAAGCGGCCGGGGGACGATGTTGACTCTTCGAACCGGAGATTCATGGATAAGCCGGTTTTCAGTTTTTCCTTACAGCAGGTAGTTGTGTACAGTGTACGGATCCAACAGGTATTTGGGGCGATGTACGACGATGTACGAACCTCCGCCGGCTGTCTAACGCCAGACGGGGAGCCTCCGGGCAAGGCCAGCAATATAACCATGCCTGTTGCCCTGCGCAGGCCGAACAATATGACAATATAACAGTGAAACCATATCCACCCCTACAACAACCCCCATGCCCACAACTTATCCGAATCCTCTCCCCAGCGGTCGCCGATGTCGGTGCGGTAGTAGGCGTTGTTGATCAGGACGTTGCCGATGCGGTTGTACATAACGCGTTGCGCTTCCTTCATGGTGGTGCCGGTGCCGGCCACCATCAGGGCGATGCCGGAGTCGCCGGTGATCAGCCACTCGCCGCTCACCTGCTTGAGGTGCATCAGGTGGATGCCTTCTTTTTTGTTCTTTTTGATCACCACCACGGCGTCCTTGGAGAAGAGGTTGAACGTTTCCGGGTCGTTGAAGGGGAAGGGCGGCACCACCATGTAGGCGCCCACCTGGAAGCCGCGCCTCGTATTGATGGAGAAGCTGTCGCCTTTGGCGATGCGGTAGAGGGTTTGCCCGATGGGGTCCAGGATGCCGGCCCGCTGGATGTATATCTGCGGGAAGCCAAAGCGGGTGGTGAACTCCAGGGGGTAGATGCCGTTGCCGTTGACGATGCAGTTGATGTCGATGTGGCCGACGAACTTTTCCCGGGCCAGGGTGGCTTCCATTTTCCGGAGGGTAGCGTCGAAGATGGGGTTGTCGTCTGTCCAGAACATGCTGGTGCCCATCTCGCCGGTGGAGACGCCCAGTTCCTTGGGGAAGAGTTTCTTGTGTTCGAAGGTGATGTTGATAGGGCGGAGGAACGCCTGCCCGTTGAAGAAGGCGGCCACGGAGATTTCCACGCCGTTGACCTTGCGCTGGAGCTGGAAGGTCCATCCCTTGTCGCCCCAGGTTTTCTCGTAGGCCTTCAGCACCCGGATGATGTCGTTGCCGTCCTCTTCCTTGCCGACGAACAGCAGCTGTTTGTAGTCCTGGGTCTCTCCGCTGGGCTTGATGACGTAGGTGTTCGGGTTGACCTGCACGTAGGCGATGCCCTCGTTGAAGGAGCTGAATTCCTGGTAGTTCAGGATTTTGATCTTGTGACGCTTCAGCTCGTCCTGCCCGAAGCTGCGGTCCAGCTCCAGCTTGTCGGTGTATTCCGTGCCGCCGATGACGAGCTTGCCGGCGGCCCTCAGCTCGGCAGCCTTCTTGCCGTAGCCTGTGTAGTCGAAGATGATGACGTCGGCCCAGTCGGCCTTTTTTTCCCAGTTCCGCGTTTTCGGAACGAAGCCGTCGCCCACTTCCCGGCAGGGTTTGTATTCGATGTACAACCTGACGTCGTTGCCCTCCTGCAGGGTAGCGTGGGCGAGGTCCAGGATGTCGCCCCATCGGGAGACGAACAGGAATCTGCGTTTCCGCTCTTTTTTCGTTTTCACTTTTTTGGCAGGTTAAATCGGGACGAATGTATGCAATATTATGTTCCCTTGCGCCCCGGCGCGGAGAAAAAATCTTTCAGTGGGATATTTTTTAAATGTTACTTATACTGACGCACGGCAGGTTTTGTCGACTACAAAACCCGCAGGGTCAGTATATACTGGCATCGCTGGTTTTGTTCCTGACAAAACCACGCGTTCGCCAGTATAACTTGAGGTTTGACCTGTACGTGTTGCCATTTAGCGAACTGCGGCCAGATGAGGCTGAGGGGGCAGCGAAAAATTACTTCCCCATTTCGAGACCAAGACTTGACAAGTTTCCAAAACTTGTCAAGTCTAAATTTCAAACCAGCAGCAGTTCATAATAAACGGCCGGCAACCCGTCGATCTCCCCCTCCTGATAAGGTTGAAACGCGAACTTTTCCAGCACCCGGATCGACGGCGGGTTACCGGGGTCGACGATGGCGAACAGGCGGCGGAAGCGGTTCAGGCGCCGGGCGTAGGCCACAAAATAGTCAACGATCTCCGTGGCGTATTGTTGGCCCCAGAATTCGGGCAGCAGGGCGTAGCCGATCTCCGCCTCCCCCTCGCCAGCCACGGTGAGCTTGGCCAGGCCGATGTACCGCCCCCCTTCCCGGGTATGGGCCTTGAAGTTGCCGGTTTCGCCATCTTTGGCATTGAAAGACAGGGCTTTCTCAAAGCGCGCCCGGGCTTCTTCTCCGGTGAGCGCCCGGCCGGTGATGTGCTCCATCACCCGGGCATCGCTTACCAGTTGCAGGTACAAGGGCAGGTCGGCCGGCGCGTAGCGCGTGAAGGTCAATCGTTTGGATTGTAGTTTCATATTTTGGCAATGGCGTTTTGGCCCGCAAATTTCGTCTGTAAAATTCGCGATAATCTGTCAATAGTGCATGCATAAGTTCGCGTTAATTAGCGTTCCGGGACGCATGAGGCCCGCTCCTCAAAATATTATACTGACGCACGGCAGGTTTTGTCGACTACAAAACCCGCAGGGTCAGTATATACTGGCATCGCTGGTTTTGTTCCTAACAAAACCACGCGTTCGCCAGTATAAATCCCCCATTGTCCAGTGTTTGTCCAGCTTTTTATTTTAAAAAAATTGCCATCTTGCGCTACCTTAGACAAACGTTATTTGGTTTTTCGCCATTGCCCGGCAATAAAAACGGGTGTAGGCGAATTCATTAAAATTGGACTACCGATCATGAAGCATGTACTTTTTTCTCTGCTTGCCCTCCTGGCCTTTTCAGCCTGCAACTCTGACGATGAACCAACGCCGGACACCGGCTCTCCGTATGAAGGCTACACCCTGGTGTGGAGCGATGAATTCGACGCCAACATCAGCAGCGACAACTGGGTGTATGAGCTGGGCGACGGCACGGCCTACGGGCTGCCTCCCGGCTGGGGCAACGCCGAGCGGCAGTTGTACACGAGTTCTCAGAACAACTCCCTCGTGCTGGAGGACGAGGAGGGCAACTCCGTGCTGGCCATCGTCGCCCGCAAAGAGCCCGGCGACAACCGCTACAGCTCCGCCAAGCTGACCACCCAGAACCTGCACAGCTTCCGCTACGGCCGGGTGGAAGCCCGCATCAAAGTGCCGCAGGGCCGCGGGCTCTGGCCCGCATTCTGGATGCTGGGCGACAACATTTCGGAGGTAGACTGGCCGGGATGCGGAGAGGTCGACATCATGGAGGTGATCGGCCATGAGCCCAACGTGGTGCACAGCACCGTCCACTATACCAACTCTGAGAATAGAGCCGCCAGCAACGGCAAGGGGCTGGATGCCGGCGCCAACCTGGCCGATGACTACCACATCTACCGCGTGGACTGGACCCCGGAGTCCCTGGTTTTCACAATCGATGACGTGAAGGTGAACGAAGTGGCTATCGAAGCCGATATGAAGGAATTCCAACGCTCCTTTTATCTCATCCTCAATGTGGCCGTGGGCGGCAACTGGCCCGGCAATCCGGACGAAACGACCGTCTTCCCCCAGCGAATGCTGGTCGACTGGGTAAGGGTATACAGCATAGACGGCCTGAACGCCCCGGCAGCGCCCGCGCTGGATATCGAAGAGGAAACCCTCGGAACCATCTCCTCCTCCCTGCCTCCGCTGGCGTTCAACAGTACCCTCAACCAGTTTGGCGGGCTGCTGCTGAAGTCCTTCGGTGCCGGCGGCGAGCCGGAGGTCACCGAATCGGACATCGCCGTAGAAGGGGGCTCCAGCCTGCTGTTCAGCTACCCCGGCGGCAACTGGGGCGGCGGCTTCTTCGAGCTGGAACCAACGGTTGACGCCAGCCAATATGCCAACGGCAGCCTGAAGTTCTCCCTCCGCCAGCCGGACGACCTGGCGGACATTGAGATCAAGCTGGAATCGGTGGCCACAGCGGTTTCCCTTTTCCTGCGCGACTACACGGGCGCAGAAGTCGGCAACGGCTTCCTGGAGTACACTATCCCGATGTCGGATTTCGAGGGCCTCGACCTGACGGACCTGAAAATCCCCTTTGCCCTCTGGAACCCGGTGGACGATGCCGGGGAGTATCTGAAGGGGGATATCTGGCTGGATAATGTTTATTTTGAAGAGTGATCAGTATGTCCTCACCCCACCCGCCCTTTCCTCCGCGCCCCGGCTGCCGGCAGGTTAAACGTCACGCAGTGAAAGCCTCCGCCCCGCAGGTTGAGCTGGCGGGGGTCCAGTTGGATAACTTCCTTTTCCGGGAATTGCTCCTTCAGGATGCGGAGCATCTGCTCGTCCTTGTCCTTTATGGATAACGGCATCCCTGGTTGGTAGTAACGCGCCGCCACCACTACGTGGTTGCCAATGATGAAATTCAGGTAGCTGGCCGCAAGGACAACAGGGTAGGCCTTGCCGTCACTTGGGTGAATAAGGGTGTCGAAGAGCAGCTCGGCGGCCGGCACGCGGGTGATGTTCAGCTCGCGGCAGCGCTTCAGGATGCGGTAGTTTTCCTCCAGGCGGCGGCGGTTTTCTTCGTAGAGCGGATGTTTGCCGAGGTCTTTCGAATCCACCCGGGCGAGCAGCAGGGTGTTCGGGGAGGTAAAACGGCAGAACTCATCGACGTGGCCGCCAGATCCAATGGGGTAAATGTTTCCGTGAACCGGGCCGTTCTCAAAGGCCTCATCCTCCACCAGGCCCCGGGGTAGCCAAATCACTTTCCGGAGGCCGAAGTCTTGTTTCAGTTTAAGAGTGGTTTGTTGGATATCGAATTCCGGGTCCGTATGCCGGAAGAAGGCCTCCGTAACGATAGCCGTGCCTTCACCGTTGGATTCCCGGGCCCCTCCCTGGGCATTGACCTGGCTATGGCGCGTGGGCAGGCGCAGGCTGCCGGCCAGTCCGGTGGGGTTGTTGGCGAAGGCCTGCTTGCTGGTCATAAAGGAAACGGCCTGCAGCTCGCCGCCCTTGTTTTTCAGGATGGCGGGGGCGGAGTCCCGAATCCACTGGTCGGCGCCGTAGAAGACGCCGTAACTCAGCCGCTCTGTATTGGCGCCTGCCCGCTCCAGGGCAGCATCGACGCCGGGTATCTCCTCCACGGTTTGTACCAGCACGCCCACTTGCTCATGTCGGCTCAGGGTGCTGATTAGTTCCTCAATGTAGGGGCGGGGGATGTAAACGACGTATATCTTTTCGTTTTCTTCAAAATCGCCCACCAGGCGGAAGGCATTTTCCTGGTTTGCTCCGCAGGCCGTTAGCAGGAGCAATATCCAGAAGGAGCAGAAGCGGAAAAAGGTTAGCATAGGCGTAGGATTAGCGCCCGAAAATACGGCCCGGAGCGGCCTGTTGTATCAGAGATAGCGATAAATTCAGGTTAATTTTTTCATCCTGTCTTGAACAACCTGCCGGCAACCGTCTATCAGGTATTGGCCGTCATGCGCCCGCCAGCACCGCCAGCACCTCCCGACACCCCCCATCCTTCACAAACGCCGAGTGTTCCTCCACTGTATCAAATTGCCGTCCGCATATTTTGTGGCAGCGCAGTTCCGGCCTATCGCTTCGGTAAACGCCTTCAGTACGGCCTCCGCTTCCGGGTTGGTGAAAGCCATCTGCCCGGGGTTCTCCCGCGCCCAGGCAAGCGACTTTATCCATATCGCAGCCGCCAGGGCGCCGCAGCCGTGGCCGCTTAGGCCCAGGCCGCCGGCAAAGCCGGCTACCATGGCCGCCTCTTTTTCACTGGCGCCCATCTTAAGGGCGGTTTCAGAAGCGCAGCTCAGGGCTTTTTCGGGCAGGCCCTCCTGCTCCAGGCCCTCTTTGGCGGCCTGAATGGCCTCCGGGCCCCATTTTTCCGCCAGGTTGAAACAGCGGTGGGTGCGGAAAAGCATGTATCGCCACATCTGGAATTTGCTGGAAAAATCGGTGCCCGTAATCTCCCGGCAACTGGCGGTGCTCGTCCTTTCCGTGAAGGATTGCATGATGTGCCGGGTGGCCGTTATGGCCAGAGCGGTGGCCCGGCCGCTGCCGTCCGCCCGGCGACGGGCTTCGGCGCCCACAGCCAGTGCTGCTCCCCAGAGCATGCCGCATTGTTGCCCCTTTTGCATGACGCCGCCCGCCAGGGGGTCGGCGGCGCGTTCTTCGGCTTCGGACAGGTGGCCGAAATGGCGGTTTAGCAGATAGAAGAAGGTGCGGGAGCAGGTGCCTTTTTCCTTGAACACCTGTTTGGTATCATTGAGGATGGTTTCCATAATATTGGATTTATCCTGTCAGGCTTTGATCATTGCCGGGATGAGGTATTCCTCCAGTATCCTGAAGGGAGGCCGGTACGTCAGATAGTTGCCGCCGGTGAAAACGGCAACGGCCTGCAGCTCAGGCAATACCATGATGTGCTGCCCGCCAAACCCGCCGGCGTAGTACAGGTTGATCTTTTTCCCGGAACGGTTGTACTGCTTGGTCCACCAGGAGTAGGAATACCCTACGCGGCCCGAGTTTTCGTCGGGGACATTGATCCCCTGGTTGCCGGGGAATGGTGCAGCACTTTTTTCCACCCACGCTTCGGAAAGGATACGTTCGCCCTTCCACATTCCTTTGTTCAGGAACAGCACCCCGATCTTGGCCATCGCCCGGGGCGTGAGCTTCAGGCTGCCGCCGCATTCTACTACGCCATTCTCATACCGTGTCTCCCAAATGGAAGTATCGATGCCCAGCGGCTCAAAAAGGTATTTTTGGGAAAAAGCATCGACGGGCATCCGGGTGGCATTCCGGATGATCTCTCCCAGCAGGATGGTGTTGCCGCCGGAATAAGAGAAGCGGGTGCCCGGTTCATGGGCCAGCGGCTTTTCCAGGATGTAAGCTGCCGGGTCTTTGCCTCCCCGGAACCAAATCCCTATCATGTCGTTGTCCTGGCTGCTGTAGGGCGCACCCCATTCATTCCACTCCAGCCCGGAAGTCATCGTCAGCAGGTGCTCGATGGTGATCTTTTCTTTCCCGTCCGTTTTCAGGTGCTGGTGATCCGGCAGATAGTCGAAAATGGACTGGCGGGCGCTTTCAATGAACCCTTTATCAATGGCGATCCCGATGCAGATGGACGTAACGCTCTTGGAGTCGGAATGAACCTTGTGGAGCATGTCCCGGTTCCAGTCCACCCGTTCGCCGTGGTGGTTGGGCGCGTCCCACTGATAAGCATGGCCGTTGAAGTATTCTTCCAGCACCAGCTTGCCCTCCCTGAACAGAAGCAAGGCGTGCACTTCTTTGAATTTTTCCTGGTAAATGCCGTTCACGGCTGCTTCAACCAGGGCCGGTTCGATATCAGCTTCCGGGAGGCTTCCGGTTTGCAGCCCATCATTAATGCCTTCGGGCGGGCGGTAAGTGTAGGTGTCGGGGCTGTCATTTTTACAGCCGGACAGCAATATAAAGGAGAATAAGATGGATAGAACCGGTATTTTCATGATGAATGCAGTTTGAAGCTATGTGGAAAGAAAGGTATGCTGCTGAGGTGAAATATGGGAATACATGGAAATACATGGAAATACATGGAAATACATGGAAATACATGGAAATACATAGAAATACATGGAAATACATGGAAATACATGGAAATACGTGGAAATACGTGGAAATGCATGGAAATATCTGACCTGGTATTTCAAAGTATTTCCACATATTTCCATGTGTCTTCCCACCTAAGCCCCCCCGTCTATTTCAATAGCTCCGCGATCTGCGGCCGCGCTGCAGCTATCCGTTCATAATCGAGCTGCAGGCCCATTGGCGCCAGTCCGGCTCCGACAGCATCGTACAGGGGTTTCACCTCTTCGAAAGGTGCCTGTACCGTTTCTAAGGCCGTTTTTCCCACCCCGTTTTTGATCGTTTTGTCCGCGCCTTTGTCCAGCAGGGCTTTAACTATTTCCGTACGGCCGAAGAAAGCAGCAGTGTGCAGGGCGGTGGCCCCTTCTTTGTTGGGCACATCCAGTTTCGCCCCGGCGTCGATCAGCAGTTTCGCCACGTCCGTTTTGCCGAATACAGCGGCCGTATGCAGGGCGGTGGAGCCGTCGTCGTTCTGGTAGTTGATGTCGGCCCCGGCCTCTATCAGCAGCCTGGCGGCATCGGCATTGCCGGCGAAAGCCGCCGTGATCAGCGGGGTGGACGCACGGGAGGGTTCCATTTCCTCCAGGTCGGAGCCGGCCTGGATATGCTGCCGGAGGCCGTCGAGGTCGCCGGTGACGATGATAGTGTGGATGCCTGCTTCAGGAACAGATACGGTGGCAGGCGGCTCTTCCGCTTGTTGTTGGGAGGCGTTCTGGTTGCCGCAGCCGGGCAGGAGGGAAAGTGCTGCTGCCAGGATTGCAGCCATCGGTATTTTCATGATTGTGTGTTTTTGGTTGGTATTTTCAATTGATGGGTGCAATCAAAGGGAAGAGGTAGCCTAAAATGATTGCTTTTGCAATGATTTTTGTCACTGTGGCATTTCGGAATCAGTTGAGCCTGTCGGGGAGGGCGATACACGTTCGTCTAACCGGCTACTGACAATTCTCATTGTCATTTTTTTCAATTATTGGCATATTTCATTTACGTTTTGTGACGACAACCGGCTGGACAGCCTGGATGTCCGCTCGAGTCCTCTTTTGGAAGGGTTTACCTGCATACGCTGGAATTGAACATTGAAGGGCCGGCTGGCGTATACCTTGTGGCCGTGCGGGTTGCAGGAGGCGAAGGGATCACAACCAGCGTATTGAAGTTGGACTGATGTGTTGCGGCCGGGAGGCAGGCCCCAAAGTTTCAACCTGTCCCTGCAACAACCCTGCCCCTCGCATGTTGTTTCCTGTAACCTGCATTCATTACTGCTTTTCCCCGGCAGGGGCCCAACAACAAACTCTAAAAACTATCAACCAACCATTATGAAGTACAACATCCTCGGCAACACCGGCCTGCTCGTCTCCGAACTGTGCCTCGGCACCATGACTTTTGGTGGCAGAGGCTTCTGGACTGCCATCGGCGAACTGGACCAGGAATCGGTAGACAACCTCGTCAGGCGCTCCGTTGACGCGGGCATCAATTTCATCGACACGGCTAACGTCTATTCCGAAGGCCTGTCGGAAGAAATGACCGGCCGGGCCATCCGCAACCTCGGCCTTGACCGCAAAAAGCTGGTGCTGGCCACCAAGGTGCGCGGGCAAATGGGCACAGGGCCCAACGAGACCGGCCTCACCCGCGCCCACATACTGGATCAGGTGGACGAAAGCCTCCGCCGCCTGGACACCGACTACATCGACCTCTACCAGATCCACGGCTTCGATGCGTTCACCCCTCTGGAGGAAACCCTGCGCGCCCTGGAAGACGTGGTGCGCAGCGGCAAGGTGCGCTACATCGGCTGCAGCAACCTCTCGGCCTGGCACCTGATGAAGGCGCTGGCCTATTCGGATTACAACGGGCTCTCCCGCTTCGTCTCCCTGCAGGCTTATTATACCATTGCGGGCCGCGACCTGGAGCGGGAGATTATCCCCCTGCTGAAAGACCAGAAGGTCGGCCTGATGGTGTGGAGCCCCCTGGCCGGCGGCCTGCTCAGCGGCAAATTCAAACGGGATGGCGGCGGCCCCGAAGGCGCCCGCCGCGTTGCCTTCGACTTCCCGCCGGTCAACAAGGAGCGGGCGTTTGACATCCTCGACGTACTGCACCCTATGGCCGGGGCCAAAGGCGTATCCGTCGCCCGGCTGGCCCTGGCCTGGCTGCTTCACCAGCAGGCCGTAACGACCGTCATTATCGGCGCCAAAAAGATGGAACAGCTGGAAGATAACCTCATGGCTGTGGATGTGAAATTTACGGGAGAAGAACTCCAACAACTCGACGAGGTGAGCCGGCTGCCGGAAGAGTACCCCGGCTGGATGTTCGGCCGGCAGGGCGGAGACCGGAAGGCGCAGCGGGAGAAGTGGGGGGTGAAAGTGTAGAAAGCAAAGTTTGTCGTTGTCGGTTGATTGTTGTTCGTTTCGGCTCCGCTCAACGATCAACAATCAACTGACAACAGGCTCTTATTCCAATTTTCCTGCCCAATTCGCCAGCGCCCGGAGCAGGTAGGTTCCGTAGTACTGCTGGTCGGAAATCTGCAAACGGGCACCGTCGGTCAGGAAGAGGGTAATGGTACGGGTGCTGACGTCCGTCATGCAGGCGGAGTAATCTTCTGGCCTGCCCTCGGCGGACATCCAGGACAGGTTGGTCAACAGGATGTTAAGGGTTTCCATCTCTCCGGCGCTTAGCGTACCTTTCCTTCTGATTCGCTTGCGGTGGCCGTAGCTGCTGCGTCGCCGGAAACGGAACTCCCCTTCTTTTTCGATCACAATCTCAGTAAAGCCCCGGCTCAGGCCTCCGCCCTGATAGGTGAGGAAGGTTTCAAACAGCATTCGCCGGCTGGTGTCGATGGCGCAGGGAACGAGCAGGCCGCGCCACCACCGGAGGGGGATGCTGTCCAGGAAATAACGGCTGGGGAAACGGCTGTGGTCCAGGCCGGCCTCGATGGCCAGCAGCGGGCAACCCGGGTTGCCTGTCGGCAGGACGAGCGTCGGCGCGCAGAGCGACCGGCGGGCGGAAACGGGCTTCTCCGGGGACGTGCTCAGCAGCAGATGGTCCGGCCCGTAACTCCCGGAGTAGGTAGCCAGGAGCCAGTCGGGAACGCTATCCCCGTCGATGGGCAATCGGTAGGCCGTCTGCCAGCCGGCGCGGGCGAAAACCGTGTCGAGCAGCGGATGGTGGTAGGGCCCGCCTTCTTCCCGGAAGGTGTGGGGGGAATAGCCTTGTTGCTTTTCGATGGGAAGCAGGTACGCTTTCAGCTCCGCGACATCAGACGGGAATGGCCGGGCCGCGGGGGCGGTAGCAGGGTGGGGCGTGTGGCAACCGAAAAGTGCAAGGGTAAAGAAGAATAGCCAGTGCTGTCCTTTCGGGGCCTGTCTTTCGGATGCACAACCGTCCTCGTTCTCCGGCCGGATGAAATTGCACCAATGCACAAATGCACGGATACACAAATGCACGAATACACTATTCATTTCCCTCTGTTTTTATGATACCACCGCCGGGCTTTCGCCTGGCTGCCGCAGGCCAGCATGTTGCACCAGCGGCGGCGCCCGTTCTTTGAGGTGTCCAGGAAAAGCCAGCCGCAGGACGGGCAGGCGCGGATGCGCGGCCAGCGTTCGGCTTGGAGCAGGAGCTCTTCGGCCAGGAGAAGGAGGTGGGAGAGGGGGAGAGGGGGAGATGAGGAGAGGGGGAGATGGGGAGAGGGGGAGAGGGGGAAGGTACGGCGCAGGCCGGTTTCGGTTTTTTCCAGTTGGACCTGGTTGTAGGCCTGGCGAAGGTAGGTATTGAAGGTAGCCAGGGCCTTATCAGACACGTCATTCTCTTCGGCAATATCCCGGAAAACGGCATAAATGGCTTCCCGGACGGCAATAACCTGCCCCAGCGATGCTTTTCCTGCAACCGCCAACCCGCGCTCTACTACCCGGAGTTCCTTCTCCGTCAGGAAATCAACCCGGCGCAGCCAGCTCAGGAAATCTTCCGGCCTGTTCAAATACTCGCTTCCCCGTTCCGGATAGCGGGCGGAGACGGTATTCGCAAAATCCAGACAGGGATGGCCGCCGTCGAGTGGGATTCCTTCGATCATCGGACAGGATTTACAGGATTGACGAGGAAGTGGGATTTTTCGGTCATTGGACAGGATTTACAGGATTGACAGGAAAGTGGGATTTTTTGGTCATTGGACAGGATTTACAGGGCAAACAGGAAAACAACATTTTCAGATGGCATTTTTAAGACAGGTTTTTTACTATTAAAGTTTATTTTAATAGTAAAGTAATGTATTTTTACCAGTAAATGCTTTTTCAAAGGTAAAAAATAATCATTTACTAACCAACCCTGCTTTACTGGCCAGGGGCGGAAATCATTATTGGTGATTGGTTTTTGTCATGCCGGTAACCCATGTTGTTGATTCAACAACAACAAGAGCCAATGAAGCAGCGTGCCGGGCAGTTTCAAAATCGCCGGCTCCCGATGAGCCTTTGAAACTGTCCGGAAAAAAACTTCACCCGATGAAAAAAGAGATTAAACACTACCTCGCCCAATGGCAGGCTATTTACGACGGCAAGCCCTGGTACGGGCCCAGCCTGTTAACCGTGTTGCAGGGCCTGGATGCCGAAGCCGCTTACTGGAGGCCCCGGCCCGGCGCGCATTCCATCATCGAGCTGCTGCACCACGTCCTTTGCTGGCGGCGGCACCTGGTGCAGCGCCTGTCCGGCAACCTGGATTTTTCCGTTGAGCTGAACAGCCCGGAAGACTGGACGGCCTATGAAGCAGTTTCTGAAAAACAGTGGGAAGAAATGGTAAAGGAACTGGAAGGCAACCAGCAGGAGATCGCCCGTTTGCTCAACGGGAAGCAGGATGCTTTTCTGGAAGAGGACTCCGGCAAAGGCGGCATCACTTTCCGGGAGCGGCTGGAGGGGACGATACACCACGACCTTTATCATCTTGGGCAGATGGCGATGGTGAAGGCTTTGCGGCGGAAAACGGGGTTGTGAGAAAAGGCACGGCATTCTTATCAAAATGCCGGAATAGTTATTTGCGGGCCAGACAGAGCGCATATCCCTGTTTATTGGCCATCAGGCTCTGCGGCCGGCGGCCAATAAACAGGGATCAACTCACTCAATCCCAAAGCTCTGCGATGATCTGTGCCATTTCCTCATTTGCCGGGCTGATGTCGAAGTCCATGGCCAGGATAGGTTTAATGGCGAAGTAGTAGAAGGCGGCGAGCGCCAGCCCTGTGAGCATGCCCGTTGTTGCGGCCAGGCCCGCAAGCTGCAGTACAGGAAACGCCCCCACCAGGAGGGCAGCGCCGGCGAAGGCGGCGGCGGCTGTTCTCTGCCCGTAGCGGGAAGAAGAGTGCCGTGCCGTGCCGGTTGGCTGCTTCCGGGTGTAGGCCATTTGGGTGTTGGGGAGGTTGTACATAACCTCAGTCGGGGATTTCACTGTTGTTTTCATTTGGATCTGGTTTTTAATGCTTTCAATCGGGTTTCACGGGATTATCCTTTTCTGCAAATGTACGGGGCAAAGGCCTGCGGCGCAATTTCAACTGAGCCGGCGGTAGCCCTGGTTTAGCCATTGGCGGTTTGGGGGTGTCTCGGAAACGGTAAGGCTGATCAGCACCAGGAAAACCACAGTCAGTAAGGCGGCCACAACACTGATCAACTGGGCGGCGGCCAGGGTGGTGACAACTAAAGTGGCGGCAAGGGACAATAAAGAAACACGGGTGCTATTCACGATATTATGGAGTTTTGAAGTTTGTATGGTTTCATGGCTTCACTGTCCCGTGGTTGCTTTTCCGGTGAGACAATGAAGCCATGAAACAGTGCCAATCAGTCGGTTTCCGCCGGCACGGCTTCAACCGCAGGAATACCCTGCCCATCTGCCTGGCTGCGGCCGGTTTTCAGGAACGGGATCAGTTTCGGCGTCTTGTTGCGGTATTGGATGTACTTGTTGCCGAATTCGCGGATCAGGTCTCTTTCTTCGTAGGTAATGGCGATCAGGATAAAGGTGGTCAGCCCGGCGGCCATGACCAGATGCGTGATGGTCATGTGCGGGGTGAACCATAAGCCCAGCAGCATGCCGAAATACAGGGGGTGGCGCGTGTACTTGTAGTAGGCGACAACCCGGAACTGCAGGGGCTTATAGGGTTGATCCGTCACGTAGGAATACGCCTGCCGCAGGCCGAACAGGTCGAAGTGGTTGATCACAAAGCTGCTGCTGTACATGATGATCCAGCCGATGAAGAACAGGGTGTAGTGGATGTAGTAGGCGGCGCTGCCCGTGGTTGCCTGCCAGATGGTGCCGCCCAGTGGTTCCCATTGCCAGAGGACGAGGGAGAAGGCCAGGCCGGAAGCGAGTACGAACACGGAACGCTCCAGCAGGGGGTGGACCGTCTTCGTCAACCAGGCTTTAAATGGCTTGCGCGCCATGATGAGGTGCTGCAGGGCGAAGAGGGCCACCAGGCCCAGGTTCTTGATCAGGGCGGGCACGGTGGCCATGGTGGCCTCCCCGTCGATGCCGATGCCGGGGATCAGGTTGCCCATGAAGGTAGTCCAGGCAAACAGGGCGCCGACGCCGATGGCGTACGCTGTGATTGCAAATAAGGATGCTCCAAGCTTTTTCATGATAAAGGGTTGGTTTAGGATTTAGAGAATTATTTTCATTTGGTGTTCCGGGATTGATGTCACAAGTTTACGGGAAGCTACATCGGAAAGAAAGGGGAATTGATTGAGGGGAGAGGCTTAATGATTGGATGGCAGCATGGCATTATTACTCCCTGACAACAGGGCTGAGAGGTTCCAGTAGTATCCCACCCTCAAAAGATGAGGCCATGCACTCACGTAGAGGCTGGATAGGATCAAAAAAACGGAGAGGCTTTATATGACAGGCAGGACACCTCGTTCGCCGGTACCGCCCATTTCTGCACATTTCCACTCATTTCCACTCATTTCCATATCTTTCCCGCATCATCTCCACCGATTCCCGGATCATCTCTTTGAGGACTTCCATATCCACATCCTCCAGCTTATTGATGTACAGGCAGGATTTTCCGGTTTTGTATTTGCCCAGCTTTTCCAGCAGCTCGTCGTAGTGCCGGAAGCCGGACATGATGTAGAGCGTCAGGCTCTGCTTGCGGGGGGAAAAGCCGGTGAGCATCCAGTCGCCTTCCCGGCCGCTTGCGTATTTGTAGTGGTAGCTGCCGAAGCCGACGATGCTGGGGCCCCACATCCGGGGCGCTTCGCCGGTAACCTCCTTCATGATGTTCAGCATGACCAGGCTGTCCTCCCGCCGTTTATCGTGTTCAACGCTGTTGAGGAAGGCTTCTACGTCGCCGTCGTGCGGTTTGGTCTTGAGATCGCTCATATTGGGTGATTTTGAGTAATTCCTCATGTGAAATTTGCACGTATTGCCACTAAGAGTATGTTTGGAGGCCACTTTTGGAGATAAAAAGCGGCAATTTTTTGATGAGATGAGGCGGCTTTTGAAGTGCATACCCGAAGGTATGGACAAAAAAGGCAACGAAATATCATCAAAAAAGGGACGTTTTTTAGCCCATGCGCC
>JAGFJD010000344.1 GCA_024102975.1 Phaeodactylibacter sp. | reverse complement strand
CGCTATTCGGCTACCAGGCGGATGAAGTCATCGGCAAAGAACGGGTTTCGGTCTTTTCGCCCGGAGAGATCGTCCTGCAGAATGTGCCGGTATGGCTGGAACAGGCGAGCCGGGAAGGGGAGTATGTCACGAAAACCAGGTTTGTGCGTAAGGACGGTTCTCCTTTCAACGCCCGCATCCGCATCACACCCACTTTTGCCAATGGCAAGGCCAATGGCCAGACGGGATATTGCGGGGTGACTGAGGCTATTGAAGAAGAGGTGGATGTGCCGATCAAGTGGACGACGATGCTGGTCCGGGTGCTGGCTATTACACGCCTGCCCTTCGTCTCGGCCGTTGCTATGCCGGCTTTCATCGGCGGCGCCTATGCTTATCATTATTTGCCCGACAGCCCGTCGGCCTTCAACTGGCTGCATTTCACCCTGGCGGTATTCGGCGTTATCCTGCTGCACCTGGGCAGCAATGTGATGAACGACTATTTTGATGTAAAAGATGGAACGGATGGCGCCAACAACGATTACTTTCTTCAGTTTTCCGGTGGCAGCCGTGCCATCGAGCTGGGCCTGATCACCCTGGAAGGCACCAGGCGCCTGGGTCTGAGCTTGATGGCTGCTGCCACGCTTATTGGTTTATATCTTACTTTCGCAACCGGCATTGCCACAGTGATTATCGGCCTGGCCGGCCTGGCGCTTGGGTATTTGTACACGGCGCCTCCTGTTCGGCTGGTAGCCCGAAAGGGGCTGGGCGAACTCGGCATTGCCCTGGCATTCGGACCGCTGGTTACCGCCGGCCTGGTTTACGTCATGGCCCAGCAAATCAACCTGATGGCCTTCCTGATCGGCCTGCCGGTGGGCTTGCTGACCGCCAACATCCTGCTCATCAACGAATTTCCGGACGCCGCCTCCGACGCCACCACCGGCAAGAACCATCTGGTGGTTACTTTCGGGAAAGAAAAGAGCACTTATCTTTATCTGGCGATATTGCTGCTGTCTTTCGTCGCCAATCTCCTCATTGTCTTCCTGCTGCCGGGCATCAACCTCTGGCTCGTCGCTGTGAGTTTTATTTCTCTGGCGGCCGGGCTGCTGATCTTTGGGCATATCCGCCGGCATTACGACAGCCGGGAACTGGTCCGTTCCAATAAAAATACCATCGCGCTCAGCGCTGTGACGGGCCTGCTGACGGTTATTGCTTTGATCCTGCATTGAACAGCGGCCATTTGACGCCAGGAAAAAGAAGACGGGCATAATCGTTATTTTTATAATCGTTAAAAATATAACGATTACATTCGTAACGATTGTAATCGCAATGCTGTCCACTCACCTGCGCCAGCCCGCTTCGGCACGGCAGTGTTCCAAAGCGCATTCAGAAATCAAAACATTTCAAATGACGGTTGAAATTGGTCTTTTCGACTTAGTTAGCGAATTTTCGCAAAAAAATCCGCCGCAAACTTTACAATAAGGCAAAAACGCTATAATTTAGTAGCGAATTTTCGCTAATCAATTATCTGACCTGAAAAAACAGCCCGGAAATGCAAGATACGCTTGTCCAACCAATGGTACTGAAAGGGGGAGAGTTCCTGATCAAAGACGCTACTCCCGAAGCAACGTTCATCCCTGAAGAGATCAACGAAGAGCAAAAAATGATCGCCGACATGGTCCGGGATTTCCTGCAAAGCGAGATCCTGCCCAACATCAACCGCATCGAGAAGCAGGAGGAAGGGCTGACGCCCGGACTGCTGGAAAAAATGGCCGAGCTCGGCCTGCTGGGCAGCCACATGCCAGAGGCGTACGGCGGTATGGAGCTGGATACCAATACGAATACCCTGATCTGTGACGTGTTGGGGCCTGCCGGGGCATTCACCGTTCCCTATGCTGTGCAGACCGGCATCGGCATGTTGCCGCTCCTGTATTATGGCAACGAAGCGCAAAAACAAAAGTATCTCACCCGCCTTATCAGCGGCGAGCTGAAGTCGGCCTACTGCCTGACCGAACCCAGCTCCGGTTCCGACGCCCTGGCGGCCAAGACGCGGGCTGACCTCGCTCCGGACGGTGGACACTATATCATCAACGGGCAGAAGATGTGGATTTCGAATGCAGGCTTTGCTGATATCTATATCGTTTTTGCCCAGGTAGGCGGCGACAAGTTCACGGGCTTTATCGTCGAACGGGAAAGCGAGGGGCTTACCCTCGGCGCGGAAGAGGATAAGCTGGGCATCAAAGGGTCTTCTACCCGGCAGGTGTTCTTCGAGAATGTCAAGGTTCCCAGGGAAAATGTGCTGGGAGAGATCGGCAAGGGGCACCTCATCGCCTTCAACGTCCTGAACGTGGGCCGCTTCAAGCTCTGCGCCCTGTGCATCGGAGGGGCCAAGGCCAGCATCACCACCGCCGTCCGGTATGCCAACGAACGCACGCAGTTCAAGCAGCCCATCGCCAATTTTGGCGCTATCCAGCACAAGCTGGCGGAGCAGGCCATCCGCACCTTTGCGGTGGAAAGCGCGATGTACCGGGTTTCTCACCTCATGCAAATGAAGAACAAAGCCCTGATGGAAAAAGGCGCCAGTTTCGCCGAGGCCAAGCTGCAGGCGGCAGAAGAGTATGCCATTGAATGCGCGTTGCTCAAAGTGTCGGGTTCTGAAGCGCTTGATTTCGTGACTGATGAAACCGTGCAGATCCACGGCGGCATGGGCTACTCGGAAGAGGGGACGGCTGCCCGCGGATACCGCGATTCCCGCATCAACCGCATCTACGAGGGCACCAACGAGATCAACCGCCTGTTGTCAATCGACATGTTGCTGCGCCGGGGTATGAAAGGCGCTCTGGATATTGTCGGCCCGGCCTGGGAAGTGCAGAAAGAACTGGCCTCCATGCCGGCTTTCGACAAACCGGAGGGCGCTTATGGCGAGGAACACAAGGCCGTGAAGGACTTCAAGAAGGCCGTGCTGATGATTGCCGGCGCCGCCGCCAAGATGCAGATGGACGGCAAGCTCAACCTGAAGGAAGAGCAGGAGGTTATCATGAATGTATCGGATATGCTCAACGATGTGCTCACTGCCGAGTCGCTGCTGCTGAGAGTAGAAAAACTGTCGGGCATCCAAAAGAATATCGATCAGGAAGTATACGACGCCATGCTGAAGGTCTTCCTGTCCGACGCCACAGCCCGCATCCTGAAGAACGGGACCGATGCCCTGGCCTCCTTCGCCGAAGGGGACCTGCTCCGCATCCTGCTTATGGGCCTCAAGCGGTTCACCAAGTATCCGCCGGCCAACGTGAAGAAAGAGCGCCGCAGGATCGCCCGGGTGATGATCGAGGCGAATGGGTATTGTTTCTAGTACAATGTGTAAAAGCGTAAGAGCATGTTTGGAGGTGGTGCTTTTGAGGCGAAAATGTCAGATTTTGGGTTCTCACGAAGGCATTTTTCCGCCCCATAGCAGCGCTACGGGGCGGAAAAATGGCAAAGTGAGGTTCCAAAAGCTGG
>JAGFJD010000343.1 GCA_024102975.1 Phaeodactylibacter sp. | reverse complement strand
AGAGCATGTTTGGAGGTAGTCATTTTGGCTGCAAAACCCAGCTTTTGGAACCTCTCTTTGCCATTTTTCCGCCCCGTAGCGCTGCTATGGGGCGGAAAAATGCCTTCGAGAGAACCCAAAATCTGGGTTTTTCGCTTCAAAAGCACCACCTCCAAACATACTCTAAGGGGTAAAGGGCTTCATGGCCGGATGGTTATACTGTTATATGGTTATATTGCTGGCTAAGGCAGTACCTGAGGGGATTGTTATATTGTTGGCCCGGTTGGGGGCTGTTCACCCAGAGGCGTTCCAACAATATAACCATCCCTCCGGCTGCCGCCCGGCCAATAATACAGCCATATAACAATCCCCTCAAGCCCCATCTATTTCCTCACCTTTTTCCCCCGGTAGGACTTCAGCACGTAACAATCTTCTTTGGCGATAGCAGTAAACAGGTCGGCTTCCTGGATGAGAATCTTGGCGGTAGTCTGTTCGATGGCGGCGATCTCCACGCGGACCCCTTCCCCCTTCAGGTGCCGCACCAGTTCCACGTAGTCCGAATCGCCGGACAGGATGATGATGGTGTCTACCTTGGTGGCAATCTGGGTGGCTTTGATGGTCAGGGGGATGTCGGCGGATTTGTGGCAGGGCACGACTGAGCCGTGAAAGTTATGGAGCAGGCGCTCGGCCAGTTTGGGAGAGATGCTGACCCCTTCCCGGAAGTACATCAGCCGGCTGAGGCCCCGGCCATCCAGCAGTTTGGGTATCAGTTTGTCAAAATCGATCAGCGCGTTCTTGTCGTCGACCAGGTGGTGGAGGCTTTTTTCAATATTGTTTCCATCGATCAGGATAGCGACCGATTGGTTGATGTTTACTTTTACTTCGGGGTATTCGCTCATGGTTTTGTTTTTTGCGCTGCAAAGGTAGGCAAAAGAATGATGCCTGCCTGCATGTATTTAGCCCTGGATTCGCATAATAATACAACTACCGGCCCCTTCAATCCACCGCTTCCTCCTTACTTAGCGCATACAACGCGAACGACGCCAGCCAGTGCTCCCCGGCATAATCGCCGCTGGTGATCTGGGGCAGGCTCTTATTCATGTGCTGTGCCGCCAGGCGGAGCAGTTCCTCTTTCTGTTCGGGCAGTTTGGAAGCGAGGGTATACAGCACCCAGGCCCGGCTGAAGTTCAGCCCGTCGAGATGAACCAGCTTACCGTCGGTGCGGTCGCTGACCTCCGCCGGTTTCAGCACCTGCCAGTCGGGGAGGAAGTTGGCGAACCAATCCTGAAACTCCTTCTCGTCCAGCACCCGGCTCATGATGTCGGCCTCTTCCAGGCATGGCGACAGGAAGTCGAAGCCGCTGGGCTCCCAGGAAACGGGGCAACCCTTGTCTTTAAAGTAAAAATCGCGGGCGCGGAATTCAATGAGTTGTTTCAGTTCCCAGGTTTCGGTGGCTTCGGCGTAATCCCAGGCGAAAGCCAGGGCAAAGGCGGTGTTGGTGTGTTCGCCGACGCGGATGGGATAGGTCAGCTTGGGCAGGAAATCCAGGAACTTCTGGACGATCAGCTTTTCCAGTGGGCGTATCGCCTCCCGCCATTGCCTGCCCTGGGGGTCGTCCCACCCGTGCAGTTCTTCGGCCAGTTTGAGCAGCCAGGCCCAGCCGTAGGTGCGTTCGTAGTTCTTGTTGTGTTCGTCGTCGAAGAAGGCCACTTCCTGCCGGATGTTTGCCGGCGTGAGGTTGCGGGAAATTTGTTCGCGGATGGCATCCGCCTGCGGCAACTCCGGAAAAGTTTTCAGCAGGCGTACCAGCGACCAGTGGCCATGCACAGCGGAGTGCCAGTCGAAGCAGCCGTAAAAGGCAGGGTGCAAAGCGCGGGGCCCGGCCAGATAGGTGGAATCGCCCAGCACCTGCCCCAGCTTGTTGGGGTATTCCTTGCCGATGCAGTTCAACGCCAGCTGGCTTAGTTGGGCGGCGTCGTCTTTGGTTAGCTCAACCTCGGGAATGGGGGGCTTTTCCGCCGGCATTTTCTGAGCAGTTTTAGGGGTGCAGGCTGACAGGGCAATAAAGGCTAATACAGCGCAAAGGTATCTCATGGCCGTTGTTTGATTTTTTTGTCCGGGTGAAATATTTATCTGGATTGAAATAGTAAGCACCCTGTATAAAACAAAGATACATGACCAAAGTGCGAAAACGGGATTCTTTGCTTATTTTTAGTAAATGGGAACAAAAGCGAAAAAGCTCTACACCGACCGGGAACACCTCAACCAATTTATCCATGCTTTGATCCACGATATCAAGGCTCTGGAGATGATGTTGCGGGAAGGCATGGTCGAATCCGGCGTCCAGCGCATCGGCGCAGAGCAGGAACTTTGCCTGCTTGACGCCTCCTGGCGCCCGGCCCCCTGGAACCTGGATGTGCTCGACAAGCTCCGGGAGCCGCATTTTACTACCGAACACTCCAGGTACAACCTGGAGATCAATCTCGACCCGCTGGAGTTCCGGGGGGATTGCCTGTCCCGCATGGC
>JAGFJD010000335.1 GCA_024102975.1 Phaeodactylibacter sp. | reverse complement strand
GCACCCCTGCCTTTTTCCAGAATTCGTAGATGAAGGCATTCTCCGGCCGCAAGGGGCCGGCCTGCCCCTCGATAGGGAACCCATATTCCATATCGTCTCCCGGCAGCTCACGGACGGTATGTCGCAGGTAGCGGGGCAGGCTGTAGTAGTCGTCCGTATCGCTGTACCAGCGTCGGTTGGCCGCCTCGCCGTCGGGGTTGGCGTGGGGTACGATCCACCAGTTGAAATCCCGAAGCAGGGGGTGGTTCTCGTCCTGCCTGCCCAGGAAAGACACCAGGTGGCGGAGGAGCCTTGGCCCCGTCGGCTCGTCGGCGTGGCAGCCGGCGAGCAGGCTGATGCGGAACGGGCCCCGGCCGAAACGATAGGCCGCGACAGGCCTGCCTTCCCGGCTGCTGCCCTGGAAATGGGGCGGCGGCGGGGATAGGGGAGCGGAAAGGATGTCTTGGATGTATGATTCAAGCATGATGAGCGGATATAAAGGTCAGCATAGCGGCTACCGGTCTGATGTTGGGCAAGGCGCCGTTGCTCGTTGTTAGTTGTCTGTTGTTGGCAAGGGTGCCTTGCAACCGGCAAGAAACCATGCCAATAACCATTAACGCCGTTTGCCTCTGGGTATGTTCAATAACCGGACTGCAACTTGCTACTTTAACTGATTCCGCAGCACCAGAAAAGGAATCCCATTCTTCACCCACTTTTCCACCTCCCCTGCATCCGGGATCACCTCGAAGGCCAGGCTGCCCAGCACGATGTCCTCGTCTCCGTCCCGGTCGATGTCGCCGGCATCCATGACGATCCAACGGCCCAGGCCGGCCTGCGGGAATGTGTGGGGCCTAAAGTTGCCCAAGCCGTCGTTTTCCAGGAAGAGGAAGCTTTCGTTCGGCTGCTTTTCAAAGTTAGGAAAAAAAGAGATGGCGGCAATGTCCAGGGCGCCGTCCTGGTTAAAGTCGCGGGCGACAGCGCCGTAGGTGCCGGGGATGGGGTAGAAGAACTTTTCTTCGAACTGCATGGAACCGTCGTTTTCAAAAATACGGACGCCGTGGTAAGGTTTGAGGACGGGTGGGTAGTCCGCGTTGTCGCCGGCAGTATAGAGGATGTCGGGGTGGCCGTCGTCGTTGTAGTCGAACAACCGGAAGGAACTGGAGCCGTAGGAAGGGGGGAACCGGAGCGCCGGCGCTTCGCGGAACTGCCCCTGGCCTTCGTTGTAGTACACGTAGAAACCTTCGTCGCCCTGCCCGAAAAGGGCGAGGATGTCGGGGTGGCCGTCCCGGTTGAAGTCCTGCACTTCCGTTTTTATGGCGCCGGGCCGGTTGCGCAGCAGGTGTTTTTCGTAGCTGCCGTTTTCGAGTTGTTCCCACCAGGCGAGGCATCCCGTCCATTTGGCGAACTCGCAGACGACGATGTCCTCCCGCCCGTCCCCGTTGAGGTCGGCAAAGGCGCTGTGTACCGGGCGCTGCAGGTTTTGCAGGAGGAAGGAAGGCGCCCGCCCGCCCGCTTTGGGCAGCTGCAGGATGAAACCGGAGGGGGCGTCGGTGGGAGAGAAAGAACCCATGACGGTGACCCGCAGGTTTTGTTCTGTTTCGTGGAGGCTGACGGCGCCCTCCCGGACTTTGGCGGCCTGCTGCAGGGCCAGTTGGCCGTCGAACCGGTACAGCCCCCGGCTGTTGGCGTCGCCGACATACAGGCCGTTTTCCGTGCAATGTGCCAGCGTGACGCTGGGCGGGGAGAGGTGGTAGTCCGGGAATTCGACCTGGAACAGGCTCAGCTCTTCTTTGATGCGGTTGGTTTTCGGAAGGGGAAGGGTGTCGGGCGCCTGGCCGAGGTAGAAGTCCTGGATTTTTTGCCAGGCGGCAGTGTCGATAAGGGGGCTTTCCGGAAAAATCCGGGCGGTCAGGATGGCCTGCCCGCCCGGGCCCGGTTCGATGAGGCTGGCGCGGGTGTGCCCGTCCGGATAAATGCCCAGCATGTAGCCCATGCGGGGCAGCACGTGTCCGGCCCAGGTGGCGCGGGGCAGCAGTTCCGGTCCGGGATATTGATGGCAGGCGGCGCAGTAGATTCTGGCCAGGGCTTCTCCGCCGGGGGGTGTGTTGCCGCTGCTCCCGGGGGAAGGCCGACAGTGCGCCAGCAACAAAACAGCACAGAACAGAATGAACGGAACCGAAATTTTTTGCATCATTGGGAATGGATATTTTTGTGGGGCAGGGGGTATTGGAGGAAATGCGGATTTCAGCCGAACCCAATTGTTTCGGCGACCCCATACCGTCGCAAAAGTAAGTTTTCAATGTTAAATACGCTTTAAATAAAATGCCGGCGGCCCCTCGTGCCGCGATCATCCTGGCCGCAGGGCTTGCCGCAAGAAGGAAAAATGCTCGCAGGGAAACCCATAATGGAGCATATAACGTATTGTATTACCATATCAGAGATTTGAAAATTCAAGTCATGCGATTCTTCCAAGCCTGTTTATTATTTATTTTTCTCGGAATATCTTCCGGTGGCAGAGCACAAGTCTCGCCCCAGCAATTGTTCAGCGACATCAAGCTGCGGATAGACACCAATCTTTATTCCTGGAAAGACAATCAGATAGAAGCCCGTGGAGCGCCACACCTATGGTTCGAATATCAGGAGGAAAATCCCGTGGTCGAGCTGCAGGTTTTCCCCAAATACTGGGCATTGGAAGGGGTGGCCCTGCAGCCGGGAGACGGCTACGAACCCCTGGACACCTTCCGGATGGCGAACGGCACCTACTACCGCGCCAAGCTGCGCCTGCGCGACATCACGGCGACCGACTTCCTCACCTTGTCCATACAGGCCCGCCTTCGCTATCAGAACAGGCCCTTCCTGTACGAATTGCGGCTTTTTCCCGTAACGAAAACAACCGCGTTTTTGCCGGACGGACAGGAGGAACTGTTCATTGGCGAAGAGAAAACCATCCCGTTGGAATCCAATAATTTTCAAAACATCAAAGTGCCGGAAACCTGGTCTGTCAGCCAGCCCATCAATTATAAGCTAAGCCGGGAAGACGGCCGCCTCCGGTTGCATCTCCTTCCAAACGAAGTCGGCCGCCAGGAGCTGTCCTTTTCTTTGTCGTTGAGAAAACCCTTCCTGGACGGTGAAGGCAAGCCCGTGTACCGGTTGCCGCCGGTTGCCAAAACCTTCACGGTCAGGCCGGCCAAGCTCGCCTTTCTCAGCATGGACCGGCGGGAGGCCAGCTACAACCAGAGCGCCCCCCGGCAGGAAATTGAGATCGAATTGAAATACCACCCCCAGCTGGAAATGCGCAAGACCTACCGCCTGGAAGCGCAGGAAGAACCGGGCGGCGCCCTGATCGCGGAAATCTTTACCCGTAGCGTGCTGGGCAATGGCCGGGTACTGTGCTGGCTCCGCCTCTACGGCTATCACCGCCGCTCCGAGGGCAACCTGTATATCAAAGACGGAGATAAGGCGGTATTCATCACCAACCTGGAAATCATTCCCAAAACAGAAGTGCAGAAGGTTAGCCTGCGCCGGGAGGGCCAGGACTGGCAGGCCTCTCCGGACGTGTTTCCCGGCGAACAGGTGGACATCCGGGTGGAGGGCCTGAGCCTGCACCGGGCAGAACTCCGCTTCGATGGGCTGGCGGAGGTAAAAAAGGATACCCTCGCCAGCAATGACACGGAAGCAACCTTCAGCGCCAGAGTTCCTCCGGGCATCCCTCAGAAAAAAATACGCATCTACAACGGCGCCGAACAGGCTGAGCCGGTCCTGCGGGTGAAGGAGTACGAACGGGTACGCCCTTTTGATTTCATCAGCCTGCACTATGCCGGAGACTCCGTGCTGCTGAGAGACGCCCCCCTGTTGATTTTTGTCGCCGGCGGGTTGGGCGACATCACGTTCCGTTTCGACCGCAGCAAAATAGACCAGGGCCGCCTCCACGGGCCACAGGAGCTGGAAATCGACATCCAGGTGCTGGAAAAGGGCAAGGCGCTGCTGGACCAGAAGGAAATCCGCAACCTCCTGATCTGCCCGGGGGCAGAATCTCCCCGGTTCGCCGCTTACTCTGAAGAAGGCTGCCGGCAAACCGAACTCCGGGTTAATGAATACCTGCGGCAGAAAACCTTCGAGCTCGACACCTGGTCCACCATTCGCCTGACGGTGCGCCACAAGGGGGAAAAGTACGGCAAAGCAGCCTTGTCTAAAACCGTCGAATTCGTGCTTTTCCAAAAGTCGGCCTTCGACATCGACGTTTCCTTCCCCGCCGGATTGCTGGTCAAAAGGCTGCGCGAACCGGGCTTCGGCAACCTCGGCGGCATCAGCATGGCCATGATCGCCCAGTTCAGCTTTTTCCGCGACAACCAGATCGCCAGGGCCAAGCCGTACCGGTTCGGCTTCGGCTTCCTGGCCTTCGACGCCTTCAACTTCAGCGACAGCAACGACAAGCGCGACGTGGGCATCGTCGGGCTGGCCAGCCTGTATCCCATCCCCACCAAGGAACGCAGCCGCCTGTCCTTCCCCCTCTATGCCGGCGGCGGGTACTTCCTGTCAGAGTCCAAATGGTTTCTGCTCTTTGGGCCGGGCATCCGCATTCAGTTGTGAGGGAGGTGTTTGTTGTTTGCTGTCTGTTGATGGTTGCTCCCAACAAACAACAGACAACAACCCAAACCCTTCCCGGCACGCTTTTTGCCGCCCACAAAAGATTAAATTTTTTTTCATCTATTCGCAACCCTCTTTGCCCGTTTCCGTAAACAGGATAAACACGGGGAAAAGGCATAAGCAACATGCCACCGACTAAAAACAAACGGCATTAGCAACGGCATACCGGGGAAAAGAACGGATACAGGCTGAAAGAAGCCGGTCCCACTGGTATCCTCCTCAATTTCACAGACGATGAAGCACTTGTTACTACTGATGTGTACAGCTCTTATGGCTGTCTCCTGTTCCAGTGATGAACTCCCCGACCCCCTGGACATTCATTTGGAAAACAGGCTGCAACAATTATCGCCGGATGGCGATATCCACCATTTTATCCTGCCCGAAAGCGGAAACCTGCCGGCTATCCCGCAGGGTATCGGCAACCCGCTGACACCCGAAAAGGTAGAACTGGGCAAACTGCTGTTTTTCGAGACCGGCCTGGCAGAGGATGCCGTTTATGAAGAAGGGAAAGGCACCTATTCCTGCGCCACCTGCCACCTGCCCACCGCCGGCTTTATGCCGGGCCGCGTTCAGGGCATTGCCGACGGCGGCGTGGGCTATGGTTCGAACGGCGAATCCCGGGGCATGATGAACAATTACGAAGAAGACGAGCTCGACGTGCAGGGCGCCCGGCCGCTGAGCCTGCTCAGCGTGGCCTTCGTGACCAACACCACCTGGAGCGGCAAGTTTGGCGCCCGGTTTGCCAACGAAGGTACGGAAGAGCTGTGGAAAGAAGATACCGAAGTCAACCACTTGGGCCTGGACGGGCTGGAGGCTCAGAATATCGAAGGGACGAAAATCCATCGCATGCGCATTACCCGCGGATGGCTGGACACCCTGGGCTACCTGCCTCTCTTCGACGCCGCTTTCCCCGATTTTCCGGAAGCGGAGCGCTACAACCGCCTGACCGCCAGTTTCGCCCTCTCGGCCTACCTGCGCACCCTGCTGCCCAACGAAGCGCCTTTCCAGCGCTGGCTGAAAGGCGAAAAGAATATGCTTAGCGAGCAGGAAAAGCGCGGTGCCATGCTGTTCTTCTCCAAGGCCGGCTGCTTCCGCTGCCACAAAGGAGGCGCGCTCAACTCCGTGGAATTTCATGCCATCGGCGTCCGCGACCTCTATGAAACCGGCGGGTTCAATACCGGGCCGGACGACATCCGCAACTTCGGCCGCGGTGGCTTCACCGGCCGGCAGGAGGATATGTTCAAATTCAAAGTGCCGGGAATATATAATATGAAGGATTCGCCCTTCTACTTCCACGGCGCCAGCCACCACAGCCTGCGGGCCGTCGTGCAGTACTTCAATAAAGGGATACCGGACAACCCCAACGTGCCGGAGGAAAATATCTCGCCTTTCTTTCACCCCCTCAACCTGACGGACGAAGAGGTGGATGACCTGGTGCAATTCCTCGCCCACGGCCTGTACGACCCCAACCTGGAGCGCTACGTGCCGCAGGCCGTGTTGTCAGGGAACTGTTTTCCGAATAATGACCCCCTGTCCCGTGCCCATCTGGGCTGCGAATAACTTCTTAGCATATAAACGCCTTTTTTGACGTCATTTGATAATCGAGTTTTTTTGGGATAATAGCACCTTTTTCGCGCCCCGCTTCGGCGGGGCGCTTTTTTTTGGACGGGATTGACAAGACATAAACAGGATGGACAGGATTTGGCGGCTCAGGCCCATGCGAACCGCGGACAGCGAACCGCAGACAGTTGGCTACCCGGTTCAGGTAGACAGGATGAACAGGATGGACAGGATTTGGCTGGCCCAAACCCCCAGGCCCCAAACCCTAAAACCTAAAACCTAAAACCTAAAACCTAAACCCCATTCGAACCGCGAACAGCGAACCGCCAACAGCTGGCTACCCGGTTTAGGTAGACAGGATGAACAGGATGGACAGGATTTGGCTGGCCCAAACCCCCAGGCCCCAAAACCTAAAACCTAAAACCTAAAACCTAAAACCCATTCGAACCGCGAACAGCGAACCGCCAACAGCTGGCTACCCGGTTTAGGTAGACAGGATTAACAGGATGGACAGGATTTGGCTGGCCCAAACCCCCAGGCCCCAGGCCCCAGGCCCCAAAACCTAAAACCTAAAACCTAAAACCTAAACCCCAAAACCTAAAACCTAAACCCCAAAACCTAAACCCCAAACCCCAAACCCCAAAACCCAAAACCTAAAACCTAAAACCTAAACCCCATTCGAACCGCGAACCGCGAACAGCGAACAGCTGGCTACCCGGTTCAGGTAGACAGGATTAACAGGATGAACAGGATTTGGCTGCCCCGCCCCATGCGAACAGCGAACAGCGGATAGCCAACAGCGGGCCGCCAACCGCCCCACCTCCTCAACATTTAACTCCCCCGGCACGTTCTAAAGTACTGAACTGTACCATTTGCTCACCGAAAACACACCCATCCATGAACCACTGGACCCTCCAGGGCAAAACCGCGATCGTAGCCGGCGCCAGCAAGGGCATCGGCAAAGCCGCCACCGAAGAATTGCTGCGACATGGCGCCGAAGTGCTCTTCCTGGCCCGCTCCGGAGAACTTGTCCGGGAAGCGGAAAAGGAATTCAGGGCAAATGGCTGGAAAGCCCATGGCATGGTAGCGGATATAGGTGAAGAAGAAGGGCGCATGGCTATTGTGGAGCAAGCCGCATCCCTCTGGGGCCGCCTGGACATCCTGGTCAACAACGTAGGCACCAACGTGCGCAAGCCTACTCTGGAGGCCACCTTCGAAGACCTGCGGCATGTGATGGACATTAATGCGGGCGCCGCCTTCGACTTGTCCCGCCGCCTCCATCCCCTCCTGAAGAAAGACGGCGGCGGATCGATCGTCAACGTCGCTTCCATCGCCTCCATGACCGGGGTGATGTGGACGACGGGCATCTATGCCATGTCCAAAGCCGCTATGAACCGCATGACGAAGTACCTGGCCGTCGAATGGGGCCCGGACGGCATCCGCGTCAATTCCGTCAATCCCTGGTTCATCAATACCGCCCGCGTGGAGCGGGTGCTGAACGACCCGGAGAAAGTACAGCAGATCAACCGGGCTACTCCTCTGGGCAGGGTAGGGGAGCCGGAAGAGGTCGCCCGGGTGATCGCCTTCCTGGCCATGCCGGCGGCCTCCTACCTGACGGGGCTGAACCTGCCGGTGGATGGTGGGTTCGCAGAGGTGGGGATATTGTGAATGTATTTAGCGCGGGAGTGTTCAGCAAACTGTATTGGGTACCCGTCTAACGCTGGACAGAGGTGGCCGGGGCTGTGTACGGGTAAACGCGTCCAGCGGCGGTCCTGGGTTGTGTGCAGCCTGCCCCGTACCCGAAGGGTCGGAGATGTGCGATGCCCCACCGGGCTGTCCAAGGTTAGAATGGTAGCCATTCTTCTTCTCATCCCATTCAAAAAGAGCCATCTATCTTTGTTTTTGAGATTTTTTTATACCTGATCCTCAATTAACCCTTTTCACCGTCAGGCACAATGAAGCCGCCTTATTTTTTCAATATCCGGTAGCCACGCTGGGTGTCCCCTCTTCCGCATGGCCCCATTTCGTTTCCGTGTATTTCTACCCATTTCCACGTATCTCCATGTGTTTCTGACTATTTCCATCCATTTCCATATATCTCCACGTATTTCTACCAATATCTCCCTGATTTACCCCCATTATCCCCTCTCCAACCTTCTTCCTCAACCCACAACTCCTCCGGCATTTCCACCGGCAACCACCATTTCCCTTCCATCGGCGGCGCCATCGACAGCCGGTCGAAGCATACCTCGTGGAAATTGTTGTAGCGTCCGGTAGCGGCGGTCACGCCCCAGTACACTACGTCGTTGCCCTGGAAGATGGCGTTGATCAGGTCCGCCCTGGCGGCGATCACTTCCTGTTTGTCGATCTCTACCGAGAGGCGTTGGGTGCCGGGATCCCAGCGGATGGCCAGTTGGTGGCGGCGACAATCCTCGATGTTGGGGATGGCTACCGGGCCGGCCAGGTCGTTGTAATGCCCTACCTGCCCGTTGGCCATGATGGCGACGTGGTCTTCCCGGGGGTCGTTGAGGTGGTAGTTGAGCCAGGTGTCGACCTCGATGCCGATGGAGGGCTGCAGGCCGCCGAAGCCGATCCCTTCGCCCCGGTAGCCGACGCGGTTGGCCTGGGTAGTGAAGACGAAGACCATGCCGTCGGCGCCGTCGCCGTCCTTGCAGCCGGCCAGGATGCTCAGCTCAATGGAAAAGGGCGCGCTCAGGCTGATGGGGCGGCGGTACCAGATGGAACCGGAGGAGTAGTCCTCCTCCTCCGTCAGCCGGAAACAGTCGTCTTCGGTGCGGTAGGTGTCGCCCGACAGGGTGAAGTCTTCGATGGAAGGGCGCTGCGCGCCGGCAACCGCGCAGGCGGATAACAGGAGGAGCATTGCGTACGAAAGGCGCAGGGGGAGAAAAGCCATGGCATCCGGGTGTTTTGACATTATTGGATATAGAACTATACTGGCGAACGCGTGGTTTTGTCAGGAACAAAACCAGCGATGCCAGTATATACTGACCCGGCGGGTTTTGTAGTCGACAAAACCTGCCGTGCGTCAGTATAACAACCGGAGTACAGGAAGGTTCCGGGCTCTGGACAGCCTGGTGTTGAAGTCGGAAGTCGGAAGTCGGAAGTCGGAAGGCGGGGAACTGGCAATTTCAGCCCGAAGCGCCTGCACCGTCGTATTGGGGGAATCAATTCCCGGTAAAGTTCTGGAGCAACTGGCCTGTTTTCACTGCTTCACCACCCTTTCTACCCACACCTGCTCCCCGGAAGCTAACTGCAGGAAGTACAACCCCGGTGACAGGGCGGAGAGGTCGAGCTGCCTGTCGGCCTGTAGCTGTTGACTGCGGACGAGGCTGCCCCGGCTGTCTGTTATCCGTATCTGCAGCGGTTCCTGTCCGGCACCTTCAATCCGGGCAAGGCCTCGGGTAGGGTTGGGCAGGATGCGAATGGCACCCTGGCTGTTCCAGGCTTCTTCTGCCGGCTGTAAAATGCAGGCCGTTATGGCTTCATTTACGCTGTTGCAGCCGCCGGCATTGGAATTGATCTCTGCCTGGCCTCCGCCGGACAAGTAATTGCAGATGCTTTGCACCGCACAGCCGGACAGGTTGCCGGAATTGCGGATGGTGAGGAAGGAAATGGTCGTGTGGTCGATATTGTCCAGTCCGGATAAAGACGGCAGGGCGTCGTTGTTCGTAATCCGGAGTTCGCCTCCGATAGAGGCGAGGCCGTCCAGCCCCTGCAGGAAGATCAGGGCCGGGTTGAATTCGATGAACAGGCTGCCTCCCACAGCGTTAAGGCTGTCCAGGCCAACCAGCGCCGACAGCTGGTCATTTCGCCGGACGAAAAACCCGCTGCCGACGGATCGCAGTTTTTCCAACCCCAGCAGGGAAACCAGCCGGTCGTTGCTTTCGATCGTAAAGGTGCCTCCGACAGCACTCAGGCTTTCCAGCCCGTCCACAACCTCCAGGAAATGGTTGCGCTCGATGGTAAGGCTGCCGCCTATGGTGGCCAGGTTTTCCAGGCCCTCCAAAGAACCGAGGTTCGGGTTATTTCCGATGTAAATATTTCCGTTGACGGCCGTCAGTGCCTCCAGCCCGGCCAGAGAGGGCAGGGCGTCGTTGCCTTCCAGGGAAAAATCCCCTTCGATGGAGGCCAGCATGGCCGGCCCGCTGAGGGAAAACATAAATATATTATCTTCGATGACCAGGTTTTCGCCGATGTGGGCGAGGCTGCTCAGTCCGTTCAGCGACTGCAGGGCGTCGTTGTCATTTAGCGTGAAGCTCTGTCCTACTGCGGACAAGGCATTCAGCCCGTTCAGGGAAACAAGGGCGCGGTTGTTGCTGATTTCGAGGTTGCCCCCTACAGAAGTAAGGTTATTCAGGCCGTTCATGGAAGCCAGCGCATTGTTGCCCTGGCACTCGAGGTCGCCTAACACCGAAGTGAGCCGCGACAGCTCTGCCAGGGAAGTCAACAGGGGGTTATCCTCGATGCGCAGGCGGCCGCCCACCGCCGTGATGTTGCCCAGCCCGCGGAGAGAAGGCAGGGCGTCGGTTTTTTCTACGTGCAGGTCGCCCCGGACTTCGTTCAGGCTGTCCAGCCCTCCCAGGGAGGCCAGCGCAGGGTTGGTGTCGATATACACATCTGTGCCGACGGAGCGGAGGTTGCCCAGGGCGCGGATGGAGGCCAGGGCGTCGTTGTCGAAAAGGTCGAGCCGGCCCCCGATGGAGGCCAGGTTATCCAGCCCTTCCAGGGCAACCAGCGCGTCGTTGTTTTCCAGGATGAGGTCTTCGTAGATGTTGGTGAGGTTTTCCAGTCCCTTCAGGGAGGACAGTGCGCTGTTGTTGACGATCTCCAGGTCTTTGCCGACAGTGGTGAGGGCCTTCAGCCCGTCCAGGGAGTCCAGTTGGCTGTTGAAGCCTGCCTGGATGCTGCCTCCGACGGAGGTGACGTTGTCCAGCCCCTTCAGCGTCGTCAGGTTGGCGCAGTCCCATATAGTCAGGTCATCCTCGATGAAGGTGAGCGGATACAGGCTATCCAGGTTGGAAATGCCGGCGCCGGTGATATAAACATCCCCCAGAATCCGGGTGCAGCCCGGGTAATTGGCCTGGAAGTTGTCGACTTCTTCCTGTGCATTAAAGGTAATTCCTTCGGACAGGCAGCCCTGGGCGTTTAGCTGGTGAATGGAAACAAGAGCGGAGAGGGAAAACAGGAATACTATGTTTCTCATGGCGCCGGTTTTGAGATTTTCGCGAAAACTTCTCGGTTATACGTGCTTTTTCCGGAGAAGTTCGGCATTCGGCGCAGTTTTTGTCGGTGGGACCGGCAAAAAAGGGTAACGGGTTAAATCCATCGGGGCTTCTGCCCGGAGCATGCTTCGGGCCCGCCGGGCAGGGAAGCGGGTTTGAGCCACTGCCCTAAAAGCTGCCGCTGCCCGGCGGAGGATAATCCGGGCGGCGGCAGCTTTGGGGGACCGGCTCACTGAATCTTATAAGGTTTGGCGAAGAAGATAGCCCGCAGCTTGATGGGTTCGTCCACGCCCGGGGTAAAGGATTGCGTGGAGCGGTTGTAGATGATGGTATAGATATTGGCGATCAACTCGTTGATGTCGTTGAACCGCTGCTGCAGTTCGAAGGCGTTGTTGGCCTCCACGAAGAAAGTCTCGTTGCTGGCCAGGCCTTTCAGGTAATTGGTGTTGTATTCCAGGCCTTTGCCCTTCAGGCCGATCATATACCGGGGAAATGAAGATTCTTTGATGATCTGCTGGTTGGTCGTCGGGTTGTTGGATCCGTTATCGTTGCCGTCGGTGAAGGCGACGAGCACCTTGTTGGCCACGTCGAGGTCCGCTTCTTCCAGGGCATTCAACCCGGCGATGATGCCGTCGCTGAGGCGGGTGAAGGTCTGGGCGTCCAGGTCGGGGTAGGGGAAGCTGGCGATGGCGTCCTCGATGTCGGTGATGTCATTGGTGAAGGGATAGGCAATCACCGTATCGGCAAACAGGACCAGGCCAACATAACTTTCGTTGCTGGTTGTCTCGAATATCTGGCTGGAGAAATCGATGGCGTATTGTTTGACCTGTTCGCGGTCGGCGCCCAGCGAGCTGCTCACGTCCAGGCAGAGCATGGTGGCGATCTTGGTCTCGGAGAACTCCCGCTGGTTCTTGAACTCCGTCTGTTCGAACCAGCGGTCGCTGCTCGGGCGGTTGGCGTCAAATTCTTCGATGGTCACGCACTTGGCGATGTAGTTGTGGTCCCGGTTGCTGAGCTGGATATTGGGGATGGTGATGACGATCTTGTTGCCTTCCCGCACCGGCGTGTAGCGGGCGGTGTCGTACTTGACCCGCTTGTCGGTTTTGTCCGGGATGATGGTCACGGAAGGCTGCTCGCCCTGGTAATTGGTGTATTCAAAACGCAGGATGATGCCATCGTCGATGGTCACGTCCTCACATTCCGGAAAGGGAATCTCGTCCGGGTTGGCCTTGGCCGGGTCGTCTTTTTTGCAGCTGGAAAAGGTGAGAAAGAAGGCGGCGAACAACAAAACCGGCAAACGGTAAATAGCGAGTGTTTTCATGATTAACGTGGTTTTGATAAGGGATTTTTAAATTTGAATAGCAATCAGACGTTAAAACCAGGGCAGCGTCACTTTGTTAACTACTATTCCAGTCGAATTATTCTATTGGAAATATTAAAATTTGCTTAAAGTTGGGGATCGTGTATGCGTACATTGGCGAGGCTGCTCCGAAAAGTCCTGTGGGTTGGCTCGCCTTCGTCCCTCTGCCGGGTAATAATGCTGGAATAATGGTCCGTCTGGCCAACCAGATAAAAGTTCATGCTACCGGGCATTTTTTGGACATTTGTCCAGTAGTGTGGTAAAAGTTCACACATTACTCCTTCATTCCAACACTCTATCCAGGGACTTTCCGGCCTCCGCCTTCGACGGACCGTAGTCCGCTTCGGTCTCCGGCGGCCATAGCCTTTGGCGACGGACGCGGACGAAGGCCGTCCGTCGTAGCCGGACTACGGACCGGCGGAGACGGAGTGCCCTCACAAATGCACGAAAAATTAATTAATTTCCCCCCCTGCTGATGTCAACAATAAAGCCATGTTTTACACCATCCTCTATCTAGCCATTGTCCTGGTCCTGGTGTTCCTGCTGCTGCTGACGGGGATACGGCCGACGCGCACCATCGGCTGGGTGCTGGTCATCCTGCTGATCCCCGTCGGCGGCATCCTGCTGTACCTGATGTTTGGCGTCAACCGGCGGCGATACAAGTTCTACCGGCGCCGGAAGACCCGGGAGATGGCCGAGTACCAGGAGCGGGTGGCGCGTTTCTACCGGGAGTTCGAGCAGGAGACCACCACCTATCCTCCGGAGGTGAAACGGCACCGCCGCCTCTCCAAGCTTATCATCCGGAACTCCAGCTTTCTGCCCCAGGCCGGCAATAAGGTGCGGTTGCTGCGGGACGGCCCGGTTGCCTTCGAAGCCATGTTCGGGGCCCTGGAGCGTGCCCGGCAGTTCATTCACTTTCAGTTTTACATTTTCGAAGAGGGGCAGCTTGCCGATCGCTTCATGGACATTTTCGAAAGGAAAATAAAGGAAGGCGTGGAGGTCAGGATGATCTGCGACGGGGTGGGCAGCCGCAGGCTCAGCCGCCGTTTCCTGCGCCGCCTGGAGGATATCGGCGTGATGGCCTACCCTTTCATGCCGCTGCGCTTCGGCTGGCTGACCACTACCCTGAACTACCGCAACCACCGTAAGATCATCGTCGTCGACGGGGAGGAGGGGTTCACCGGAGGCATCAACATAGCCGACAAATACCTGCGCGGCGACCGCCTGGGCGTATGGCACGATATGCACCTCTACCTGCAGGGGCCGGTGGTCAACAGCCTGCAGGCCGTCTTCGCCCTCGACTGGCACTTCGTCAGCGGCCGGGAGGAGCTGCTCAGCCAGGCCTATACCTTCCGGCAGGAACCGAGGGGCCATTCCACCGTTCAA
>JAGFJD010000417.1 GCA_024102975.1 Phaeodactylibacter sp. | reverse complement strand
CAAATATTGTTCTGAACGAGGCGCGAGGAAGGAGCATAGCCGAAGCTACGCAACTGACGAGCAACGAAGTGCAGAACAATATTTGCCGTTCGCAGCCCATCAAGGGCTTCTCCGACAGGCTCCTAGTAGTGTGGCCTCCTCCCCTAATGCCTCCAATCCCACCCCCTTCTCTCCTCCTCCTTCCGCTCCGGCGCATTGCCGAAATTCCGGATTTGGTACGTAAACGTCAGCATCACATACTGCTGCAGCACCTCGGTCTGTACGTCCTCGATGTAAGCTTCGGTGACGTTGCGCCGGATGCTGGCATTCTGCTTTAGCAGGTCGAATACCGACAGTTGAAGCTCGCCGCGCTGGTTTTTGAATACCTTTTTGGCCACGGCCATGTTCCAGAGCCAGTAGTTCTGGTCGAAGCCCTCGGACAGGCCGCTGTAGAGCTGGTGGTCGAGGGTCGTGCGGAAGACAAAGCCGTTGGCGATGATCAGGTTGAGCAGCAGGCCTGAACGCTGGCTGAAGTATTGGGTGTTGAGGCGGGTGGACAGGCTGTTGTCCACCGTGCTGAAGCTGGACTGGGAGGAGATGGTGAAGTCTACTCTTTCGCTGATGTTGCTGCTCAGCACCAGCCCCAGGCCGTAAGAGATGTTGTCGGCGTAGTTGAGCGCGCCGTTCACCTGGCCCGGCTGCCGGCTGTAGTCGGCCGAGAGGTTGATGTTGAGGTTGGACTTCAGCAGCTTCACGGGCAGGCCGTAGGTCAGGAAGCCGCGCAGGTTGCGGTAGCCGGCCAGGTTGACGGGGCGGACGAGCTGCGCGCCCTGCTGCAGGGTGATCCCTTCGGCGATGAGGGTATCCCGGGTAGCGGTAAAGGTATTGTTGCCAATGTAGTTGTCTGAATACTGGCCGGACAGCATGGCGTAGAAGACTGTCGACTTTTCCGTATTGGTGCTGGAATAGCGGGCGAACAGGCGGTGGGAGTAGTCCTGCTGCAGGTCGGGGTTGCCCGTTTTCAACCGCAGGGGGTTGCTGTTGTCGACGGCTTCCTGCAGCTGGCTGACGGAGGGCGGGCTGGTGCTGGCCCGGTAGCCCACCCGCAGGTTGTTCTGCTTAGAAAATTCGTAGCGGAAGAAGGCGCCCGGCACCAGGTTGTAAAAGTTGCGGCTGAGCTGGTCCGCCACCGGGAAGGCCTGCTCCCCCTCCAGCTGCGCCCACTGGTAATGGACGCGGGCAAAGAGCATGGCCTTTTCGCCCCGCATCCGGTAGCCTATGCCGGCCCGCTGCGCCAGGTAGTTGCTGCTGAAGGTGTTGGACAGGGCCGGGTTGAACAGGCGGTAGGCCTGGCTGCTTTCTTCAAAGTCGAAAGTTTCCTGCTCCGATTCGCCCTTCTGATAGGAGGCTTCGTAATCGAACTGCATCATCCCCTCCTTGCCCAGTGGCTCCGTATAGGAGGCCTGGCTTTCGATCTCCCAGCCGTTGGTGAACAGGTCCGAGTACTGGTCCAGCGTATCGGACAGGGCAATATCTTCAAAGAAGGTGTTTTCTGAGTACAGGCGCCGCTGGCCGGTTTTGTTGTTGTAGTTCGTGTTCAGGTTGAGAGAGAAGGTGCGCCCCCGTTTGGCGAATCGGTGGCGGAAGAGCAGCATGTTGGAAAAGTCCAGCCCGTTGAGGTTGGGCGCCAGTCGGTAGAGGGCTTTGCTGGCCGGCTCATCGCCGAACAGGGTCAGCCCGGCGGTGTTTTCCGAACCGTCGTTGTACTGCAGGCCGAGGCGCGGCACGATCAGGATAGAATTGCTGGAGTCTATCTTATAGTCGATGCGCAGGTTGAAACGGTGGTTGGTGTTCAGGTTGGCGGTGCGGCTTTCCTCGTCGTATACCTGTTGAAAGTCGGCGTTGGTGATGTAATCGCGGTAGGCGGCCGTCAGGGCGTCGTTGTCGCTGCGGTTGAAGAAGTAGCTGCCGGAGACGTCCGCCTTTTCTCCCCACTTGTCCGTGTAGTTGAGGCCGAAGGCCTGGGTGGCGGAGATGCCGTTCTGCTCGCCGACCAGGAAGTCGCTGATGTCGCCGCCGCCACCCCGCCGCCAGCGGCCGCCGCCCCGTCCGCCGGGGCCGCCGCGCCCGCTCTGGCTGCCGCCCACGACGCCCAGCAGGTCTTCGCTGGAGAAGTTCTGCTGGTTGATGTTGTTGGCCTGCCCGATGAAGGACAGGCGGGTGTCTTTCTTAAAAACATTGACGTTGCCGCCGGCCTGGTACTGTCCGTCGGGGCCGTAGCCGCCGTACACCTTGCCAAATTGCCCGGCCCGCATGCCCGGCTTGGTGATGATGTTGATGGCTTTGGTGGTTTGGCCGTCGTCGACGCCGGTAAACTGCGCCTGGTCGCTCTGCCGGTCGAACACCTGGATCTTGTCGATCACCTCGGCGGGCAGGTTGCGCAGGGCGGCCATGGGGTCGTTGCCGAAGAAGGGCTTGCCGTCGACCAGCACCTCCTGGACGTTCTCGCCCTGGGCCTGCACCTGCCCGCCCTGGACGGACACGCCCGGCAGCTTGCCGACCAGGTTCTCGGCGCTGGCGTCGGGGTTGACCTTGTAGGCGCCGGCGTTGAACTGGGTGGTGTCGCCCCTGACCGTTGCCGGGGGCAGCTTTTCCTTGACCACGGCTTCCTGGAGGTTGAGCGCCTCTTCTTCCAGGGCAAAACGGCCGGCCCGCACCGGGCTGTCCTCCACGGTTATTTCCTCTGCGCGGGATTGGTATCCCAGAAAGGTGATCTTCAGCTCATAACTTCCCGGCCTGGCCATAAGCCGGAAGCGGCCCGCCTCGTCGGCTACTGCCGACTGGGCCAGGGCACCGTCCGCCCGGCTGGTGAGGCTGATGTGGGCGCCGGCAAGCGGCGCTTCGCCTTTGGCGTCCACCACCATTCCCATTACGGGGAACTCCTGGGCAGAAGCTGCGGCACCGCAGAATAACGGCAGGAGGAAGAACAGGTGTTTTTTCATCGTTTTTTCCTTAGTAGTGATTAAAAAATAAATTCGACATTTTGAGTCAATGCCTTGTGGCGAAGGCCGGCAGTTTCATAGGGGCAACGGCCTTCGCCACAAGGCATTGACGTCGAACTTATTTTTTAAATGTTCCTTAGTTTTTGTGGCAAATAAAAGAACCATGTTAGCAGGACATGCTTAGGGATCGTCATTTTATACTGACGCACGGCAGGTTTTGTCGACTACAAAACCCGCAGGGTCAGTATATACTGGCATCGCTGGTTTTGTTCCTGACAAAACCACGCGTTCGCCAGTATAATTAGACAAACATAAGCGCCTCATTTTTCCTGCGGGATGATTTTTTTCAAGGATGAAGCATTTTTAATAAAGACAGGAACAAACGGCCAGCATGGGAACAACAACCCGGGACAAGGGCAGGCGGCGGCCTGCCAGCCATAACCAGGTAACCATATTATGCAACGCGAACGTTGAGAAAATGCAGGAAGGCAAGTCATTTGTTGCCCGGCCCGGGGGCATCCCGTGAACAGACAACAACAACCAACAAACAACAACCAACAACTTACCGGAAAACCCGGACTGCCCGTGTTGGCATTCCTCCCTGATTTGTCGTAAATTCCCGGCGCGAAAACAAGACAAGCCATGCAAACCGACTGGACCTACGACGAATTCTCCACCTTTGCCATGCTTTACGCCGCTTCCGTCAACGCCGATGTAGAGCAGGAAGACCTGGAACTCATCCGGCAGCGGGTGGACGAAAAAACTTTCCACAAGATGAAGGCCGTCTTTGACGAATGCTCCGACATCAGGTGTATCGACACCCTGCGGGCCTACCACGACAAGTACATGGCCGACGAAGCCAGCCGGCAGCGGTTGCTGGATGATGTGCGCCAACTTTTCGAAGCCGATGACAAATACACCAATTTCGAGCGGGAGTTGATCCATATGTTCAAAATGGTGCTTTGAGGCGTTGTCGGTTGTCGGTTGTCGGTTGTGCGGCGGTTTCCCTGAACAAACAACAAACAACAAACGCTCCCCCCACTGCATATTCAGATTTTTTTGCCTATCCCCTGCAATTGTAGTAGGTTTGGCCCTGAACCAACTAACACTCTGATATGGACATCGCCTCCATACGCGAAGAATACACCCGCGACGGCCTGTCGCGCCAAATGCTCAACGACGACCCTTTCCGCCAGTTCGAACACTGGTTTCAGCAGGCGCTGAACAGCGAGGCGGCCACGCCCAACGCCATGAGCCTGGCTACCGTCGCGCCGGACGGGCAGCCCTCCCAGCGCACTGTGCTGCTGAAGTACTTCGACCAGGACGGGCTGGTCTTTTTTACCAACTACGAGAGCCGAAAGGCCCGCGAGATCGCCGGCAACCCAAAAGTGTCCCTTTTGTTTTACTGGGTGGAGCTGGAGCGGCAGGTGCACATCACCGGCTGCACGGAGCGGATTTCCACCGCCGAGTCGCTGAAGTATTTCATGAGCCGCCCCCGCGGCAGCCAGATCGGCGCCTGGGTGTCCAGCCAAAGCTCCGCCGTGGGCTCCCGGCAGTTGCTGCTGGCCAAATTCGAAGAGATGAAGCGAAAATTCCACAACCAGGAGGTGCCGCTGCCTTCCTTCTGGGGCGGCTACCGGGTGGCGCCCGCCAGCTTCGAGTTCTGGCAGGGGCGCCCCAACCGGCTGCACGACCGGTTTCTGTACACCCGGCAGGGCGACGGAGGATGGGAACTGGAGCGGCTGGCGCCGTAGCAATGGGAAAGGAATTTCCGGGGAACTTATGGGGTATTGTCAGGGCCGGAGCGGGCAGGGCGGTTGTTGGTTCGTTTCGACTTCGCTCAACGAACCCCAAACAGCCAATAGCGAACAGCCAATAGCCAACAGCGAACAGCGAACAGCGAACAGCCAATAGCGAACAGCGAACAGCGAACAGCGAACAACTATGGACCTCAAAACCTTAAAACTCCAACTCATCCAGCGAATCCTGCAAACCCAGGACGCCGGGCTGCTGCAAACGGCGCTGAAGGTTCTGGAACTGGGGGGACGGCCTTCCGACGCTCCGCCACCCCGTGAGGAGCCGCCCGTCCTGCCGCAGGGCCGTCCTCCGCAGGACGAGGAGGTGAAACAACTGCAGCGGGATATTGACGAATTATTCAACCCTTAGAGCATGTTTGGAGGTGGTGCTTTGGAAGCGAAAATGCCAGATTTGGGGTTCTCACAAGGTTCATTTTTTGGTGCATAGCCTAGCTACGGACCAAAAAATAACCGCCGTGAGGTTCCAAAA
>JAGFJD010000246.1 GCA_024102975.1 Phaeodactylibacter sp. | reverse complement strand
ACCCGGTTCACACTTAAATGAATAGAGTGCGTGACATATTCGCGGGTTTTATCAGTCGTCTGACGACTTTCGTGCGACTTTGCGACTTTGAGTCGTCTGACGACTTTCCGTAACCCCGCTTTTTTGTAACACACTCAAATGAATACGGCCCGGCACCTTAAATGTGTCGACGGCTCATCAAGTCTCCAAAAGCATGACACTTTACAGGCCTATCCTTCTCTTTCTTCCTGCGCTGGCGACCCTCCTGGCCGCCTGTACGGAACCGGGCCGGAGCGTTGAAGGCACAACAGCCGGCCCGTCCTCCGCCCTGGGCGAAAGGCATTATAAAACCTACTGCAACCCCATTGACATCGACTACTCCTACATGTCCCACTACCGGGCGCAAAACAACGTTTCCTACCGCTCGGGGGCCGACCCGGCAGTGGTCAATTTCAAGGGGAAATACTACCTTTTTGTCACGCGGTCGCACGGCTACTGGGTGTCGGATGATATGAGCAACTGGAAGTTCATCCGCCCACAGAGCTGGTATTTTAACGGCAGTAATGCGCCGGCTGCCGCGGTGAAAGACGGCAGGATCATCGTGCTGGGCGACCCATCCGGGCGCGGGGCGGTCATCGAGACCGACAACCCCGAGCTGGGCGACTGGAAAACCAACTTTGCCGTGATCAACCCTCCCGGCGGCGTGCAGGATCCCAACTTGTTTGTGGATGACGACGGCAAGGTGTACCTGTACGAGGAATCCTCCAACGCCTTTCCCATCCGAGGCGTCGAGCTGGATGCCGGCAATTATTACGTGCCCATCGGGGAGCAGGTGGACCTCTTTAAGCTGGAGCCGGAAAAACACGGCTGGGAGCGCTTTGGCCAGGATCACAAATCGGACCTGAAGCCTTACATCGAAGGGCCATGGATGATGAAGCACGGCGATACCTACTACCTGGAGTACGGCGCGCCCGGCACGCAGTGGAACGTCTATGCCGACGGCGTGTATACCGGCAAATCTCCTCTGGGCCCGTTTGAATATGCGCCTTACAACCCCATCTCCTACAAGCCGGGCGGTTTCCTGAAAGGGTCGGGCCACGGCAGCACGGTACGGGATAACCAGGGCAATTACTGGCATTTTGCCACCATGGCGATCTCCGTCAACTACAAATTCGAGCGCCGCATCGGCATGTATCCGGCCGGTTTTGAAGATAACGGCCAGATGTATGTCAACACCGCTTATGGCGATTATCCCCATTACCTGCCCGGCACGGAGGTGGCCAACCACAAGAACCGCTTCACCGGCTGGATGCTGCTTTCCTATCAAAAGCCGGCGACAACCAACTCCCCCCTGGTGGAGTCGGATGTGAACGTCGTGGATGAAAGCGACAGCGGCTACATGCTGGGCCAGATCACTGAATTTGATGTTGGGAAGATCAACGACGAAGAAATACGTTCCTACTGGGTGTCGGTGGCCAACGACGATTCCATCTACATAACCATCGACCTGGAAGAAGTGATGGATGTCAGAGCCGTGCAGATCAACTTCCAGGACTTCAAAAGCGAGATTTTCGGGCGCCCGGACACCCTGCGGCAGCAGTTCGTGCTGAAAGCCTCCAGGGACGGCAAAGCCTGGGAGGTGATTGCCGATTATTCCAATAATCAACGCGACATGCCCCATGGCTATATCGAATTGGCTGAACCGGCAGAAGCCCGCTATATCCGCTATGAACACGTCTACTGCACCAACAAGCACCTGGCTATTTCCGAGCTTCGGGTATTTGGCAACGGGAAAGGCAGTCCGCCTGCCCGGCCGGCCAATTTCTCCGTCCGCCGCCAGGCAGACCGCCGCAACGCCGACCTTTCCTGGGCAGCCGACCCCGCTGCCACAGGCTACGTCATCTATTGGGGCATCGACAAGGATCGACTCAACCTGTCGGCGCTGATGTACGGGCAGGCGGCCTACGAATTGCGGGCACTCAATACGGGGCCGGGTTATTATTTCCAGGTCGAGGCTTTTAACGAAAACGGCATTTCGCAACGCAGCGAAATGCTGTATACGGAATAATTCCCTTTTGCCTAAATCGGGCTTAGCATATGAAATATTCAAATAACAACCTGGCAATCAGCGCACTTTCCTTGGCCTTTGTTTTTGCCTGCGCTGCTGCCCATGCACAGCAAAAAACCTATTGTAACCCGATAAATATCGATTACGGGTATACGCCTATTCCCAATTTTGCCGTGCAGGGCAAACACCGCGCCACGGCAGACCCGGTGATTGTGAATTTCAAAAACAACTATTTCCTGTTTTCCACCAACCAGTGGGGGTACTGGTGGAGCGAGGACATGTACCACTGGAATTTTGTAGGGCGCCGGTTTTTAAGGGAACGCAACAAGGTTTATGACGAGCTTTGCGCTCCGGCAGCTTTTGTGATGAAAGATGAGTTATATGTAATCGGTTCTACCCACGGGCCTGCTTTTTCAATGTGGAAAAGCGGCAATCCTACGGAGGATGACTGGGAGATCGCGGTGGACTCCCTGAAAGTGGGCGCCTGGGACCCCGGTTTTCTGTACGATGAAGAAAAGGACAAGCTGTACCTGTACTGGGGCTCCAGCAACGAATTCCCCTTGTTTGGCACCGAGATCAATACGAAAACCCTGCAATCCGAAGGCTATGTTAAGCCGTTGATGTCTCTGCACCCGGAAGACCACGGCTGGGAGCGGTTTGGGGAATACAACGACAACACCTTCCTGCAGCCATTCATGGAAGGCGCCTGGGTAACCAAACACAACGGAAAATATTACCTGCAATACGGCGCGCCGGGAACGGAGTTCAGCGGCTACGCTGATGGGGTTTACGTCAGCGATGATCCGCTCGACGGGTTCCGGTATCAAAAGCACAACCCCTTTTCCTACAAACCCGGCGGTTTCGCCCGGGGCGCAGGCCACGGGGCGACCTACCAGGACAACTACGGCAACTGGTGGCACGTTTCGACCGTGGCCATAGGGGTAAAGAACAATTTCGAAAGGAGGATCGGAATCTGGCCCGCCGGATTTGACCAGGACGGCGTGCTGTACTGTAACACAGCCTATGGCGACTATCCTACCTATCTGCCGCAACAAAATGCCGATCACGTTAAAGGGCTTTTTGCCGGCTGGATGCTGCTCAACTACAACAAACCGGTGCAGGTATCCTCTACCCTGGGCGGCTACCAACCCAACTTTGCCGTGGATGAAGACATCAAAACCTACTGGAGCGCCGCAACCGGCGAAGCGGGCGAGTGGTTTCAAACGGACCTTGGCGAAATGTCCGCTATCCACGCCATCCAAATCAATTATGCCGATCAGGACGCGGAATTCCTGGGCAAACAGACGGACACTTACCATCAGTACAAAATCCTTATTTCGGATGACGGCAAAAGCTGGAACACCCTGGTGGACAAAAGCGATAACCACACTGACGTCCCGCACGATTACATAGAACTCAGCCAGCCTGCCAAAGGAAGGTACCTTAAAATTGAAAATATGCACATGCCAACCGGCAAGTTTGCCCTTAGCGGCTTCCGGGTGTTTGGCAAGGGGAGCGGCCAAAAGCCCGGCCTGGTTGAAAACTTTATCGTGCTGCGCGCCGACCCCGCTAAATATGGCGAGCGCAGGAGTGCCTGGCTAAAGTGGAAAGCCAACGGCCTGGCGGATGGTTATGTGATCTATTTTGGAAAGTCTCCGGATAAGCTATATGGAAGCATCATGGTGTACGGCAAAAATGATTATTATTTTACCGGGATGGACAGGACCGATGCGTATTACTTTCAGATTGAGGCTTTTAACAATAACGGGATTTCGGAGCGGACGGAGGTTGTGAGGGTAGAGTGACCATCGAAGTGCTCGTCGAAGTCTCCAGACTTCGACGAGCGGCTTCAACAATCTGGCTAAAATAGAAACAATGCTGCTTACATGAGGCTTCTATTGTTAAATGCAATATTTGTTTTCCTCCTGGCACAGGCAACCGCCCAGGAGCAAGCTCCCTTCTTGCCCCGATATAAAATCGCCATCAACAGCAACTGGCAGTTTTTCAAAGGGGAAAAGCCGCAGGAGGACACTACAGAATGGGAACGGATCAACCTGCCTCATTCCTGGAATACGGAAGACCCCTTCGACGAAGAGCCGGGCTATTTCCGGGGGGTGGGGTGGTACCGGAAGGTTTTAAATGCTGATGCCTTTCCCAAAAAAAACAAAGCTTTCATTTACTTCGAGGCAGCCAACCAGCATGCCCGGGTCTTCGTCAACGGCGAAAGGGTGGGGGAGCATAAGGGCGGCTACACGGCATTTTGTTTTGACATAACCAACGAGCTTAAGGAAGGCGACAACCTCCTGGAAGTGCGCCTGGACAACAGCCACGATCCGGCTGTGCCTCCGCTCAAAGGCGACTTCAACTTCTACGGCGGTATCTATCGGGATGTGTATATCGTCCTGACGGATGCCATCCATTTCGATATGTTCGACCACGCCTCTCCCGGCGTGTACATCACCACCCCCTACGTCGATTCGGCGGAGGCGCAAATCAGGTTGCGCGGAACCATCCAGAACGAAGGCGAGCCGGCTGGAATGGCTGGGCTCGCCGTGGAAATCCGCGATCGAAGCGGGAAGAAAGCAGGCGTGTTCGAGCGCTTCATCCGCCTCGATTCCG
>JAGFJD010000245.1 GCA_024102975.1 Phaeodactylibacter sp. | reverse complement strand
CGTCTTTGGACTCGTCATAAAAATAGTGTTCGCCCGGTTCGTCGTTCAAACAAAGAAAAGCCCGGCGCAGCAATTCCTCCGGCGCGTATCCCGCCTCCCGGGCCAGGGTGAAATCCATCAGGGGCAGCACGGCCTCCGCCGGCGCCCGGGAAGCCTCCCCGGCAGACATTACGGAGAAAAGGCCAACTTCCTCTACCTGCACTCCCTCGCCGCCGGGTTTGCGCTCCACTTTTTCCAGGTAACCGTAGGCGCCGATGAAGAGCCCGTCTTCGCCGCCCGGCGCGTTACGCTGCTCCTCCAGGCGGGCGTAAACGAGGGCCTGCAGCCAGGCGTCCAGGCGAAAAGAGCAAATATCCAGGTGCTCCATCAGGAGCCGTTCCAGGCGGGCGGTAGGCAGGCCCTTCAACATCCGCAGGGCATTCCTCACCCGCCGCAGCCGCAGGCGGGGGTCTCCCTCGTCGGGAAAAGCGCCGCTTAGCGCCTCCTGGATGTACTGGCGCAGCGGCTGGCCCTCGTAGTCCATTTCCAGGTATTCCCACTTGTCCGGTTTCAACTCATATTCATTGGAATTCAGCAGTTCTTCCAGGGCTTGCTCTGCCTTGATGAATACCATCTCGCGCCGGGCCTTGTCTTCGCCTTCTTCTTTTTGGTCAAAATAGTCTTCCAGGAACCGGTCGTACTCGTCGATGGACACCGCATCGGAAAAAACTTCGTTGGCGCGGGCCAGGCCCTCAGCCCTGATCCGGGCCTGCTCCTGCTGCTGCAGATACCGCAGCAGATAAAACCGGTGTTCGCTGTGAAGCAGCCCCGCGTTCAGGGCTTCCTGGCCGGGGTTGCCCTCCGGCACTTTCACGTCGTCCAGTTCAAAGTCGATGTGGGTTACCGGGCTGACTTTGCCTTTATGCTCCAGCAGATCAATTCCCGTTTTCAGCCAGGACCGCAACAGGGACTGCCGCGTCAGTTGATAGAAGATGTAGGGAAGGTCGAAAGGAGAGACGTCGAAGTTCGAGCCGAACCGCTGGGTAATGACGTCCCGCAGGGGGGCTTCCTCCAGCCATTCGAGGTAGCTCTTTCCGATATCCCACAAGTTCTGCAGGGGGCGGGTTTCGGAAAGCGGCAGATCGTCGATCAGCGGGAAGGGAAACGGGCGGTTTTCTTTCTGGAAGAACAGCCGGTCGGCAACCGGCGGCACCAGGAGCAGGGTGGAGTCATTAGACGCCACCTTCAATTCCCTGGCCAGCCGTTGCTGAAGCTGAGCCGCCGTAAGGGTATTTCCTCCCGCCTGAGCGTCCCAGGCCCGGATCATGCCCACCAGGTTGCTGCCCAGGGCATAGCGCTGCATCAGTTGCCCGGAAGTGGCCTGCAGGCCGACGATGTCCATAAATTTCTCCGCAAAGTTTTCCGGGCTTTCCAGCGTTCCTACCTGATTGACTTTTTGCGCAAGCCGCTTCCAATGTTCGAGCAGATTCTTCAGCACGTTTTTGTGCAGCCGCTGCAGGAAGTTGTTGGACAGGTCGCGGGGGGGATATTCCCAACGGGAAAATGCCGAGGCAGGCAGGAAACCGTATGGCTGTTTGCCCACCCGAAGCGCCGGCAGCAACCCGCGGGCGCTGACATGGTGAGAGAAAAAATCGTACAACACCTCTTCGTTAATATCAGACAGCAATGGGAACAAAAACTGTTCGAGATAATAACCGAAGGTGGCCGGATACAACATCTGGTTCATGGCCAGCCCCTCCCGGATATCGGTATGCCCGCTCCAGGCCACCTGCTGAAAAACCGCCGGATCGACGCCCAGCGCCTCGGTCAGCCATTGGCCGTCTTTTTTGTAGAACGGGTTGAAGGTCATCCCAAACTGGGGATGCCCCAGGGCCAGCGGCAGGTGGAGCGCAAAGTCTTCGCCTGATCCCTGAAATGGCGTTTTTTTCTTTTTCGTATTGTTGGTAGGTGTGCCCTGTGGCAGGAAGCTCATGCCGCCGGCCTTGTATTGGTGGTTGGTGAAAAGCTCTTCCACTAATTGTGTGGATTCAATCCTGTCGGAAGAAGCCCGTACGCCCAGTACGACGAGTTTCTCAAAGCCGGCCTGCCACTCCTGTTCCGTCAGTTCGATACGGATAGCCATGCCCGCCTTTTCTGCCTCCTCAAAATCAGTGATCCAGCGTATATCGGCGGGCAGGTTCAGGGTGTCTCCCCTTTCCTGCAAAGCTTCGCTGTCCTCTTCCGCCGGGTTGAAGCCCAGGGCCAGAGGCCATTGCACCGGGCTGCCGTGAAAATCTTTGGTACTGGCGGATTCGTCTTCGGGCGTACCCTGTATGTCCTTACCGTACAGGCGCACGGTGAAGCGGTCGGGCAGCAGCCAGGAGTAAGGCGCCTGCGTCCAGGCGTCGGTTTTCAAATCCGGGTTTTCCAGGGGGTCTGCGCTCTGCGCGAAATCGGGTTGCTCCGGAAAGGGATCGTCCTCGCCGGGATAATTGCCGGGCCTGGTTTGGCGGGCAATCCACAACGCGCGGGGAGCGCGATAGCTGGATTGAAGGCTTCTCCAGGGCGCCAGTTTTTCCTCCTCCGGCAGGTCTTTTTCTTTTTTGCCCGGTTGCCACAGCTCCCGCCAGAAGGCCTGCCCGGACAGCACCTCGCCCGGGGTGAGCGCCTCTTCGTGGGTTTGGATCAGAATGTCGTCGGGATAAATCCGGACCCATAGCTCGTATTTGTCCGGATGGCGCCGGATGAACTGCCGCCCGTCGCGAATCAGTTTCTTGACCAGCCTTTCCGCTTCTCTGTCGTCAAAGCCGTGCCCGGAGAGCTGTTGCTGAAGCAATTCGAGCGTAGGCAACTGGAAAGGTTCGCCGTTTTCCGGCAACAGGTTCTCCATGGCGAAGGGCGGGCGGCCGTTTAAAAGCGGCCATTTTCCGGCATCTTCCACCAGCGACAGGGGAATGTCGCGGGCGACGTGTTTGGTCTTGACAAACCGCGTTTGTAATTTCAATGGAAACAACAGGACGGGCAGGGCGTCGTCCAGATTTTGAATGAGTTCTTCCGGGCCGCCCAGGGCGTGAAACCGTTCCGCCTCCCGGGCTACCGCTTCCCGGGCATCGCGCAGTTCTTTGAGGGTGCCGTTATCTTCATTTTGCTGATCATCCAGCAGGCCGTTTTTCCGCAAGGTGAGCGGGTGCTGTTCTGAAAGCGATGCCTGCCCGGTCCGCCGCAGCTCATGATTGATGGCTGCCTCCAGGAAATCCAGCTGCTGCCGGAGGTTGATGTCGGCTTTTTGGGCATTTCGGAACCTCTCGCGCGCAACGGCGAAATCTGGTTGTATTTCTGAAAAAGTACTCATTTCCTGTTATATAGGTTTTCGTTATGGTTTGCCCCCCTGGCATTGAATCTGATGCAAATGGCAAATAGAGAACAGCAAATAGCGAATAGCGAACAGCAAATAGCGAACTCCCCCCGGCCCCGGATCGTCAACCTCTTCATGCCAGTGCCTCTCCGGCCAACATTTCTTCTGCATGGATAGCCACCATAAAGGGTTTCTGAAAAAGAATCCAGGCCATATCGGCCGCATTGCCTTCGCCGGCGCCCGGGCCGCCGCCTTCCACCTCTCCCCTGCCCCAGGCAACCAGGTTGCCGGTGGCTTCCTCCATGTCCGAAAAGCGAAGGGTTTCGGGCCGGTGCTGGTCGAGGTCGAGGCAGGCGCCGGCCGTAACCTGCGCCATGCTGCCGTCCTCCCAGCTGAGGTTATCCCAGCCGGCGGCGTCGCCGGCGGACTGGTCCATGCCGAAGTGTACCTCGCCGGGCCGCTCGCGGATGACGACAAACCAGCCGGGGCGGTTGTCGGCGGAGATATTGCCCATTGCCGTGGCAATGGAAATATCAAAGCCCAACAGATGGATATCGGGATCCACCTGGGCCTGGAAGGCCGGTTCAAGCGTGTACTCCGGCCGGGAGGTATCCAGGACGCGGGGCAAGGTTTTGTCCGGCCCGGATTCGCCCCTTTGCCAGGCGGCTTTTTGCAGGTAGATCACCGTTCGGGGGAATTTTTTCAACAGCTCGCCCCGGATGACGAACACCAGGCGGCTGGCCGCCCGGGGATGGCCCTCGGCTTTGCGGAAAGCGGCGATATTGAAGCTCATCCCGTCCTCGTATTTGCGGCCTTCCGGGTCGGGCGGCCCCAAGTAGCCATAAGGGGTGACGATCAGGCCGTTTTCGTTGATCACCTGGCTGAACAGGGGGTTGTACCTGCCCCGGTACCGGTTGGTGAAGAATATGCTGCCGCCGCCCCGCCCGTTTTCAAAAAAGGTCATGATCCGCCCGTTGTTGGCGGGCGTCAGCGTATGCTCGAAAGCCTGAACAATAGTGTCCTCCCAGATGTCCGGCTCTCCGGGATCGAGCACCAGCACGTTGAAAGCAGCGTCGGTACGGATATTGTTCCGGTCTTCCCGGTAAATCTGCCACCGCCTTGTTGAATTGATGTAATTCACTCCTACCGGCGCATTCTGGTAGGCCCGGTTGCCTTCGTTCCGTCGGGTGACCAGCACGATAGCGTTGGGATTGTCGTTGGCCGCCGGATGATTGATCCGGCTGACGAAATTGCCGAACACATTTCCCGGTTCTACGCGGTGGATAAACGCCCGGCTGGTTTTCGCGGGATCAATGGCCAGGATAAAAAAGCGCGCGCCTTTGGGGATGATCGCGGCGGGCGTGTAACTGGTAATATACCAATTGCCAGAAGAATTACCTGCCCGGACGCTATACTTGAAGTATTCCGGAAAAGCGGAAGAAACAAACAGCAACAAATCCGGCCGGCCGTCGATTTCCGGGTGGCTGAGCCAGGTTACGCTGACCGGCCCGTCCGACTCTACCTTATGTTCGAAAAAGATGGGCTTATACCCGGGCCTGGCCCTCGGCGAATGGTTCAAATCGCCCAGGGGCGAATCCTGTTGCCACTGGCGGATCGGCAAAATATCTTTGGCAGCTTCGCTCCTTTGCCCCAGCACATCCCAGAACTGCCGGAAGAAGGTCGCCGTCAGGTCCACCGGATAACCGCGCCAGTAGAGTTCCCTGCCCATTTCGTGGTTGAGGCCGGCGAGGTAGGATTCCAGGAAGGCCCGGTTGGTTTCTAGCAAGCCGAAGGTATCCGGGGGGATGAGGTGCAGGTTGGGCAGGAAATAATCGGGAGAGAGCCGGGTCAAGGGCCGGTAAGTGGCCTCCGGGAATTCGGGCTGGTAACTGATGGCCCTGATCTCGCCGACCGGCGTAGCCGCCCCCGAAAAGGATAACTCCGTACGCCGCCAGGTAGCCCGGACGAGCGTGTTGCGGGGGTCGAGGTAGCCGAAAACCTGGATTTGGTAGTTCGACATTTGGCCGCCGCTGTCCGGTGGCGTGGCTACCCGGCGCAGCTTGCTTCCCCAAAGTTGACCCCATTCCAGCAAGGCTGCCCGGATTACCGGGGTTTCCGCCCCAAAAGGATTTCCCAGGGCCATACTAACCGGGTTCACATACCTCAGGAGCTTGTCGATCTCAAATTCCACCTTATTCGCCTGAGCGCCCTGGTTCTGGTAACTGCCGGAAGCGCCCATATTGCCGCCAGGCGCAAAAACGTCTGCGGCCCTGGCCTGGAAAACCAGGCTGTACCGCGGCGCGGTCATCTGATACACCTGCGGCCGCTGCTGCGATTGCAGCCGGCGGGCTACGGCGCCGGACGGGCGAAACATCCGCTGATAAGCCGGCGAAAGCAACTCCGCCGGAAAGGCCTGCTGCTGCCGGAGGGTGGCCTGCATCGTCCGGGGCTGGCTTCCGGTATCGACGCGGATGCGCGAATGGGCCGCAGCGGAAAAGGCCAGCAGGCGGGTGCTGCTGAACCGGCTCAGGTGTCGGGCGTACAGGCGGCCGCTCAGCTCCACCGACAACTGCAGGCGCCGCAGTCGGTGGTTGACCTTTTCGACCTCGGCCAGGTGGTCCCAGGCGCGGTCCATCAGGCTCTCCTGGTTTTCCTGGACCACCTGGGCGCCCATGCCGGCAATGATCCGATACTGCGGGTCGAGATTGAGGCGATGCGGCCAGGCGCCCCACTGTTCCGGCGCTACTCTTTTACCCGTATGATAATGTTTGGCATAAAACGGCGGCGTGACGATCGGATCGTCGTACATGGCCGTGGCATCGCCGTCCTCGTCTTCGAAAAATGGGTTGTCGAAATAGGGGCTGTTCCCGGGGATGCTGCTTTCCCGAAGGTCTTCCTCCAGGTTGATCAGGCCCGCCAGGCTCTTCACAAATTCTGTGCCTTGCAGGAAACTGTTCTCTTCTTCCTCCTCCGGCGCCGGCACTTTGAGCGCACCCGTCATCCGGATGGTGCCGGCGGTGGGTTCGGCCTCAGCGCCCTGAAAGCGGAGGCCCCAGCCTGGTTTCTGGACGTCTACCTCCATACGCCCGACGCGGCGGTCGAGCTTCCGGGGCAGGATTTTGCGAACCAGCGCCTCAAAATCTTCCCCGCTGCCGGTCCTGAATTGCCACTGATAGTAGATGGGCCAGAGGTCCTGGGGGCTCCAGCCGTGAGGCGCGCCCCAGGAGGGCTGCATGGCGGGTACTTCCCGGATGTGAACGGGGTGGGCCCCCAGCCCCGCCCGCCGCCCTTGTTCAAAGGCGGGGACGACAAAAGCGTGGTACTCCGTGCCCGGTTTCAGCCGGCGGGGGCAGAGCAGGCGGGAACAGGCGGCATTCGGGTTGTTTTGCAGCAGGTTGCTCAGGTTGGCCAGGGCATCGCTTTGGTTTCCCGTGCTTCCGGCCAGCGCCTGGTTGACATGCACATGTGCCCAGGCCCAGGTTTGCCGGGGGTTGGGGAACAATCCGCTGTCGGCACCTGCCGGGACGCGCAGGGCCGGCAGGTTGCGCAGCCCTTCTACCGGAGGGTAAATCTCGAATTCTCCTTTTTCGAAAACGAGCAGGGCCAGCCAGGGGCGCAGGCGGTGGGGGTTGCCGGTTTCCGAAGCAGCGCCAGCGGCCGGGTTGGCAGGGGTATACCGCCAGGGAAAATCCTCCTCGTAAAACTCGATGTAGGGGAAGTAGTTGCTCTCGAAATCCCGAACGCCATGTAAGGGCTCGGTTTTCACCACGGCGCGCCGTTCGAAACCCAGCACGTCGCCCGGCCCGTAAAACTCAACGGTTTTGGCGGGCAGCTCCGCCAGCTGTTGTTCATTGACCCGCACCTGCACCGTGATGGCTGCCCGGCCGGTTTCCGGGTTCGCCGCCCCGTCGCCCAGGCCGTCCACCGCACCCAGGTTGCTGCTCAGGCCCTGGCGCAGCCAGGGGAGAAAGGTGTATTTTGGAGTGTTTGGCATAATCTATCTTATGTGGACATCCTAAGGATGTCAGTTTTTCTTTTAAAAAAGCCGAACAGCGAACAGCAAACAGCGGCACACCTCACCCCCCCGCCGGCAGCAGCGTCAACCTGTCCTCCAGTTCGGGTTGTTCTTCTTCGATGCGGCGGATCAGGGCGGTTGCTTCCGAACGGTTCATGGCGTTGCCCCCTTTGCGGTAGCGGCTCACGCCGGCGAACTCCGACAAGCCTTCCGACAGCACGATGGCGTACTGCTTTTCGGCAAAAACCGCTTTTTCGAAATCCGCCCTGCCGGTTGACGCCATCTTGCCCAGCTCCGATTGCTGAAGGGAGCCGCCTTCGAGCTGGCGGTTGAAGCGGGTTTCCTCTTCGGGGGGCGCTTCCGCCCGGGGCGCCGCTCTCCCCGAATCGTACACTTTCATTTCGTAGACAGCCTCCTTTTCGCGGCAGAGGCTGCTGCGTATGAGGGCATCTCTTTGCAGGGCTCCTCCCGAGCGGAAGCGCTCATAAGGCGGCAAAGCTACTTTCTCATCTTTGGTAAAGTCCAGGAACTGCCCCGGCGCGAATTCGTCATTTTTCGTGTCCATGCCAACGGCCTGCCCGTTGACCAGGGCGTCCACTGCAAACTCCCGCTGGCCGCTGACGGGCTGGTCGCCAACCTTGTCCAGGCGCAACTCCAGGGGCAGGACGGACTGGCTGACGGAAAGCGCGCCCTCGGGCTGCATCCGCAGGGTTTCCGCTTCTTCCTGCGGGGCGTTTTCTTCCTCGCGCAGGAAAATAAGCTGCTGCCTGCCCGGCGGCGGCAGCGCCTGCCAGTTGCGCTGGTCCTGCAGGGCCTCGACGAGCAAAGGCTGCGCTTCGATGGAATCGAGCCGGGTCTCGTCCTGATCGCCCCACTCCTTGTGCACGCTGACGGTGTAATCGAAAATCCAGATGGAGAAGGTGGCTTCGCCGTCGAACTTCCAGGGGCTGGGGCCGCCCAGTACGCCGCTGAGGTCGACCTTGGCCACGGTGGCGCCGTTCGCTTTTACGATAACTTCCGCAAATAGCCCCGCCTCAAACCGGAAGGGGCTGAAGAAAAAGATGGTGTCGAAGCCCAGATCGGCGCTGGCATGGAAAAATTTCCAGGTGTAACTGAAATGGAGCGCAGCGCCAAACTGCAGAGTATTGGAGGTGATGGCCAGGTAACAGGAAAGCTTGAGCGTCGGATTGTCCTCATAAATCACCAACTCCAACTTATTCATCTTTTCCGGGTCGAGCACCAGGTAGGAAGGCAGGCCCAGGGTGGGCGGTTCCCAGCCGGGATAGAACCCGCCGGCGGAAATGACGAAGCCGGATTCCCGCCCCCAGGTCAGCCGGAAGGCCAGGTCTCCGCGTATGTCGATCATTAAAACCTTCGAGCCTTTGACCACCTTGGCGTCAAAGGTGGCGTATTTGTCGTCGAAGTTCAGCTCGCCAATAAAGTTGACGTCCAGCTTGACGACGACGATCTCTTTCTCGCCAATTTTCCTGGTTATCCGGGAAGACAGCTTGCCGAGCAGCAGCAAGCGCCAGGGCTCCGGCAGTTCCAGGATCAGGCCGGCTTCGAGGACGAACAAATCGCCGGTTCCCCAGCCGATCTCGGCCAGGATGCCGAATACATACTGCCCTTCCCGGGGCGGGAAGGTGCTGCTCAGGCGGCTGATGACCTGGGCGGCCTTTTCTATGGGGTTTTGAGGATAGAGGACATCAGTGTAGTCCGCATCGCCGATCTTTTTGTGCAGGGCCTCGGCATTGACGCTGCGGTTGATGCCCACCAGCCCGCCTACCCGACGCAGGGTAAAACCCAGCCCGAGCTGGATGGGCGGAAACTTCGAATTGACGATCAGCAGGAAGGAAAAGCCCTTCTTGCCGTCCGGCAGCCTGGTGTTGATCAGCGCCAGGGCCTGCAGGGTAACTTTTCCTTTGATGCTTAGTTCGGCGATGCCGGCATATTCGCCCTTGTCGGGTTTAAACTGGAGAAAGCCACCGCCTTTGATGTGCCTGGCGTCGATCAGCAGGCCTACGCTTTCGGGGTATTTGAAGTCCAGATCGAACGCCGGCGGCAGGGCGTTGCCCTCTGCGTCTTCGCTTTTGCGCAGGCTGGCGATGAGGCCCAGCTTTTCGATGTCCAGGAAGAAGGGGCCGAGCCTGGTTTTCCCGGAGGCAGACAGGTAGGCGGAGAGGCCGTTGGTTTCGGCTTTGATGCCGAACTGAATGGCGGGCAGCACGAAGTATTTGCCGATGGATAAACCCACCGGCCAGTTGAGTTCCAGCCCGCCGCTGCCTTTCAGGTGTACGCCTTGTTTGGTCGACCAGCCGATGCCCAGGTCAAAATCTACCCGCACCTCTTCTTCGGGAAGGACTTTAGCCAGGAAGCTGTCGCCGTCGCCCGCGCCGAGGAAGAAGGTGGCGGAATCCACTTCCAGCATGACGTCCAGCTCCTGGCTGGCGCGGGAAAGCAGGACCCTCATCAGGAGGCCCAGAGCGCCGATCTCCAGGCGGGTGCCTTGTTCGCCGCCAATGACCAGAGCACCGTTATCAGCGCCGCCAACCTTGCGGACGGAAAATTCGGATTGCCAGAGGCTGTTGTCTCCGAAATCGTCGGGAAATTTCACGCCATCCTCTCCAAAAGCGAAGGCTTCGAGGTGGGCCGACATGGCTGTTTTGAATTGCCAGTTGCCGGCAGTCTTCGAAAATTCCACTTCTCCAAAGGGGCGGATGATCAGGTCATAAACGCCGTTGTCTGCGGTAGGCGCGAAGACCAAGCTTGCTCCGGCGTCGTATTGCCCGTCCTCCAGGCTGTACCAGAAGGTGAGGGTGCGCTCCAGGGTGCTTTTCAGCTCGGGGTCGTCGATGTCGCCAAATTCCGGGAGCGGCTTGATGCCGAAGACGGCTTGCCCGCCCAGGGAGCGGGCCAGGTCGGCCAGCACGGGGAACAGTTTTTCAGACACCGCTTTCGCCGCTGCCTCGTCCATGGGGAAGCCGTCGGGAAAGTACTCCTGCTTCAGGAGTTCTTTGGGATCGGAAAAGATGTCTCCAAAACGATCCCAGCGGATTTGCGGCCGCTGGTGGGGGAATTGTTTCGGCGGGCTGTTGCTGATACTCCGGGCCTGGGCGGCATAGGGCTGGATTTTTTCCGTCTCCTGGGCGGGCTTGATCACCGAGAGCAGGCGAAGCAGGTGGAATACCTGGGGCGCGCCGCCTTCCAGCGTTTTCAGCAGCACCACCAGCCCGATGTGCTTAAAGATTTCTTCGTAATCCAGCTCGCCCTCCGGGTTGGCGCCTTCCTGATCCAGCAGTTCGCTCAGCTCGTCGTAATTCTGTTTGAGGGTTTCGTACCACTCCTTGATATGCTTGCCGTATTCGATGTACTTCCTGACGCCCTTCAGGTCTTGTGGGCGGGTGGCCCAGGCTTCTTCCAGGTCGGTTACCGACTCGTAAAGAATCTCGGAGGCGCCGATGATTTTATCCAGCGTAGTGACCCCGGCACCCGGTTCCACCTTCTGTTTGAGGTCGTAGCCCATGTGCCAGAAGAAATCGCGGAGCAGTTTTCCGGCCCGCATCCAGGCCAGCAGGACTTCGAGCAGCGCGAGGACGTCCTCAAAAATGATCTTCTTTTTAGGTTCTTCAGCCATTATACAGGGTTTACGGGTTGGGTTGGGTTGTCCGGCGAACCGCGAACTGCGAATCGCGAACCTGGGTTAGGGGCTGGTTGCGTTCTCTTCCAGCGGCAGTTCGGGCTTCGGGTAGGCGGGGTCGTTGTCGGCCAGCGGCACCCGGTAGGTGAGAAATTCAACCGGACTGAGGTTGATCTCCGTTTCCGTTAATTCTTTTTCCACCAGCCAGTGGGTTTGGCGGGCGGCCTGGCGGATTTTGACCTCCGTTCCGATGTTGTGTTCGGCGGCATCAGTACCCTCGTCGCCTCGTTTCGCCACCGTTAGATGAAGGTAATCGCCCTGGGTTTCCGCCTTGCTGATGTCCAGCACTTCTTCCCCGATCACGATCTGAAAGGGCGGAGCAGGGAAAGCCTCTTCTACGTCCACTTTCAGGGTTTTAGCTGTTTTGCTGAGGGCCTCTCCGCTCACCTTTCCCTTTCCTTCCCAGTGAAAGTTCAGCACGGCCAGGCTGTTGCGGCTGATGATATCGCGGCCAGCGACGCTGTTTTTCCCGTAGAGGTAGTGTTTTTTCAGTTTGCTGCCCATTTTCTGGTACCATTTCTGGCCGGGATCGGGATCGGGATCAGACAGGTCCGCCTGGTAATCGCTGCCCTTGGCGCCCCGGACAAAATCGATGCGGTAAAACCAGTCGGGTTTGGGGACTTTCAAATCTTCTTCCATCTGCGGCAGGGGCAACATGGCGGGCGTTTCCTGCATCATGGCCGGGTAGTAGTTGGGAAACCATTTGGTGTTGAGCAGTATATCTTTGGCTTTCTCTTCGGAAAAACTGTCCGGTTTGGGATAACCCAGGATGATTTCCGGCTCGGGCAGTTTCTTTTCGGCAGCGATCAGGTTGGCCAGTTCATAGCCCATGTCGTGCAGTACGGCAAACTCGCTTACTTCGTTTTTGAAGGCGCTGGCGGTCAGGTGGGCAAGGGTCAGGCGGTGGTCGCCGGAGCTGCCCCCCAGGGGCTTCTCGCCCCAGTACTGCAGGCGGGCGGCAAAGCTGAAATGCACGTCGCCGGAAAGCACCAGCACCCTGGAATGCCGTTTGCCGTCTTTTTCCGGCACGCGGGACGCCAGGCGGGCCAGCAGTTTTTCGAAAGCCGGGCTGTGTACCTCCCAGGAGTCCGCCAGGTCGGGGTCGAAAGCGGTGAGCTTGTGGCGGTCGCCGGGTTTGAATTTTTTGAAGTACTGGAAAAACGGCAGCAGGTAAACCGACAGCCAGTTGCGGAAAAAGGGGACGGTGATCAGGTTGCAGGGGGAAATGAGCAGGGTGAGTTCGGGGTTGTCCTCTGTTTTGGGGACCTGCTTGCCGATAGCATCGTCGCTGAGGTGTACGGACGGCTGATATTGGCTGCCGGGAAAGCCGCGGAAAGTGCGGGCATCCGTCGCGAGGAGCTGGTGCGTGGGAAACTTTATATCAAAATGCCACTGAACGGTATTGGCTGCGGCGGTAAAGGCCTGGTCGCCGGTGCGCAGTTTGCGGGCCAGCTCGACGGCTTCCGTTTTGTCCAGCGGCAGGTTGAGCAATTTGCAGATAACCTTCGCCGGGCGGGTGTCTTTGTCCGCTTCCCAGGGAGGGGTGGCGCAGCGGTGCGTGATCCATCGTTCCAGCTCGTCGAGCAGTTTGCCGCCGGGCTTGTCTCTGGCAAAGTGTTCGGGGGTGTTGCCCCAGGCCTGGAAGACGGCAAAGGCAGCCAGGCCGTTCATCATGATGCGCCGCCCGAGGGGCGTTTCGTAGGTTTCCCGCACCCAGTTCCGGTTGACGTGCCAGTCGTCGGTGGTTTCGTGGTCGTCGAACATCATATAGGTGGGGATGTTGGCCAGGGCCCGCCTCACCTTGTGAAGGCCCTGCACGAATTGCCGCAATTGCTCAGCGCTGTTCGCCATGTGGGCCGCCTGCCATTCCTTTTCCAGCTTCTCCCAGAGCTCTTCGCATTGTTTTTGCAGCGTAGCCCGCTCCGCCTGGCTGGCGGCCTCCCGTATTTGTTTCCTCAGTTTTTTTATTTCCGGGTCATCTTTGGGTTCCGGCGGTACTTTGTCGCTGCCCGTCATCCGGGTTTTCAGCTTAAAATAGCTCAGCCACAGCACCGGCGACCATACCGACAGGTACATGGCGAAATATTCGCCCAGGCTGATCAGGTGGCCCTGTTTGGAAGTGGTGGTGAAATTGGCGTGTTCGCGGACGAAATCGCCCCGGTTCCCGGTTTGGCGGTTGATTTCGGCGGCAGTTATAGCGGTAACGGTTTCGCCTTCTTCCTTTAGCGGCAAGGGTTCCCGCCACTGCGGTGCCCAGACTTCTTTGGGCAGTACGGTGTCGTCGCTTTCCCAGACGTCTTCGTAGGTTTCCGTTCCGTCGTCTATCCGCTCTCCCGCCAGCAGCAGGTCGCCGGCGTCGGTCAGCAGGTGCTGGTGTACGTAGCGCACGTCGTCGGCGTAAATCTGGTCGCCGGTAAGCAGCAGTTGGTGGGGGCGTTGGCTGGTGAAGCTGTCGGCGAGCACGTCGTCCAGGATGGGCATAGCGTCGTCGCCGCCGCCGTTGACATTGCGGCAGGAGCCGTGTACGACTTTCAGGTCGCGTACTTTTTCGGGAGGGATGATAAAGGAAGGCAATTCGTAACCGGGATAGGTAATCCGTTCTTCCTGTTCGGCGGTGCCCGGGTCATTGTGGACAACCCCGGGCGTGTCGAGGGTATCTCCGTTGCCAAAAGAGAGGTTGTACAAGTAGGATTTGCCGGCGTCGAATTTTTTGCCGTCCGAGGGCTTGGCAGTCACCAGCGCCACGTTCAAATGCTCCCCAAGCCTGGCCGTCCGGCTCTCCGCGTCGACGGCTACCTCCTCGCCTTTGCTGCCTTCGTCGTCTTTGTATATCTTCAGGCTTACCTCCCGGTATTCTTTCATGGCAATCCAGATAGACACGCTTTCGGCAGTTGTCTTGCGAACGATCGGGCCGCATAACACCAAAGGGAACCGCCCCAGGTAATTGTTGTACCCGATGGAGAGCGAATGCCGGAAATAGTTGCTGACGTCCCAGTTCAGGTTATACCGGCTGGCCAGTTTACCGTAGAATTCTTCGGAACTCAAATAGGCTTTCAAGTCCATTAAATATGGGTTTGTCGACAAATTACGTTTTTTTATTTTTAACAATATCTTTCCATCCGGAAAAAATTATTCTGCCCGGCCCGACACTTCTACGATTTCATAGTTCGTATACCGATCCGAATTGATCTTTCCGGTTTGGTAGAATTTACCACCCTCCACTTTCCAGTTGAAAGTATAGGTTTTGCCGACGGCGGATTTATCCCAGGAGTACGCCTCGATGGTTTCGGTGTACTGATCTCCCGTTGCTTCCCAGGTGCCGAAGGTCACCCCATTGAAATAGCCCGTCTCGGGATTGAAGAAGGCACCGTAGAAATAACCGGGCGTAATGATCTTGACGGCCTTGCCGTAGCGGGCGGCGATGTCCTGTTTGCTGCCCCCGTAGGATGCTTCTTCGATATTCCACACGCCGGCCAGGGGATGTTTATCTTTCAGCGCTCCGATCCCCGGCTCTATCCTTTGGTAGAACTCGTGGATTTGATAACCGGGATACTTTTCCGTGTTCAGCGTTCCCGACTGGTGGAAGATGCCGTCCTTGATCTCGAAATGGAATGTTTGTGTGCTTCCCACAGCAGTGGTGTCGAAGGAAAAATACTCCAGGCGTTCCGTGAACTGGTTGCCGTCGACAGCGTAGCTTCCACCGCCGGCGCCTGTAAAAGAATGGTCCGCAGGATTGAAATAGACGAAAGCGAAACGGCTGCGGGTGTAGATTTTGTAAACGGTATTATCGGCAAACTGTTTGGTGTCGGCGTTCCATTTGGAGGCCAGGAGTTTCCAGGTGCCCTGGAGTGGGGCAGCAGCGGCATCATCGGCCGACAGAGGTATTTCTGGCCGTTCGTCCTCATTTGGGGCTGTTTGATGGCTGGAGAGCAGCGCTACAGCAGCCAGCAGGATGGCGACGAGGCTGGCAGTGGTTTTGAGCATTTGTTTCATGGCAATAAGGTTTTCGTCTTTTTGCCCCTACAGTCGCCTGCCCCAAAAAAAGGTTACCGCCCAAAACCGTTTTTTTTAAAACTTTATTGAGCAATTGCCGCAGAGATGCATGTAAACTTAAATATGTAACTTGTAGCCTGGAACTAAAAGAAGCACGACACCTATGCGCTACACGGATGAATCGTTCATTGCCGCCATACAGTCGGAAGGGCAGGCACCGGATCAAACGCTGGCGGGCCTGTACGAAAACGAAGCGTGGCGGAACGCCGTTTTCCGCCTGGTGCAGGACAGCGGCGGAAGCCGGGAAGATGCCGAAGACGTTTTCCAGGAAGGCCTCCGCCGTATGATCGTCAACATCCGCAACGGCTTGTTTGAAGGCCGCAGCTCTCTGAAAACCTACCACTACCGGATTTGCCGCAACCTGTGGGTAAGCCAGCTCCGGAGGGACAACCGGCGGCAGGAATTGCAACAAGCCCTGCAAAATCATGATACTGGGTTGGATTCCGAGGAAACCCTGATTCAGAAGGAACGCCGGGAACACCTGGCCAAAGCCCTGAAACTGCTGGGCGACAACTGCCGCCAGGTGCTGGTGATGTGGACCAAAGGCTACGCCATGGAGGAGATTGCCGAAGCGGCAGGGTACAAAAACGGCAACGTAGCCAAAAAGCGCAAGCGCATCTGCCTGTCCAAACTGATCGCCAGGGTCCGGCAACAACCGGAACTGATGAAAATCCTGCTGGAATTATGAAATACCTCAATCAGATTGAAGCCTACTGGGAGCGGCGTATGTCCCGGGAAGAGGAAGAAGCCTTTGAACAGGAAATCGGGTCAAACGCCGGCCTGCGGGAGGAGATGAAGGCCTACGAAGCCAGCCTGCGCCTGCTCGAACTGGCGGCATTGGAGGAACCGGAACAAAAGCGCCCTGCCAGAACCATAACCCGGTGGGTTGGCCTGGCGGCAGCACTGGCCGCGCTCCTTGCCGTTGCCTTGTTTGCCTACGCCAACCTGAACTACTCCGCCGGACGGCTCGCTAAAAACAGCTATGAGACACCCATTTTTTCGGATATAATCAGGGGGGATAGCAGGGCGGACAGCCTGCCCCGAACTCGTTTCGGGGGCGGACGGCAGACGGCAGACGGCAAGAAAGCCCTGGCAGCTTTCGCTACCGGCAATTATGGGGAAACCATCAACATCCTGGAAGCAAGGGAAAAAAACGATCCGGCCCTCTCCTACCTGCTGGGCCATGCGTATTACCAAAACGGCAACATGGATAAAGCCGCCGCTCTTTTCTCGGCTCTTGCCCAACAAAGCGGCAGCCCCTACCGGCAGGGGGCTGGCTGGTATCTGGCCCTTGCTCAACTTCGCATAGGGAAAACCGATACTGCGCGGCAACAGTTAAAGGCTATCAGCCAGGAATCAGAAAATCCCAACCGGCAACGGGCGGCGGATTTGCTGAGCCGGCTGGAGAGTAGCTGGCGGGTGTGGGTGGTGGGGAAATAAGTAGCCGTACCTGTCAGGGACTTTGACCCTGGCACACTACCCTCCCCGGCGCCTCCGCCTCAGAAAAAAAACGAACAACACCCCAACCGCTCCCACCAACACCCACTGCCACAAGCCGCCGCCACCGGGCGACAAGGCCTCCATATCCCCGATCGCAATAAAAGCACCCCACTTAAAAGGATGAGCCTCCGCCGGGTCGGTAGCAGCAGCCAGGTAATCCAGCTTGGCCTGCCGCAGGGCGGCGTCGATGGTGTTGCCTTCCCGGAGGTGCCGGTAGTAGGCCTCCATCAGGCGGGCAGTGGCCTGGTCGTTGGTTGCCCAGAGGGAGGTGACGATACTCCTGGCGCCCACGTACGCGAAGCCTCTGGCCAGGCTCAGCACGCCTTCGCCGCGCCGGAATTCGCCCAGCCCGGTCTCGCAGGCGCTCAGCACTACCATTTTTGCCGGGAGGTGCAGGGCGTACAGGTCCCGCAGGTAAAATTTGGCGTTGGGTTCATCCTGCCCGGCGCCGGCAAAAGCCAGGTAAGAATAATCGCTGTCGTAGTCGTCGGCTTTGGCGTGGGTGGCAAAATGGAAGATACTATAGCCGGCGGCCCTTTCCCGGAATGCTTCCAGGGAGGCTCCCTCGCCCGCCAGCAGGTCGGCGCCCATGATCCGTTGTATGGCCTGCGCTTCCTGGCCGTTGTACAGCAAAGGCCTCAGGTTGTCGCGCCGGTAATTGTCATAGTGCGTTTGCTGCGCAGGGCCGAAGCTCGGGGCAACGACAAGCATACCCTCTCCCTCCGCCGGCTGCCGGGCCATAGCTCGAGAGAGCGTCGCGGAAAAGCTGTAGGCCATCTGATACCGGCGCAGCAGGTAATGATGGCTGTGGAAGGCTTCTGCCTGCGCCGGCAAATCCGGGAGCAGGATCTCGAAGGGCAGGTAATACAGGGGGCCGTCAGGAATGATCGTCAGCCGATCGGGCAGGGGTTCCAGCGGCTGGACCAGCTTCTGGTACAGGCGGTGGGCATTTTGCACGTAAACGCCCGCATCCGGGGACTCCCCGTAGATGGACCGGCAGAGCTGCCGGCACCAATCCGCCAGCGGATAATCCGCCGGCAACTGGACCGCACGGAAATCGCCGGAGGTGAACACAAAGGCGAGCCGCAACTGGTCGCCGATAAAATAAACAACCTGTGCTTGCCTGGAGCTTAGGCCGGCCTGCACTTCAGCGGCCGGCATCACCCGGAAATCGTACTTCAACCGATAGTAGCGGGGATAATCTTCCTCCAGCTGTTTTAAAAACGCCTCCAGCCTCGCCTGCTCTTCGGCCAGCCGGGCGTTCAGGTTGAGGATGGCTGTGTCCGTTTTGGTTTTTCCTTCCTGGATGGCGTCATCGATGGCGGCAGCCAGGCGGGTTATCTTTCGCTTTATTTCCTGCTCTTCGGCCAGCGTTTGCTCCGGGATGCCGGCATAAGCCCGGGCCGTATTGTGCAATGCCGCCTTGTACAGCAACACTGCCCGGCTTCGTTCGGCGAGTTCGAATGCCTGCTCCAGGTACTTCCGCTCCCTGGTTTGCCGATAAGCCTCGTAATGCGCGCCGACCGCGCTTTCCATAAAGCTGTAAAACTCGCCGGCCAGGCTGGCGATGTCTTCTTCGCGGAAAGACTTTACAATGTGATCCAGTATTTCCATACCCGATTGGTAATCGCGCAGGCTCCGGGAAAGGCTCTCTTCCCTTTGCGTTTGGCGGAACTGTTCCAGATAGGCGCGCGCCCGGGCATCCAGGATTTCCAAAAGCGTTTTTATCCTTCTGTAATCGAAAACCTCGCCGGGAGCTTCGTCATTGTATCCCAACCCTTCCAGAGCCAGGCCATAGTGCCTTATCGCCTCGCCGTACTTTTCCTGTTCCAGGAAAATTTCTCCTTTGTTATAGTTCGGGGAGGCGAAATTCAGGTGAGGCCGGACGCTTGTCCTTTCGGCGATTTCCAGGCTTTTGTCCAGGGCGTTCAGCGCTTTGGGATAATCTTTCAGCCCGATATAGGCCTGGCCCAGGCCATTGTAGGACAACGCCAGCGGATAGTGGACCTCTCCGTGTTTTTCGGCAACATACCGGATACACTTTTCCAGGTGGCCGACCGCTTCAGTATAACGCTTAAGGTCGTTCAGAACGAGCGCCAGGTTAAAATGAGCTACAGCGATGTTCAAATGGCCAGGCGGCAGGTTTTTTTCAAAAATGCCGAGGGCCAGGCGCTGCAACTCGGCCGCCGTTTCATAGTCGCTCATCATCCGGTAGAGCTCGCCTCCGTTAGAGCACAGGACAGCCTGGTAGATATGCCCGGGCGGGAAATGTTGGTGAAGGATAGCCTCAGCCTGTTTGAAATAGGCTTCTGCTTTGTGCAGTTCCCCTATCCTGGCATAGGCCGCAGAGAGGTATGTATAACCCTGCATCAGGTCCTGGTGCCCGGGCCCCTGGGTTTCCAGGATGATCTTTACGCCTTTGTTATAGTACTCAACAGCTTCGCGGAATTGGTCATTTTGGTTATATGCAGTGCCCAGGACGATATAATTCAGGCCAACCTCCGCCTGCTTTTCCGTGCCGTAAAAACTGACGTTTGACTCCACCGTTTTTCGGTAGTAATAAATTGCCGAATCCGGCATGGAGCGGTTCCGGTAGATGTTGCCCAGAAAGCTGTAGGCCTGCGAGATGGGAAAGAATTTTTCCCGTGGCGGATCAACCCGGTAAGCGTCTTCGGCCTTTTTCAGGTGCCGCAGGGCCAGGCCGGGCTGGTTTTGTTTGTAATAACAGATGCCAATGCCTGTTTCTAATTCTAATTGCTGTTTTTTGCTGGTGGCGAAAGCTTTCCAGGGGGTTATGGACTGATAAATGGTCAAAGCCTGATCGTATTTCAGGATATGCCGATAATTGCGGGCGAGCCCCAGCCTGGCACGGAAAATTTGCGGGCGGAACTTTACTGAGTCCCCCTCATAATAAGCCAGCGCTTGTTTGATTTTTTGGCTGGAATGCTCGTAATCTCCTGCTTCAGAAAGAGCCTCGCCTTCTTCCATGGCCTGCATAGCCTTCCTTTCGCGATCAGGCTGAGAAAGGAGGACATTGGAAAACAGGAAAAGGGCACAGAGCAAAGCCAATTTATCCATTTGCCGGTGGTTGGTTATTCGCTCCCGCAAGATATTGCTTTTGCCGCTAACAGCAAACAGGCCCCGATCAGCACACCACTGGACAAAATGGTTTTGGACACAGAGGGCACGGAGGGCAACACAGAGTACACGGAGTTTTTCCCATTGATAATCAGGCCTCTGTGCGGCTCTGTGTCTTCTCAGCGTACTCTGTGTCCAAAAAATGTCCAGCAGTATGCCCGATCAGCGCAGCTGGAACCTTCCCGCCCACTGCGCCCTTCCCGCCCGCATTTCTACCAGATACATCCCGCCCGGAAGCCCGTCCAACTCAATGTCCGTCTGAAAAGCCCCGGGTTCCAGCGACAGGCGCCTGACCATTGCCGCCTGGCCCACAGCGTTGTACAGGATGAGCACAGCGTCGCCGGAATGACTTGCCTCAAAGGCGAGCGTAACGCTCCCTTCTGCCGGGTTGGGATAGAAGTGGATGCCATCATTCTTTCCATTTACTGTTACGCTGACTATTCTGGAGTATTCAAACTGCCCGTCGTAGTCTATTTGTTTGAGGCGGTAGTAGTTGATGCCGGACAGGGGGCGCCCGTCTGTATAACTGTAGGATCGCTCCTGCTGGGTTGTGCCGTGGCCAGGAAGGAAGGCAAGGGTTTGCCAGCTACGCCCGTCGGCGGAACGCTGGATATCGAAACCGGCGTTGTCGCGTTCGGTGGCAGTTTGCCAGGCCAACCCTACTTGCCCTTCATCAAAGGAAGCTGCAAACTGCGCCAGTTCAACCGGCAAAACCAGGGAGAATTCGAGCGTTACCGTGCCATCTGTGTTGTCGCCGCCGCTGCCGCCATCTGCGCCGCTGCTGTTGGTGACCGCTGTGGCAGTGGATCTTACAAAATTGCTGCCTCCCTTTCCCCCGCTGTCCACTCCTGAACTGCCATCATCGCTCCCGCCATCCCCTCCCGAATATCCGCCGCCGCCGCCGCCACTATGACGTTGCACGCCTCCGGGGGTATAATAATTGCCGGCGCCGCCGCCGCCATATCCCGCCCCTCCACTTCCCTGGGTAGGCCCACTGTTCGTACCTGCCTGAGCCATTGCCGTATTGGATGCCTGGGCGCCTAAACCAGCAACGCCATCAGCACACTGCCCACAACCTGAACCTCCGGAGTTAATCCCTCCGCCACTGCCCGCCAGGTCAGCATTTCCTCCGTTGCCGCCGCCTGCCGAACTGGAAGCGCCGCCGCCGTTCAACCTGCCGGCCCCGCCGCCGCCGCCGGCTACGACAAGCAGCGTCCCGCCGGCGCAATTCTGCGGATTGCCGCAATTGATGACCGCCGTACCCCCGCCGCCGCCGGCTGCGTGGGCCCCGTCTTCCCCCGCTTCCCCTATGATAACCCGAATGTGGTCGCCGGGGGTAACGTTAAAGGCTGCAGAAACCGAGCCGCCGGCGCCGCCGAACCTGGCGGAACCCCGTTCGCCCCCATCCGCTCCTGTGGCAATGATATTCATTTGGTTGATGCCGGCAGGGACGGCGCAGTCGTGTAATATGCCCGGGGTGTCATAGAATACTATAGCGCCACATTGCTGGGCTGACATTTTTTTTGTCCAGAACATGGCAAAAAGGCAGGCCAGAAAGGTTAGTCCTTTATTCATCTCGACTTATTTTGCAGTGACTACTTTGGGTTGGAAAAAGGTACAACGCCGGGCTTTTCCTTATTCGACCTGGCCCTCCGCAAGCAGGTTCTTATAGTCCCAGAAAGCGGAGACGTGGGCGATCTTCCATTCGCCATCGTGTTTCTCCACAATGCGGCTTTCTTTGCTGTAGCGGAATTGCCGGCCTTCGGGGTCGCTGTTGTACTGGTCCCAGTTGAGGTAGGCTACGTCGGGGCCGTAGAATTTGGCAATGATGTTCTTGCGGATCACTTTCGGATGGCTGGTCTTTTCGGGGCCCACAGGGTTGTTGTTGATGTAATCGCCGATCTCCTTGTCGACGGCGGCCCATCCGGTTCGGGCGTCGAAGGTCCCGTCGGCGTTGCTCCAGGCCTGGAAGGCGTGGGCTTCCTGTACCCAGTGTTGTTTCCAGCAGTCGTAGTCGCGGGCAAAAAAGCAGCCGGTCTCAGCTTCCACTACTTTAAGGATGGCGGCCAATTCTTTTTCCTGGTTAAGGCCATTGGCAGGCTCCTGCGCCCGGGCCAGGCAAGCGGCAAGAAGAAAACTCAGAAACAGTATTTTTTTCATATAACGCACCATTTGAAAAACTTGAAAAGATCATTTTTCCAAATGTACTGTGGGCCCGGCCTGAAGAGCATGGATATATCGTTCAAAAACCGGACTCCTGGTTACATGGGTGGGAAAAATCCTTGCATATAGGTTACATGGCAGGTTTATAAATACACATAATGAATTGATAAACAAATATTTGCGTGTTACATTAGATAGGAATCCATACTGCTGTACATGAAGGAGCCAAACGCCCCCAGTGCTTCGCGCATTAAGTAACGGGGTATATAAAATGAGGCTATTTTGCCGCTAGACAAGGCGCGAGGAGCGAGCATAGCGGGACTATAGGAGCGACGAGCAACGCAGTATAGCGGCAAAAGAGGCCATTTTATATCCCGGTATTTAGTGCGCGAAGCACTAGCCACGAAGACACCAATGCTCAAAGACACGCCAAGGCTTAGTGCGATCTTTGTGCCTTTGTGTCTTTGTGGCAAAAAAAAACGCCGAAGGCGGGGCACCTAAATAGTTACGAAAAGGGGGTCACTTCCGAAGTTCACTGGGCGCCACTCCAAAGTGGTGCGAAAAGACACGCGAAAAGTGAGAAGGGTCGTTGAAGCCCACCTGATAGGCCACTTCCGAAATATTGAGTTCCGAATCCATAAGCAATTCATAGGCTCTATTTAGCCGAATGACCCTGATGTGCTCAGAGGCAGGCCTATCCGTGAGCGCCTTGAGTTTACGGTGCAATTGCACCCGGCTCATGCCCACTTCGCGGCTGAGCTGCTCCACGCTGAAATCCGGATCATCCAGGTGAGCGGTTATAGCCTCCCGGACTTTTTGCAGGAAGGCATCCTCCGGGGCCGAGCCATCCTCTTCCGCCGACTGGTACTTTTGCTGCAGCTTTCGCCGCAATTCCAACAGTTTCTCCAGGCGGACCAGCAGCTCTTCTTTTTGAAAAGGCTTCATCAGGTAAGCGTCGGCACCGTGAGCCAGGCCCTCCAGCTTGTCTTCCTGGGTGGCCTTTGCCGTCAGCAAAATGACCGGGATGTGGCTGGTGCGCTCGTCTTTTTTCAAAACCTCACACAGCTCAAAGCCGTCTACTTCCGGCATCATCACATCGCTGACCACCAGGTCGGGAATGGTTTCCTGAGCTTTGGCGATGCCCTCCCGGCCGTTGCGGGCTTCCAGGATTTGGTACAGGCCTCCCAGGCATTCGCGCAGGTAGTAGATGACGTCCTGGTTGTCTTCCACCACCAAAACGGATGGTGCCTCCCGTGTAGCGCCTATGGCCTGGCGGACGGGCCCAAGCGAGGTGGTTATTTTGGAAGCCGCCGCCACCGGAGTAGGCAATGGCGTTTTTTCTTCTATTTTCGCCTCGTTGCGCACCGGAAGGCGGAAGGTGAAACGCGTTCCTTTGCCTACCTCGCTTTCCACCTCAATGTTTCCGCCCATCAGCTCCAGCAGTTCTTTGGCCAGGGCAAGGCCCAGGCCGGAGCCAGTAGCCCCCCC
>JAGFJD010000243.1 GCA_024102975.1 Phaeodactylibacter sp. | reverse complement strand
AATTAAAGTTTCTGACGAGGCGTTCGCAAAAGTGAAACTAACCAAAGAAAGCTTCCATGGCGAATGGAATTATTTCATCGAGCCAAACAATGATTTTTGAGTAATTTATTTTTGCGCAATCCCTAAGTTGGTTGCTCTTTGGGGCGTTTCAAATCGTTTCCGAAGAAAACCTCTGTAAATAACTGAAAAACAGGGCACTTATAAAGGCTCCTGATTTCTTAACCGGACACTACTGACTCAGTTCATTTATTTAAACACAATGGAGAATATATCACGATTGAAAATTAAATACTGGCTTAGTTCAACACAGGCTACAACGACCATGCTCCTACCGTCGCACGGCGTGTAGCCAAAACGTTAATATAAAAAACGGAACCCTTCCAAATTCCCGAACACGCTAAGCCGACATCAATTTGAAAGTCTGCCTCAAGTTTCTGTTCATTGTGGTTTTCATTTATCGGCTGCCCTGCCCAACAGCGGCGCAAAGCCACTACGCCTATAAACTGATCAATGAAGAGACCCGGGCCAGCTTCGGGGCGGTGCACAATCTTTACCAGGATAGCCTGGGCAGGCTATGGCTGGGGCACTACGGCAAAGGCCTGGAGTTCTTTGATGGCCTCAAAATACATCAGGTAGAGATCGGCATGGATTTGTCCTTTGCGGACCAGCAACAGGTTTTTGAAGCCGCCCGGGGAAAATTATACCTCAATTCCGGCAGGCAGATACACGTTTTTGATCCTTTGCAGCACCGGGTAACCGATTCCATCCCGGTGGCCCTGCCGGGACAAAAACAGGCTGCCCTGGACTACATCGAAGTGGAGGAAACAACAGGCCGCCTATGGGGTATTTACCCCTTATCCCAAGATCCGGATACCAGGCGCCGGCGCTATCAGCTCTACTGCTCCTCCGGAGCAGATTCCATGAAACGGATGGCCCATCCCCCCCTGCTGACCTACGGGGAGCCGGTTATAAAGCCATTTCAAGGCGGATGCATCGTGAAGGATACGGCAGGCCTGGCCTTGCTCGACACTTCCGGGCAGGTTCAACGCCAACTCAGGCTGCCCGCTTCCCAGCTGGTATTAATGACCAATAAAACCCTGGATTTAGATCGTCAAAACCGCTTGTGGGGGTATCGGGAGGAGCTGCCATCCCGGGATTTGACCTTGTTCTATGTAGATTTAGCTAATTGGTCGGTCCATGATTTTTTGCAGATACCCTACGAGCAACTGGCCCCCGGGGAGGCAGAAAGATTGATTGATATCCGTAAAGACCTGGACTTCGGCCCGGTCCGCTTTGACTTGATCCGCTCAGTTGGTCATCACCTTTATGTTGCCGGAGCCAAAAATTTTATCCAGATAGATCTTCGTACCAGGCAGCAACTTCGGATCAATGAGTACATCTTCGGCCAAAACCCCAGGGCCAGCAACTTCAGGTATGTGCAGGATATACTTGTCGACAGGGCCGGCCTGCTTTTTGGGGCGATGAAATCGGGACTTGGGAAATGGATGAAACAGCCCGATGCCTTTCACATCATCCCCAGGATTACCATGAGAGGCTTTGCAGAAGACGAACAGGGCCGGATTTACGGGGCGAACGGCTTCAAAACATACGGCCCCCAAACCGGCATTTCCCGGTATGACCCCCGCACGGATACCGTAGAATGGCTTGATGTTCCGTTTTTCCCCTTTTGGTATTCTGTGGTTTATAAAGCAGGCAAGCTATACTTTGACCTGAAAGCATTGGATTGGGAGACCGGGGCGGTTGAAAGCTTCAAAGGCATTCCCTATTCGAAAAACAGAAGCGCTGAAGGTACTATCAACCACCTGCTCGCAGGCACGCAAATATGGACAGCCGGCTGGGGAGACGATCAGATCAACATCTACGATTTGCAGAGCCTGGCGTTCATAAAGTCGATTCCGATACCCGCCTTAACCGGAACGCTGGTAGACCTTAATGACATGTACTTACGTCCGTCAGACCAGACCGTCTGGCTGGGCACTTTCGGGCAGGGCGTATTTGTTTTTTCCTGGGAGGGAAGGCTGCTTCACCACCTAAGTATCAGGCCAGAAAGCCGGGTGGCCCTTCAAAACAATATCGTTTCTTCCTTCTACGAAGACCGGCAGGGCAACATGTGGCTGGGGCACAGTTCCGGCATCAGCAGAGTATCTCCCGGCTTTTCAGATATTCAGCATTTCACCATCGACGACAACCGTCCTGACTACTACATCATTTACGGGATATTGCCCGAGGAAGAGGACCGTTTTCTCTGGCTGAGCACCAACCATGGCCTGTTTCGTTTTGACCAACAAACCGGCTTATTCATGGACTTCCCGCTGAACCCCCTGGTTATGGATGTGGAGTATAACCGGACCTCCTATCTGCGTGCCCGGGACGGCCGCTTATATTTTGGCGGAACAGATCTGAGGAGTAGGAATGTAGCCTTCTATCCAAAGGAAGTCGTTGAACAGTATCTGGATCCGGAAAAAGGCAAAGCGCCTGTATTTATCAGTCAGTTTTCTAAATACGATGGCCGTACCGGCCAATTGACGACTCAAAGCAGAGGAGTAGGCTTGATGAAGGAGATTGTACTCCAGCCCGGCGACCGCTATTTCACGCTGGAGTTTTTGCTGGGCGACCTCCGAAGCCCGGATGACCACTATTATGCTTATTACCTGGACAATTACGAAAAAGACTGGAATGAACCCAAACGCCATAACAATCTGGTGAAATACGAGAACCTGCCCCCGGGGAAGTACACTCTGAAAATGCGTGCCGCGCTTATGCGCGACCACCTGCCGCTCAATGAATACCATCTAAAGGTTACGGTATTGCCCTACTGGTACCAAACCTGGCTGGCGAGGGTCCTGTTCGGGTTACTGCTGGCGGGGGGCATCTACCGGGTCTTCCGGTTCTGGCTCAGGCGGCAAATAGAACAACGGGAGGCCTTGCGCCTGCGGGAGCTGGACCAGTTCAAAACCAGGCTCTACAACAACATCACGCATGAGTTCCGCACGCCGCTTACCGTGATACAGGGGATGAACAACCAGATTCAGGGATTTCAGAAGGAGCGGGATTTGATCCGGCGCAATACGGATAGCCTCCTGCGGCTCGTCAACCAAATGCTTGACCTTTCCAAACTGGATGCAGGCAACCTCCAACTGAGGAAGGCCAAGGGAAACATTATTGCTTATATTAAATACCTCGCCGATTCGTTTTACTCCCTGGCTTTGGACAAAAACATCACCCTGGATGCCCGGTACGCCTCTCCGGCGGTAATCATGGATTTTGATGAAGAGAAGATGCAGTATGTCTTTTATAACCTGCTATCTAATGCAATAAAATTCACCCCCGCCGGCGGATATGTAACGTTGAAGGTGAATACGTTCCGCGATATGCTGGTCATTGAAGTTTCGGATACCGGTAAAGGCATACCGGAAGCTGCCATTCCGCACATTTTTGACCGCTTTTTCCAGGCGCAAGACCATGCCGGGGAGCAGGGAGGTACCGGTATTGGGCTGGCCCTGACGAAGGAGCTGATCGAGATGGCTGGCGGCAGCATAAAGGTAGAGAGTGTACTGGGCCGGGGCAGTATTTTCACGGTGTCTATCCCAATCGTCGACGACCAGGCTACCCCACCCGGCACGCTATCGCTCGACACAACCGCCTCCGTTGCCAAAGCCGAAGCGCAGCCTGTCTATGCGCTCTCTGAAAAAACCGAGCAGCCCGAAATTCTCATCATAGAAGATTCGGGCGGCGTAGCCGATTACCTCAGGCTTATATTAGAGCAAGAGTATAACTTGAGGTTTGCAGCCGATGGGCAGGCAGGTATAGATCAGGCCCTTGAACACATTCCGGACCTGATCATTACCGATGTCATGATACCGGAAAAGGATGGCTATCAGGTCTGCCGGGAACTTAAGCAAGATGGGCGCACCAGCCATATCCCCATCATTATGCTGACGGCTAAGGCCGATATGACATCAAAAATCGAAGGGTTGGAACTTGGCGCGGATGCGTATCTTACCAAGCCCTTTGAGAAAAAAGAGCTGCTCGTCCGCCTGAGAAAGCTGCTTGAACTCAGAGCTCTGCTACAGGCCAAATATCAGACGTATACCAGCAGCCAGTCCATACCACCGCCCACTACCGATGTCCCCCACAAAGTCGATCGGGAACAGGAGTTCCTCCAAAAATTAATTCTCGCCATTGAGGAGCGGCTTAACGATTCCGATTTGACCATCCCCGGGCTCAGCCAGAAACTGGCCATGAGCGACACGCAGTTGTACCGCAAGTTGAAAGCCATTACTGGCAAAACCCCTTCACAGTTTATCCGATCCGTGCGCCTTCAAAAAGCTATGGCCCTGCTGCAGAACTCCGGGCTCAACGTTTCCGAGATCGCCTATATGGTGGGATTTACGAGCCTCCAGTACTTCAGCAGGATGTTCAAAGAGGAGTTTGGCTTCCCGCCCAGCAAATTGCGCGCAGATTAATCTAACTCCCTCATTTTCAACACATCCCATCCTCTGCAAGATAAGTATAAGCCTTTGCAAGATAAGTATAAGCCCTTCTGCGGGCCAGGAGTGATCTTTGTGCCAGGCAAGTGAAAAGCAGGTATTGTTTCATTTGCCAAAAGTATCGGAGCTAGCCAGGAAGCTAAAAAGGCATACTAATTAGCAGGCTTAACCATGGCTCCATAAAATTCAAAGGTAGTGTGTTAAATCCGTTGATACATTCAGCTGGCCCCGACAAAAGCCGGGGCAGGCTCTGGAGGCCCGCTCTCCATTTGCACCGAAAGTTCAACGGGTTTAATACACCACCAAATTCAAAAACCTTTAAAGACGATTAATTATGAAGACGATGTATTCAATCAGCTTTAGTGCTGCACTCCTCGCTGTTGTCATCTTTGTTTGCAGCGCATGGCGAACATCAGGCCCTTCCCCGGTGGCAGAGGGCACCTATTTCCTGCAGGCCCGCCACAGTGGGAAGTACATTAGTGTCAAGGATGCTGGCCAGGAAAATGGCAGCATTCTTTGGCAATGGGATTTTCACGGCAAGAAGCAGCAACAATTTGAGTTCAAGAGTGCCGGTAGTGGCTATTACTACATTAAGGCGATGCACAGCGGCAAGTACGTCAGCATTAAGAATGCCGGCCAGGAAAATGGCGCGACGGTTTGGCAGTGGGATTTCCACGGAAAAGCCCAGCAGCAGTTTGCCCTCGAACCGGCAGAAGGCAATGCCTACTACATCAAAGCCCGGCACAGCGGCAAGTATCTCTCCATCAAAAATGCAGACAAAGAGAATAAGGCCATTCTATGGCAGTGGGAGTTTCACGGCAAAGCCCAGCAGCAGTTTGAATTGGTAGCGGCATTGCCCAACGGGGGTAGCAGCAGTGGCGTCAGCATAAGCGTCACCACCGATTATAGGCCCGCCATACAAGGCGATAAAGTAGGCTGTGGCGGCGGCACATTTTATGATCCTATAGATGGGGGTACCTGTTGGACTTGCCCGGATGGGTATAACCGTACGGTTTTTTCCGTAAAGAGCGACAAGGCCTGCGAGCGTGCCGCATTCGAACGCTTCGCCTCCGCCACCAATCACGGGCGAGGCAGCGGCCTTTTGGGCACCGATTGTGCCGGCGGCCAATTTTGGGATCCCAATGGCAATTGCTACAGCTGCCCCTCTGGCTATAGCCGCACCGCCCATCCGGTCACCTCTGACAAGGCCTGCTCCCAAAGGGTACATGCAGACTATAAACCAGCCATGAAGAACGATGACGCTAAAAAATGTGAAGGGGATTATTTCCTGGATATTGGGACCGGGAAGTGCTGGACTTGCCCGGATGGTTATAAGCGGACGGTATTACACCCCGTAAACAGCGATAAAGCTTGCGAGAAGATAACGGTAAGTGGTAATTAAACCCCCAGTTCACACTACTGGACATTTTGGGCCTGTTCGTGTAAATGTGGCCCGTCTAACGTTGGTTCCCGCTTTTAATACTGAAAAGCGGGATATGTTGTTTGTTGCCGGTTTGGCCTTGGGGCTGCCGGAACAATTGGGTCCCCTAACCGACAACCGACAACCGGCAACAGCAACTAGTCATTAGTTTTGCGTTTTTCAGGTGGCCATTAGCACTGAAAATCACCACATTGGCTTTCAGTTGTTTGGAACAGTGGGGTTTCTCCCACACTTCCCGTAGGCCAAGGCATGGAAGAAATAAAGTACACCCCAACAGGGACGCTCCAAAAACGCAAAACTAATGACTAGTCCAGCGTTCGACCGAACTCACGCCGAGGTCCTTAAGCCGATACGCTTACGCCGAAGCTTCAATACAGGCGCCAGGGCCCCCGTACTCCTTGCCTCCAAAACCGTTTTGTTCAGCCCCCCCCCCACTCCATCACCCCATCACCACATCACCCCACCCCCCCATCCCATGTACCCGGTCACGCTCCCCGTCCTAAAACCGCGTATCCAGATAATAAGGCAACATCTTGCGCCACGTAGGCCAGTCATGCGGGATGTCATGGCCCCAAACGTCCAGTTCGTGGGGGATGCCCTTGGCGTTCAGCACAGCCGAGAGGCGGCGCGAAGCGTCGGGATTCTCCCAGTCGCCGGAGCCGGTGACGATGTGGATGTGCCCGCTCTGTCTGATGCGGGACAGGAAGTAATCGTCATGGAGGTTGGGCAGGTACTGGACGGGCGAGTTGAAGTAGACGTCCTGGTCGTGGTAGCCTTTGGTGTAGGAGCTCAGGTCGTAATCCCCGCTCATGGCGATGACGCCGTTGATGAGGTCGGGGCGGCGGAAGAACAGGTTGGCGGCGTGCAGGGCGCCGAAGGAAGCGCCGCTGGTTATGACGGGCGTCTCCTGGCTGGTCATGCTTTTGATGAAGGGGATGGCCTCGGTGAAGATGTATTCGTTGAACTGCTGGTGGCGGATAGCCTTATGGCGGGGCTGCATGTACTGGTTGAGCCAGCTTTCGGCGTTGATGCTGTTGACGGAAAACACCTTTACCTTGCCCGCTTCGATCTGGCGGCTAATGGAATCGATCAGGTGAAAACGCTCGTATTCCAGAAAATCCGCCGCAGCGGTGGGAAAGAGCAGCAGGGCAAAGCCGTAATGGCCATAGACGGCTATTTCCATCGTTTTGTTCAGGGCCGGGCTGTGCCAGGAGTGGATTTCTCGTTTCATAGGGACAGGCTTGACAAGTTTTTGATTAGGATGCTCCGCCGGAAACTGGACAGGTCTTCCGGAAAAGCCAGGCGAAGATACTCGGTTTTTAAAAAATGCGGTAAAAACGGCGTAATTTTGGCAGGTAAAAACAACTGCCGAAAATGTCCAACTCCTACCTTGATACCATCATAACCCGCATCGGCAAAGCCAGCCGGGAAGCCGAACAGGCATTCGGCGGGCTCTCCGCCCGCCAGCTCAACTGGAAACCCGGCGAAAAAGAATGGAGCGCAGGCCAGTGCCTGGAACACCTCATCGTTTCCAACCGCACCTACTTTCCGCAGCTGGAAGCGGTGGCCAATGGCGACAGAAAGGCGACTTTCTGGGAGCAGATGCCCTTTTTCCCAGGTTTTTGGGGAAGCATGCTGCTGCGGTCCATCACGCCGGTCCCCAAACAAAAGATGAAGGCGCCGGACGTATTCCGCCCTGCCCAGAGCCAGGTCGGGCCGGACATCGTCCGCCAGTTTACAGCGCACAACCAGGAGCTCATCCGGCACCTGCGCAACCTCGGAAACCAGGATTTGAAAAGGACCATAATCACCTCGCCGGCCGCCTCTTTTATCACCTACAGCCTGCACGACGCGGTTACCATCCTGGCCAACCACGAGGAGCGGCACCTGCTGCAGGCCCGGCGGGTGATGGAGCGGGAGGGGTTTCCCGAAAAATGAAACGGGCCACTTGATTGAGTTTCAAATATTAATAAGGGGATGTGATGTCGGCTGGCGACTCCCGCTTACGCTATGCTTCAGCGGGCGAAGAAAGTTCGCCTGTCGACTATCACGGCAAACCCCCTGTTTAATTTTTGAAAACC
>JAGFJD010000240.1 GCA_024102975.1 Phaeodactylibacter sp. | reverse complement strand
AAAAACAGCCTGCCCCGTACACAGAGTGTCGGGGAGCATAGCCGGAGCTACGTGAGTTTTTTCTGACGAAGAGTAAGTTCAAAAGAACAAGCATAAGTGGGTATTTATTTAGGTATTCATGTACTAGGCCATGAAAGCAGCTAAAAACCGGAGCGCCCTCACTTCCTGACCTCTTTTTCTTGTCTGGTTATCAAATCTTGGCTACTTTTAACGAACCAGACAGAAACGCACATGCCCGGAAGAAAAGCACCGTACCTACTATTCTTCTCTTTCCTCCTCCTGTTCTCCTGCGACACATGGGACCTGGAACAGCAGGATTTTCCTGAATTAGAAATCACCGATTTCGATTCCCTGTCCATCGATTCGGTCCGCATCTCCGGTCGGATGGAAGGCCTGGCAGTGGGGCAGGCAAGCGAACACGGTTTTTTATGGTCCAACCAAACCACCGAACCGGATATCTTCTTCAACGAAGGCCAATACCCCCTGGGCGCCAAAACAAAAGGAGATGGCCCCTCTTTTTCCGCCGTTCTGGGCCTGGCGCCCAATACAACTTATACATTCAGAGCTTACGCTACCCTGGACGGGGCAGAATACGTATACAGCAGCAGCCGGGAATACCGCACCGGCAACGCGCAGGTTTTTACTACCGGGCTGGAATACTACGGCGGCTTTGACCTGGAACTGAGCGGCCGCCTGTCGGGCACCGAGAAGGGAATCGTCGCCAGCCAGCATGGCTTCTGCTGGTCGGCCGCCAATCCGCAGCCAACGCTTGAAGACGAATTTGAGAACCTGGGGGACCGCCGCGACAACGGCATTTTCACCTTTACTTTTGGCCGCCTGCAGGACGATACCCCTTTCTATTTCCGAACTTTCGCCATCCTGTCATTCAACTTTAAGCAGGACACGGTTTACGGGCAGGTGCTTCCCTTTGACGGCAATCTCAACTTCTGGGTCAAAAAAGAAAACCTCATAGGAACAAGGCGGGAGGTTGCCGTTGGTTTTTCCATCGGCCAGAAAGGTTATATCGGGACGGGCTGGTCGGGCTGGCCCCGGGCGGATTTCTGGGAATACGATCCTCAAACTGACAGTTGGGCACAAAAGGCGGATTTCGGCGGCGGGCTCCGGGAACTGGCCACGGGTTTTTCTATTGGTGCAAAAGGTTATATCGGCACTGGCGCCGATGAGGATGGGCAGCAAAAAGCGGATTTCTGGGAATACGACCCTCAAACCAACAGCTGGGCCCAAAAGGCGGATTTTGGCGGCGGTGCAAGGGAAGATGCCGTTGGTTTTTCTATTGGCGATAAAGGTTATGTCGGGACGGGATGGGGCGGCCAACGGAAAAGGGACTTCTGGGAATTTGACCCTGAAGATGATGCCGACGGGCTGGATGAAAATGGAAACCCGATAGGAAAGTGGCGCCCAAAAGCAGATTTCGGCGGCGGAAGAAGAGAGCGGGCAGTCGGCTTTTCAATCGGGAATAAAGGTTATATCGGTGTAGGTTCGAGCAGCCAGTTTAAACAAGACTTCTGGGAATACGATCCCCTAACCGATTCCTGGGTCCAAAAGGCAGATTTTGGGGGAGGCCCGAGAGAATATGCCGTCGGGTTTTCCATCGGCCCCAAAGGATACATCGGTACCGGGCGGGATGAAAATGAGGCTTCCGGAAAAGACTTCTGGGAGTTTGATCCCGGCGACGGCGCCGACGGCCTGGATGAAAAGGGGAACCCCATCGGAAAGTGGCGCCGAAAAGCGGACTTCGGCGGCGGAGAACGGAATGGCGCTGTCGGTTTTGCCATCGGGCAGAAAGGCTACATCGGCACCGGCCTGGGCAGCGGAACAGACGGCAACCTGGATTTCCAAAGGGATTTTTGGGTATGGGAGGATTGAAATGGAATGAAGGAATGAATGCAACTGCCGGAATATATGGCCTTGGTTTACAGCATATTTTACCTGATCGATAATGACTTTAAGAAACAGCGTTATTTTTTTTCAAAAAGTCGGCCAAAACATATTGGCCAGATGGTTTTTTATTATCAGCTCGTTTGCTGCGGCAGCCCTGCTCGCTTCCTGTGAGCGTTGGGACCTGGCGCCGGAAAGCTTTCCGGAAGCCAGTACGCTCGAATTTGAGCCCGACGCGGCCATCCCGACCGAAGGCATCCTGCGCGGTGCCGTCAGCGGCCTGCTGGAAGACGAGCTGGTGGACCGGCACGGCCATGTCTGGTCATTCCCGGCCGGCGATCCGCCTTCGGTTAATCACAACCTGGGCATAACCGCACTGGGAAAAAAGGGAAATGGAAGTTTCCAAAGCAACCTGAACGGATTGACGCCCGGAAAAACCTATTCCTGCCGGGCTTACATCATCTATGAAAACCAGGTGAAGTACGGCGAATTAAAAACATTCACGACAGGCACCCTGGCACCCGTTTTATCTATTGACAGCATCTCCGCCAACGAAGCGGGGTCGTTTAAGGTAAAGGTGTATGCCACTGTTTCCAACCTGCCGGCCGGCCTGCCGGTGCAAACCTTCGGCATTACCTGGGGTGAAAATCCTCTGCCGCATATTTCGACGGCCCCCTTTGTTCAACAGCAGGGCATCATCGTTTCCGAACCAGCTTTCCAGTTTGCGGCAGAACTCCTGCTGCCGGCGGGAGAAAGCCACCTTCGGCCCTTCCTGGTGGTTGGAGATTCAGCTTTTTACGGAAACGACAAGCTGCACCGCCTGGGCAATGTCTGGGTGCGAAAAACTGATTTTGGCGGCCCCGGAAGAAAATTTGCTATAGGTTTCGACATCGGCCAGAGAGGGTACATTGGAACCGGTTACGATGACGAAGCTGATGAGCCATACAGAAAGGATTTCTGGGAATACGACCCGCAAACCGGTACGTGGGCACAAAAGGCAGACTTTGGCGGGCCGGCAAGGAGTGGCGCCGCCGGTTTCTCCATCGGCCAAAAAGGATATATCGGCACCGGCTCGGATGCCAGCCAGTTCTGGCGGGATTTCTGGGAATACGACCCGCAGAGCGATACCTGGGCACGCAAGGCAGACTTCGGCGGGACGGCAAGGAATGGCGCCACAGGTTTCTCCATCGGCCAAAAAGGATATATCGGCACCGGCTCGGACGGCACCGGACAGGTATGGCGGGATTTTTGGGAATTTGACCCCAATGACGAAACCAACGGGCAGGACAAAAATGGAAACCCGATCGGGATATGGCACCGAAAGGCAGATTTCGGGGGGGCAGCGAGGGATCAGGTGTCCGGTTTCGCTATCGGCCCAAAAGGCTATATCGGCCTGGGCTGGGATGTTGATTTTATCCTTCGAAGCGACTTCTGGGAATACGACCCCGGGCGCAACAGCTGGATTCCAATGGCTGATTTTGGCGGCGGGGGCAGAATTGGCGCCGCCGGTTTCGCCATCGGCCAAAAAGGATATATCGGCATGGGCACGGACGGCAACTCCAACCGCAGGCGAGACTTTTGGGAATACGACCCGGCGAACAACCGCTGGACGCGAAAGGCCGATTATGGAGGCAATGACCGGGAAACGCCGGTTGGCTTCGCTATTGGGCAGCGCGGCTTTGCCGGCACAGGCTGGGACGGCCAGTACAAAAAGGATTTGTGGGAGTATGTTCCGGACTAGCCCTGCGGTTCGGTTTTCGGTGTTCGCCGTTCGCTTTGAAGGGGTTTATGCAGAAGAAAAAACAAACAACTCCGAAGATATTTGTATAACATGAAAACCCAAACATTCATTTTCGCGCTGGGCACCGCGCTCCTGCTTGCTGCCTGCGGCAGCGGCCATCCGGAGCAGGATTCAAAACAAGCAGCTGTAGAAACCGCCCCCCCTGCCCCACCCGCTCCGCCAGCCACTCCCCCTCCTCCTCCTGTCATCCGCATAGAAACGTTCCAGAACGAGCAAAAAACCTGGGGCTACGACCTCTACCTCAATGGAAAGCGTTATATTCACCAGCCTCATAAGCCGGCGGTGGGCGGAAAAAAGGGCTTTGAAACCGAAGCCCAGGCCCAAAGGGTGGCGGAACGGGTGGCGGAAAAGGCCCGAAAAGGCATCATGCCGCCTTCGGTGACGGCGGAGGAGGTGGATAGTTTGGTGAATGTGGACTAGTAGTCTACCCGTCTAAGGTTGGACACTGCTGGAAGCCAATGAGTTGAAGCAGCCCGCCGCTGTTGCGAACGACCGAATACCGAACAGCGAATAGCGCCAAAATTGCAATCACCTATGGACAAGCCTATCATCTATCTCGCTTTTGCCAACGACCAGGATGCCTACCTGCCCATGATCAACCGGGAGCGGAAGAACATCTACCGCAGCCTGCGCCGCCACCACGACGAAGGCCTCATCCGGGTAGAAAAGGAAGCCAGTTCCTCCCTGGAAGACATCTTCGAGGTATTCAACACCTACCGGGGCCAAATCGCCATTTTCCATTACGGCGGCCACGCCGGAGGCACCCACCTTCAGTTGGAGCAGCCGGACAGCAGCCCGCAGAAAGCCTTTGCCGAAGGGCTCGCCCAATTGCTGGGCCAACAGGAAAACCTCCAACTCGTCTTCCTGAATGGCTGTGCTACCCAGGGGCAGGTAGAACTGTTGCTGAAACGCGGCGTCAAGGCCGTAATCGCCACCTCCGTTTCCATCCAGGACCTTATGGCCACCGAATTTGCCGAACAGTTCTACAACGCCCTTTCCAGCCACGCTTCCCTGGAAAGGGCTTTCCGGATCGCGTCCTCTTTTATCGCTTCAAAGTACAATGAATTTGGCCCTGTACCCATCTACCGGGATGCAGTTTTCGGGAATATAGAAGCCCCTCTGGCCGCCCTGCCCTGGGGCCTTTACGTGCAACCCGGAGGAGAAGAAGCCCTCAAATGGTCTTTCCCCAGGAACGTTGCCCAAAAGCAGGTCCTGCGCAACCGGTTCGACTATGAAAGCCGCATGGACGTCAATGACATCCTGATCGATATCATTTGCGAAGACCTGGCACAGCACAATAAAGACCTGGACTATGAACTGAACAAGGAAGAACTGGACATCCCCTCCATCAAGCGGGAAATCGTGGATTCCTTTCCCACGCCCGTTGGCGAGCAACTGCGCAAGCTCTTCACCCGCAGCAACGATCCGGGCCAGCCGGACGACATGGAACTGTTTACCCTTGCCCGCCTGGAGCAACTGGCCCTTACGCACCGCACGACCATGCAGTTCATCTGTTACATCCTGCTCTCCCAGTTGTGGGACGAAAAGCACAAAAACCCCGGCCTCGAAATCAGCGATGAATACATCGTAGATTTCAACAGTTTCTTCGCCCTGAACAAGAGCAACTTCCAGTCCTTCAACTTTATAAAGTTGATCAATACAATTACTGATTTCTTTGACGACCACCAGATTCATTATTTCATCGACGAACTTAAGGGCGTTCAGACAGATGCCAAAAAGAACCAGGATTTGTATCAGGCCTATGTTTTCATGAACAGCCTTTATGACAGCCTTCAGGAAGACAACATAACTTCCGGCCAGGTTGAAGCGCTCTGCCTGGAGGCCGAGCAACACCTGGGAATCATCCTCAAAACGGTCGCCTTCCTGTTGAAATACAAACTGGTGACCATCAAGAACATCGAGCTCATCAAGCACCGGCATGAACTGCCCCGGTTCCGGCACAACCACATCACCCTGAACCGGGCACTGACCGTAGCCAGTACCGGCACTGCCGAGGTGGGGATTGAATTCAGCAACTTCACCGACAACAAATGTGTGGTGTTTATTAAAACCAAGGACAACGCAGTGAGCGATTTCCTCAACCTGACTCCCTTCATCATCGACGAAAACGCCCTGAACAATGACTACAGCTCTAAACTCTACCTTTATGCCTTCCAATCCGACAATAGCTATTCCTATCAGTTTCTCAACAACCTCAGGGACGAGCCTCTGATCGTCGACGCCGGCAATTATGCCAGCGTAAAACAGCAGTTTGACCGGTTTAAGGCTAAAATTTTCGGGCAGGACTACAAGCTGGAAAAGAAAGAGGTATCCAGGCCCGGAGGCTCCCGCTTTTCCAGAAAACGCTAAACCCTTATCCCCATGCCGCTCAATTCGCCATTTAAGTTCCTGGATGCCTACGGCAAGGAAGACAAAGACATCTTCTTTGGCCGGGACGACGAGGTCGAGCAGTTGTACGAGCTGGTATTCCAGTCCAACCTGACCCTGGTCTACGGGCAATCCGGAACCGGAAAAACCAGCCTGGTCCAGTGCGGGCTGGCCAACCGCTTCGCGCAATCGGACTGGTTTAACGTGTATATCCGCCGCAACGAAGACATCAACCAGTCCATGCTGGCGATTCTCCAAAACTACCAGGTCAAAAAACCGGAAAGCAGCAGCCTTAAAGAACGCCTCCTGCGGCGGCGGCAGGGCGCGGAAAGGAAAACAGCAGGCAGCCGGGAGGAGGAGGTAAAAGATGAGCTGATCCGCACCTTGCGGGCGCTTTACAACTACTACCTGAAACCTGTATATCTCATCTTCGACCAGTTTGAAGAGCTTTTTATCCTGGGCAACCGCCCGGAGCAGGAAAAATTCTACCGCAGCATTGCCAACATCCTGGCTTCGGAACCGTACTGCCGGGTGATCCTCATCATGCGGGAAGAATCCATCGCCCAGCTTTACGACTTCGAAAAAGTAGTGCCCCGCCTGTTCGACAAGCGGCTCCGGGTAGAGCCGATGAGCCGGCTGAAGACGGCGGAAGTGATCGGCCGGACGACAGAAAAATTCAGTATCCGGTTAGCGGATGAATCAGTGCCGGAAAGAATCATCGACGTGCTGAGCGAAGGGCAGGGCCGGGTGGAATTGACCTACCTTCAGGTATTCCTGGACAAATTATTCCAGGAGGCGGCCAAAACGTCGCCTGACGGGGTTGTTTTCAGCGGGCCGCTGATCCAAAAAGCGGGAAGCATCGACGATATCCTTGCCGATTTTCTCGACCGCCAGATGGAATCGATACAGATGGAACTTCAACAAAGTTTCCCGGCTGTTTCCCCTTCGGCGGTGAAAAAAGTCGCCGGCTCTTTCGTCACCCTGGAAGGGACAAAGCGGCCACTGAGCAAGGAGCAGGCCGCCGTCGGCAACGTGACGGAGGAGCAGGGAGGTTTTGTGGTCGGCCAACTGGAAAAAGCCCGTATCCTCCGGTTCGAAAACAACCGTTACGAACTGGCACACGACACCCTCGCCCGCCATATTGCCGGCGGCCGCACCGCCGACGAAGTGGCGCTGCTTCAGGTCGCCAAGCTGGCCCGGGACCGGCTGAACGTTTACGAAACGGCCAAAACCTATCTCAACAACAACGAACTTCAACTGATCAACAGCTTCAAAAGCCGCCTCAGGGACGAAAACAGCCTGAGCGCCGAAGAATGGGCGTTTGTGCGGAAAAGCGAACGGGCCAACCGGGCCCGCCGGCGGGCGGTTGCCGGTTTAACTTTAGCATTGATCGCCGTCCTGGCCGGCTTTTCGGTTTTTTCCTGGGCTCAGTGGCAAAAGGCGCAGGTAAGCGCCCGGGTCGCAAAAGCCAAAGAGGCCGAAGCTCAAAAAGCGCTGGAAGGCCTCAAAGAAGAACAAGCTCAACGAGCGCTGGCCAAATACAACGAATATCTTGCCCGGGGCAAAGCGTCCATGAATCAAACCTACTACGCGCAAGCCATCCAGGAATTCGATCTGGCCCTGGAAGCGCTCCAGGATACGGAACCCGTTGCCGGTTTTGATGAAAAGGGAGGCGAAGCCCGGCAATTGAAGGAAGTGGCCCAGTCGAAATCAGGCGTCAGCCAGCGCTTCGCCCAACTGATACAGGATGGAGAATCGGACGAAGGAAGAGGAAACCGGTGGCTGGTGGATGCCAAAAGAAAATATCAGGAAGCGCTTGAACTCGGCTATGACAACAACACGGCGCAGAGCCGGATCACCGCTCTTGAAGGCAAATTGGAAAATGCTTTTGACACTTTTGTAAGCGAGGGCGAAACGTTTTTCCGGACCAACAACGCCTCCGGATTCCGCCGTGCCCTGGACAGCTATCAGCAAGCCAACCGGATCAGAAGCACCCGCGATATCCGGGAACGTATCCAGGCATGCAAGGATTCGCTGGGCCTAACAAATTAGTTTTGAGGACCCCGGGCGTACAAGATTGTTCAGAATTGATTATTTTTAAAAATTAATCCTGATATTCCACTCAGGATTGAAAAACCAAACCCATAACAATGAAAAGGTTGCTCTATCTGGCCCTGATAATTAACCTCCCCACCTGGCTGTTTTCCCAACAGCCGGAAGTCCTGCAGTCCTCCGCCCGAAGCATCACTGCGGAGATCGATCTGGCCAACAACAGGCTAACCCCGGCCCCTTCCGCTAACCAGGACCCCTCAAATCTTATCAGAACCCTGAGCCTGGAGATACAAGACTATGACCTACTCATCAAATTCAGCCTGGCACCGCCGGAGGCAGAGCAGTACTATCAGCTCGCCCTGGCGGTGGAACTGAACGGCGAACCCATCCTCCCCGCCCCCGAACACCTCCGGGGAAAACTCGGCCAGCCTGTCACGGAAACCAACCACGCCATAAGTTGGAATAACCTTCTGGAACAATACATCAACCTGGAAGGAAAAATAAGCTTCACCCTCCACGCGGAGTTATGGGGAGAACGTTTTCTTCCGATCGATTGCGCTATCGTGCCCAGCTTTTCGGGCAAGCAGCGCCTGCCTCATTTTATAGCCGCCGGATTGGGCGCAGCCGCCATCGGCGCCGGGCAGTTGTTCAAAAATCAATCGGACGATATTTACAATAACGATTACCTTACCAGCGAAACTCTGGCGGAAGCCCAGCCCCGGTATGAGGACGCCAACGGAAAACACCATACCTATCTCGTCCTTACCTATGCCGGCGCTGCCGTCCTGGCCGTTGATGCCGCCTGGTACATCATCCGGCAAATCCGGTACAACAAAAAAATGAAACTGTACAAACAGTATTGCCCCAATGCCGTGGGGATTCAGCCATTTATCGGCCTGCCTGCCCAAAATACCCCTAACGGAATGGCCGGGATGAGGTTTACCCTGCCCTTTTGAAGCCACGGGGCAAAATGCATTCCTCATTCATTCACGCACACAATAAACATGGAAAAGCACCTATTCTTCACACTACTGGACAAAATGGTTTTGGACACAGAGCGCACTGAGCACAACACAGAGTACACGAGGTTTTCCGTGGACAATCAATCCTCTGCGTGGCTCTGTGCCTTCTCTGCGAACTCTGTGTCCAAAAAATGTCCAGCAGCATGGTTATTCTTAATAGTCATCCTGTCTGCCCTGTTCCTGCCGCTATCCGCTCAAAGCAACGAGCGACAGCCTGAAACAGCTGATTGTTACCAGGAATTTCTCCGGAACGGCAAACAAGCATTCGAAAAATTGCAATTTCAGGACGCGCTCAACAACTTCAAAGCAGCGAAGATTTGCCCGGGAATCACCAGCACACAACGGGAAGAGGTTGACAACTGGATCAGCAAAACGACTACCGGTTATATCGACGCCATCACACAGGAAAAAGAAAGAGCCGAGGCAGCCCAAAAAAGAGCCGAAGAACAAGCCCGGATTTCGGAGGCTAACCGCCGGGCTTTCCTCGCTAACCAGGCCATAGAACAGGGACAGGCGGAAGATGCCCTTTACCTGTCCTTTACCGCTCGCCAGGGGGTGGAAACCAAACCCATTTCTTCCGTCGAAAAAGCCTTTGGAGATGCCGTTTTCATCAACTACGCCTTTGCCCTGGAAGGGCACACAGGCCCCATTGCCGGCGCCGGTTTTTCACAGGACGGCAACCGGCTGGTTACCTGGAGCCGGGATAAAACAGCGGCTCTTTGGACTAAAGAAGGCCAGCTCATTGCACCATTAAAAGGGCATAGCGACTATTTACATGCTGCGGCCTTTTCACGCGATGGCAAGTATATCCTTACTGCCTCTTCCGACCATTCTGCCCGTTTATGGGACGGCAGGACTGGTGCTGAAGGGCCTGTTTTATCCCGCCATCAGGACGAAGTTTACGGAGGCATTTTTTCCCCGGATAGCAATCGGGTTCTAACCTGGTCGCGCGACCATACCGCCCGGCTATGGAACCTCGACGGCAGCCCGGCCGCTACGCTCGGCCAGCATACGGCGCCCGTCCTGGAAGGAGAATTCTCCCCGGACGGGTCCATGATACTGACCCGGTCAGCGGACTGTTCCGTAAAAATATGGGATGCCGACGGGAAGCCTATCCCCGCCGAGATCAGGCACGAAAAATACGTTTACTTCGCACATTTCTCCCCGGACGGAGAAACGATCCTGACCGGCTCAGCCGATCAGACTGCCCGGTTGTGGGACAAACAGGGAAAACTGATAAAAGAACTGGCCGGGCATAACGGGCTGGTAAATGCAGGCGGCTTTTCTCCGGACAGCACCCGGTTTTTTACCGCGTCAACCGACGGGACCGTAAAAATCTGGGATAACAGCGGGCAGGAGCTGGAAAGCATAGCAGCCCACCAGGACTGGATCGCGGGCGCGGCCTTTTCTCCGGACGGCACCCGGCTGCTGACCTGGTCGAAAGATTTTACCGCTAAGGTATGGGATATGAAAGGACAGGTGCAGGCCCGGCTCGACAGCCACTCCGGGGAGGTCACGATGGGCGCCTTCTCCGGGGATGGGCAACGAATCCTTACCTCCTCCAAGGACGGGACCGTCAAATTGTGGAGCGCAGAAGGCGTACTGCTCATGAACCAGAAAACAGGCATGAACCCCTTATGCCTGTTCTCCCCGGACGGCCGCCAAACGTTAACCCTTTCGGGAACGCCGCAGGCCATTTTGTGCCGTACTCCCCGGGTGGCATACGCGGCACTCAGACAATCGCCGCCCCCGCCGCTCTCCGAAGAAAAGCAGGAGCGGTATGGGTTGAAATAATCGCCTCATGCCGAAATCCCATAACACACCCCCACCCCCGTCACATATTTCGAACTCTTCGTCTGCCGGAAAGGGATATGCTGCAGGATGAAATCGCTCTTCTCCTCGTCTTCCTGCTCGTATTTCAGCTCCATGATGACGCCGGGCAGGCGGTAAGGCAGCAGCCCGCGCTCCTGCTTCCGGTAGGCGCCGAACTGCAGCCCGCTGTCGATGGTGATCCGGAAGCGGCCGTCGGGGGTAGCCCAGTAGGAACGACAGTAGGCGTTGAACAACACCGGCTGCAACTCCGGGCCGTAGCCCAGGTGGCGGCGCGCTTGTTCCAGCAACTCATCCAGTTGACCCGCCTGGTATCGGCCGGGCGGCAGGGGGAAGCTCTCTTTGCGGCCCAGGAAGTTGTCCTTTATCTTGGTTTCCAAAATAGGATCGTTGACGGATTCAAATGGCTGGCCGTACCAGCGCAGGCGGTGCTTCACCCGTTGGGAAACGCCGGCGGCGTTGTCGTGGAAGGCCCCGAAATCAGGGGTGTCAAAGTAGAGGTTGTTGACCTGGCGGGGGGTAAAGATGAGGCGAAAGCCGGCGGGGTGCAGGCGGACGGCCTGCTCTAAGGCAGAGGGGTGGAGAAGGTCAAGTTTGTATTTGCGTTCGTAGCGCATACCGGAGCAGCCACTTTCAAGTGGCTGTTATTTAATTACGCGGGGTTGTGCAATAAGTTATGTATAGACAGGATTAACAAGATTTTCAGGATGTGTACGCTCTTGTGGCGCAAGCCACTACATCTTGTAAAGCCTGTTAATCCTGTCTACTTTTGGCCTTTTTTCACAACCCCACGTCCAGAAGAGGTACATTCTCCACAATCTCCAGGCCGTAACCGATCAGGCCGATGCGGCGCTTGGGGTTGTTGGTGATCTGTCGGATTTTGCAGATGTTCAGTTCCCGGAGGATCTGGGCACCGACGCCGAAATCGCGCTGGGTCATCTCCCCTTTTTTCTCCAGGGCGACGTTTTCGCCTTTCTCCGCTTTGAGGCGGTAGCCTTCCAGGCGGTGCAGGATGGTGTCTGCCTTTTCGCTGTGGCGCATGTAGAGCAGCAGGCCTTTGCCTTCTTCGGAGATCATCTCGATGGACTGCTGCAGCTGCACCCCGTAGTCGTCGAAGAGGGTGCCCAGGATGTCGCCGGTTTCGGTAGAAGAGTGGACGCGGACCAGCACCGGCTCTTCGGGTTGCCAGTCGCCGCACTTGATGGCCAGGTGGATGTCGTTGGTGGTGATCTGCCGGAAGGCGATGACCTCGAAGTTGCCGTATTTCGTCTCCAGGTTGACGGATACTTCCCGTTTGACGATGCGCTCGTTGCGCATGCGGTAAGCCACCAGGTCTTTGATGGCGATGATTTTGAGGTTGAACTTTTCGGCGATGTCCATCAGCTCGGGCAGGCGGGCCATGGTGCCGTCCTCGTTGAGGATTTCCACCAGCACGCCGGCGGGAGCGAATCCGGCCAGGCGGGCCAGGTCGATGGCCGCTTCGGTGTGGCCGGTGCGGCGCAGCACGCCGCCGGTCTTGGCCCGCAGGGGGAAGATATGGCCCGGGCGGGCGTAATCGGACGGCTTGGTGCCGGGGTCGATCAGCGCCCGGATGCCGGTGGCGCGGTCGTAGGCGGAGATGCCGGTAGTGCAGCCCCTGCCGATCAGGTCGATGGACACGGTGAAGGCCGTTTCGTGCAGGGCGGTATTGGAAGAGACCATCATGTCCAGCTCCAGCTCGTCGGCCCGTTTTTCGTCGATCGGCGCGCAGATCAGCCCCCGGCCGTGGGTGGCCATGAAGTTGATGATCTCGGGGGTGACGCGCTCGGCGGCGCAGATGAAGTCGCCCTCGTTCTCGCGGTCCTCGTCGTCGACGACAATGATCACCTTGCCGGCTTTGATATCGGCAATGGCTTCTTCTATCGTATCCAGTTTAAGGCCTTGTTGTATGGCCTCTTTTAGTTGGTTCCCAGACATTAGAACGTATACCTTTTATGAAATTAATAAAACCCCGGAACAGCGCCAGGTTCATCATCACGAAATAGCGGACACCCCTCAGCGGTAAGATGTTTACTCCCAGGGAGTTAAACAACAGGTCAAGCAAAGGTAACAATATCACGCCGCCTGCCATAACCCAAAACAGCACAGCGTAAAATAAGTTTCCCGACAGGGCCAAAACGCCGGAGCAAAGCAGGATGGCCAGGATAAAGAAGGGGCCCATCCAGCGCAGCACCTTGTGGGAAAAGAAGGCAAAGGACAAGGGACGGACCGGCGGCCACCACAGGTGCGCGAAAGTTGTCAGGTTCTGAAAGTTGCCGGCGGAAATGCGGGCTTTGCGGCGGAATTCCTCCTTCAATTCATGGGAAACCGGCTCCCGGCAGGTAGCCTCCAGGTCGTTGATGGCCTTGCCGCCCTGCTCGAATACCTTCATGGTGATGTAGAAATCGTCCACCAGGAAATTGGGCGGCACCGTCGAGAAGCGGTTGGCCCGCAGGGCATAACAGCCGCCGAACGGGCCGATCATTTTGCCCCAAACCAGCCCTTCCCGGTGTTTGAGTTGTACCTCGGAAGAGATGTACTCGTCTTCGGCCAGGGAAATGCCCTCTTCTTTCATGCCGACGTGGATCATGTGGGCGTCCACCACATCGATCTCCGGGTTCCTGAAGTGCCGGGCCAGCGCCTGCGCGCAGTGCGGGTCCATCATGACGCTGGCGTCGGTGAGGATAAAAACGTGCCTGTCGTCCCTGCCCCTTTCGTCCATAGCCACCTCCGCCAGTTGGTTGATAACGGCGGGCTTACCGCGGCGTTTCTCAAAAGGGAAAAAGCGAAGGCGGGCATTTTGAGCAGCATACTCCTCAATGATGGCATTGGTTTGGTCGCCGGAACAATCGGAGCCGATGTACAGGTGGAGCTTCCCTTCCGGATAGTCCAGCCCGAGCAGGCTGTCCATTTTCTGGCGGATGACCGCTTCCTCATTGTAGGCGGACATAATGACGGACACCCGGGGCCAGTCGTCGCCCCTCCCGTAAACCATCTGGTTCGGTTTCTTTCCTCTGGCCAGCCAGCGCAACAAAAGCGGGTAAAAAAGGTAGGAATGCAGGATGCCAAATAAGCTCAACCAGAGGATAACGGCCGCAATCCAGTTCATCATCAGGCTACTTCTGCGGTTAAGGACTGGTAGGCGTCCAGTAAGCGCCGGGCAATAGCGGCGCTGTCGTAATTTTCCAGCACGAAGCGGCGCGCCTGCCGGCCCATGCCTTCCATCTGCGGGCCCTGGTTCAGGCAATATTCGATGTGATGGATAAACTGCTCCGGCGTATCGGCTACCAGCACTTCCTGGCCCGGGCGGGCGGCGATGCCCTCCAGGCCCATGCTCGTAGTGAGGACCACCCGCCCCAGGGCCATGCCTTCCAGGACTTTGGCCCGCATGCCGCTGCCGGAGAGCAGGGGGACGACCATAAGGCTGTGCTTGTTAATAAAAGCCGGGGCATCCGGCACTTCTCCATGGATGAAAACGTTGTTGCCGGCCAACTTGCGCTTCCAGTCCGGCGGGGTATTGCGCCCGGCAACGTGCAATTCCAGCCCGGCATGTTTGTGTTGTAAAGGCCCCCAAACCTGGCTCAGGAACCACTGCAGCCCCTCCTGGTTGGGCCTCCAGTCGAGCGAACCGATAAAGGAGGCCGACAGGGGCCGGGCATAGCTGTTGTAATCCGGCTGGTATGCCCCGGAGCAAACGCCGATCGGGGCGACCACCCCCGCTTTTTTGTAGCCCAGCTCCCGGAACTGGCCGAGGTCGCGCCCGGTGATGGCCACCAGGATATCGTATTGATCTAATTGTTCCACTTCATAACGGTATAACTTATGCGCCAGGTGTTTCAAATACCAGCGCTTGGGCAGGAAGGCGGTATTGTCGGCAATGCGGTGCCAGATTTCGTGTTCTACGTTGTGGGCGCGCATAGCGACCAGAGCGTCGGAATATTTCCTTATTGTAGGAATGTAGGGCGCCAGGTACGGGGTTTCTAGTTGGATAAGGTCAAAGCGGTTGTTTTTCAGTACCTCTGCCAGTTGCCTGCGAAATGCCGGCGAGACGAACCGGGCGATGTGGTAGGATTCTTTGGAGAACAGGTTCAAAAAGGCTTCCACAGGCTTTATCCGGTTGTCTACCGGCACCCGGAAAACCTCTTTGTAGTGGCCAAGCGCCTGCGGGCAGCCCTCGTCATCGAAGAAGTGCTTGTGGGTGTTCATGGCCAGCAGGGACACTTCACAGCCTAGTTCGTGCAGGGCGCGGCTAAGTGTATTCACAGCAATGGACTCGCCGTCTTTGGGGGGATAAGGAAATTTCTTGCCAAGCTGAAGTATCTTCATGCAGGTTGCTGGTTTGAGAGCAAGGCTCTTTTCCGGGTTGCAAAAATAGCCTTTTTCTGGAACTATACTGACATCGCTGGTTTTGTTACTGACAAAACCACGCGTTCGCCAGTATAGTTAAAGTTAGAGCGCAACTTCGAGTCGCGCTCTGACTCGTTCTGTCCTACTCGTTTTTTTGTATTTGGGATACGCCTGGCCCGCCAGGCGGCTGAAAACTGTCCAAACCGATCGTTACTATGAAAATATTTTTCCTTTTTCTCCTTTGTTTCTATCTGACCGTTTCTACTTACGGCCAGATCACCTTCAATCACCAGTACAATTTCGATTTCCCGTTCAAGGTGCTGACCAGCGTGCTGCCTACCGACAGTTGTTATTATGCCACTAAAACCATGAAGGCATTTAAGGCAGGCAACCTGGCTGATACGTATATCGTACCGGTAAAGGGGTGGCCGGTTGGCACCTACTTTTTGCAGTATCTTCAGGGTAATAGCCTTTTGCTTGCTCAGCCATTTATTAAACAATGAACTATGAAAGCCATATTTTCACTCAGTTGTTCCCTATTTCTATTTTTCTTTTCCTACAGCCAGTTCGAGGTAGTCGTTGACGATTTTGACTTCTCAAACCGGCCCCAGATGTTATTTAAAAAACAGAACAATGAATTTATCGTGTCCAATATTAAATCTAACCAGTCTTCACGAAATAAATTTGTGGTTTTTAACAATACCGGCGAACAGGTATTTCATTACGAATTGAATCCTGATTATGGCACAGCTACATTCATTGATATAATGGAAATGCCGGATTCTTCCGTTATATGGGCACAACAAACGTTTGAGTGCGGTATTACAAGAGACCACCACCCGAAGTACAAGTCTTTAATCCGGTTGGCAACCTGGCAGCTCGTTTCGCTGTAGCCGGCGGGCAAGGCACATTGAGGTTGGCCAAACAACCACCCGGCTTGTATTTTGTAGCGCTTACCATCGATGGGAAGCTTGCTCAGAGCCTTAAGTTTATCCAATTGTAGTTTTTATAGTAGGCAGCTGTGCCATACTACTGGACATTTTGGTCCCATTTGTGTAAATGTGTAAAAGTATAAACGTGTAAATGGCCGGGAACCCGCGTTCTTTTACACCTTTACACACTTACACTTTTACACGCCCCGGCAAATGTCCAGCAGTGTGCAGCTGTGCATCAATATACAAACTCATCCTCCCCGCTCCAGGGCGGAGAGACAATGCACCAGAATTCCAGCCGCTCATCCCCCGTGTTCTCGATGTATTGCCGGGCCCCGGCGGGTATGAAGGCCACGTCGCCCGGCCGGACATCAGCAGTTTCCCCTCCGATGTAAGCCCGCCCCCTACCCTTCCGGACAACGTAAACTTCCGAGCTGCTCCGGAGCACGTGCGGCACGGAGGATTGGCCGGGCTCCAGGGTGGCGTAAGCGAGGCTGTACGATAGTTCCAACCCGTCGTTTTTCGGGTGCAGCACTTCCCGGATTTGGGTGTTGTCGCCTGCGGTAAACGAAGGGACGTTGTCGACTGTTTTTTTGATCATTGGTAAGTTTAATGTTGAAAGAAAATTTTAACTGAGTAAAATAAAATTTCAGAAAAACTTAGGTCGGGTTGGCGTTGTTTGAGGTGCTGTGGTTTTGGGTTTTGAAACACGGAGGTACACGGAGGTACACAGAGATGCGCAGAGATGCACAGAGATGCGCAGAGACGCACAGAGGTACACAGAGATGCGCAGAGATAGAGATGCATAGAGATGCACAGAGATGCACAGAGGTACAAGCCTCAACCTCAACCTCAACCTCAACCTCTCTCTCCCCCTATCGCTTCGGCTTCAGCGAATTGTTATCCCGGTTGACATCTGCCATGCCTCCATGCGGGTCGATAATGACATCGAGGATATTATCGGGGTTGGTGTCCAGGACAAATTCATAGGCGGGCGACACCCAGGGCCAGTCTTCCAGGACTTTATAAGGCATTTCGGAATTCTCCGCCGGCTTATGCCCCCTCATGATCCGAAGGGGGATGTTGAACATTTCCTCTGTGCCGTCGGCATACCGCACGAGCACATCAACCGGCATGGGCATCAGGCCAGCTTTCTCCAGGGTGATGATAGCCTTGCCCGCGAGTCGCTCCTCCCCTTCTCCGACGCTTTTGACCCCGTAGTCGATCGTATGCGTGGTATTGACCCAGTACTCCCGGTACCAGTCGAGTTCCAGGCCTGATTGTTTTTCCATGATCCGGATGAAGTCGTTGGCGTTGGGGTGTTTGAACTTCCAGGTATTGTAATACCGCAGCATGCCTTTGCGGAAGGCTTTTTTGCCGATGACGTATTCCAGTTGGGACAGGAATACCGCTCCTTTCACGTAAGCGGCAATGCCGTAGGCGGTATTGGTCACGAAGTGGTCGGCGTGGGTAATCAGGGGTTCTTCGAAGCCGCTTTTCGCGAAATTGATGTAGCCCTGGTAGTCGCTGGCGTGCGGGTCGTCGAGCACGCGGCCGGGGATGAGGCCCTGGCGCCGCAGGTGGTTCATCACCTCGTCGCTGGCCCAGCTGGTGAAGCCTTCGTCCATCCAGGCATAGAGGCTTTCGTTGGTGCCCAGGGCCATCTGGTACCAGCTGTGCATCAGCTCGTGGACCGACACGCCCACCAGGCTGCCCAGGCTGCGCTCGCCGGTGATGAGGGTGGCCATGGGGTATTCCATGCCGCCGTCTCCTCCCTGAATGAAAGAGTACTGTTTGTAGGGATACTGGCCATAGTTGGCATTGATGAAATCGAAAGCCTTATCCATTATGGCCGGCAGGCGGCCCCAGGCTTCTTCGGTGTTTTCATTTTTCTGATAAAAGAAGTGGAGCACCGTGCCGTCTTTCCGGGTAAAAGTGTCGTGGGTGTAATCCGGATCTGCCGCCCAGAGGAAATCGTGGACATTGGGAGCGATAAAGTGGTAGCTCAGTTTTTTGCCTTTGGAGGCAGCCGTTTTCTCGCCGTAGCCGTGGCCGATCTCTTCCGGGTTCTGCAGGTATCCGGTGGCGGCGACGGTGTAGTCCGCGTCTATGTCGATGGTGACGTCAAAATCCCCCCAGACGCCATAGAATTCCCGCCCGATGTAGGGGTTGGCGTGCCAGCCCTGGTAGTCGTATTCGCACATCTTGGGATACCACTGCGCCATGGAATAGGCGATGCCCTCGGAATTGTCGCGCCCGGCACGGCGAATCTGCAACGGCACCTGCGATTCAAATTCCATTTCGAAGACGGCTTTGGCGCCGGGCATCACCGGGCGCGGCAGTTGCACTTCCAGGATGGTGCCGGCTACTTCAAAGGCTGCCGGCTCGCCGTCCATCTGGAGCGACCGGACCTTGTGGTATCCGATCTCGTTTTCCTTCAGTTCGAAAATGCGGCCGCCCACCCGGGGATCCGGATCCATGATGGTGCGGGAGCGGATGTCCATCATGCTGTTGGGCTGGAAGGCATTGAAATACAGGTGGTAAAAAACCTTGTCGAGCGTATCCGGAGAGTTGTTGTAGTAAATCAGTTCCTGAGTTCCTTTAAACTGATGGTTCCTGACGTCGAAATCGATAACCATTTTGTATTCGGCTCTCTGCTGCCAGCGTTCCGGCTGCGCCTGGGAAAGGGTGGCTGCAAAGAAAAGGATGGCCAATGATGTCCAATTTTTCATGCTTTACATTTTTAAGGTTCGAAAAGATACGGGCTACTGCCCCTCTTCCCCGGTTACAATATTGCCCGTTTGGCCGTCTTCGGGAGAAGCGCTGTACACCGGCGCCGCCTCGAATTCTATCTTCCGGAAGAGCTTTCCCCAGTCGCGCCACCCGTATTTCCGGGCGCTAACGAACAGGAACAAGGCCCCGCTGGCCAGTGCAATGCCCAGCATCAGGGCAACGTCCAGCTCTTTCACCCGGAAGATGGCCTGGGTTTGCAGGGCCGAGCCCGCAAAACTAACGACGGTAGCCCCGTAAATATTGGTGGCAGCGTGCAGGCCCAGGGCCAGTTCCGTCCCTTCGTCCATCAGCGTACAAATTCCCAGCAGCAGGCCCACGCCGATGTAATAAGACATCATCAGCCCGAACCCGAACTCGCCGACTTCCGGGTTGGCGAAGTGCAACAGCCCAAAGGCTGCAGAGGTCAGCAACAACGGCAGCCAACGGTTGCGGAACAACAACCCGAAGCCCTGCATCAGGTAGCCCCGGAACAGGGCTTCTTCAAAAGTGGTCTGCAACGGCAGCACCAGCAGGGCGATCAGCAGCAGGGGAATAAAGCTGGACAGTTCGAACTGCAGGGTGTAGTTCCCGGGGTCAAGCAGGTAGGCCACCACCTCCAGCCCGGCGCTAAGGGCAAACCAGAAGGCAAAACCGAAGGCTACCCGCCCCCAATCCAGCCGGGGCCTGCCGGTAAGGATGTCGGTTGCCCTTTTGCCGTGCAGGAAAAGGACGCAGAGGAAAAGCACTCCCAGAGCCGCCACAAAGGAAAGCAGCATCAGGAAAAGCGCCAGGTTGGAACCCACCCCCAGGACAGAAAAATCCATGGATTCCTGAAATTCAAGCAGCGCTTCCGGCCCCAGGCCT
>JAGFJD010000237.1 GCA_024102975.1 Phaeodactylibacter sp. | reverse complement strand
GGTAAGATTGAAATAACAATCGTCGTCATTGGTAAATGGATTGTTATCCGGGCCGTCGTAAGCACAACGGTCTCCCCGGTCATCTTCCCAGGCTTCCCAGTTAAAATAAAACCTGGTGGCCAAATTGGTTCTTTCTGCCAGGGCGATATTGTCCGAAACTGTACAGGAGGAAGCAGTCGTAGTGCAGGTCTGACAGCCGCTGGAAACGGGCGTATCGTCGACATCGTCGTAGCTTCTCCGGTAGGAGGTATATTCTTCCGCATCCCCTGGCCCTGTGTCGTTGCACACCATAGAAGCTGATCCCCCATAGTGTGTGATGTGATTGGTTCTTACTTTGTAGGTGACGGCCGCGTGTTGGGCCGCCAGGTTTTGCTGTAAAAAACAGCAGGCAAATGCCATTGTCAGTAAATACCTGATGGCCAGATGTTTTTTGTTCATGATCTTAAGGATTTTCATATTTATAGTTCACATGAGAAGTCAGTCTATTCCCGCCCGCACCTGCAGCACGCCCGGCCGGCTGATCAGGCAGTCTTCCTGTTGTTCATAGGTCCGTAGTTCCAAAAGCAGGGCGTTGAGTTCCTCCCGGTTCGAATGCCCGCAGCGCAGGATTTCCGCCTGGCAGCATTCCAGGGAAAGGGAGGCGATGGGGTTGCAGGCCGGGGGGATAAAGGCCGGGGCAGCGTAAGTGCATACAATGTCCGTAAAGCCGGCTTGTTGCAGCCGGCCGGACAGTTGTTCTGCTTCGTAGGTCTGGGCGGCTTCCAGCCGGCCGATCAGTTCCGTAGTCCGGGCGAATGCGTGGTTGTAGGGGTAGGCCCGGAAGCCGGAGGGCTTTATGACTTCCGCCAGCAGCACTCCTCCGGCTTTCAGGTTGCGGGAGAGGCTGGCCAGCCAGGCCTCCGGGGCCGGCAGGGCGGCGGCCTGTATCCGGGTGTAAATGAAATCATAGGGCTGGCCCGCGTTCCAGGCAGCCAGGCGGGCCTGAGCGAAATGGACATACCCCAGGCCCAGGCGGGCCTTTTCCTGCAAAGCAGCCCCGACCAGCGCAGCGTCTTCGTCGATGCCATATATAGCTGTTTTTTCGCCCAGCAGAGAAGCGAGCAAGAAGGCGCCTTCGCCGCCGCCGCTGCCCGGGTGAAAGCCCCGTCCCTCTTTCAATGGCGTCAGGTGTTTTTCCAGCCACTGCCGGGTGGCCGGCCCGAAGATGACTGCCAGCAGGGAAGCCCGGGCCCGCCTTGCGGCGGCGCCCAGGATATATGATTCCCCTTTATTCGTACCACCCTCCGGGTGTTGTGGATAAGTGTTTTGAAAGTTCATCATCGGCTTCTTTGCGGATGCAACGCAAAGGTGGCATACCGGCGGCAAGAAAGCTTTACCTATTGTTCCGAAGGCTTTACCCATCGTTCAGGAGGCGGGAAAAAACATGGCCTGTTGTTCAGAGCATGGCGTTACTTCCGCGTCTGGCGCGGCGCTTCGCCAAAAGCTTCGGCGTAAATGCGGGAAAAGTACGCGGGGTTACTGAAGCCCACTTCATAAGCGACTTCAGAGACATTCAGGCGGGTAGTTTGGAGGAGTTCCCGCGCCTTGTTCAGGCGAATCAGGCGCACGAATCTGGTTGCTGACTGGCCGGTAAGGGCAGTGACTTTGTTGTGCAGTTGGGTGCGGCTGACTGCCAGAGACTTGCAGAGGAAGTGCACATCCATTTTCTCATCAGAAATATTATCAATGACCAGCTTGCGAAGCTTCCGGATGAAGGCATCTTCGATCCGAAAGTCCTCTGAGATGGGATGCTCCGGAACAGAGGAGAGGTTGCGGTACCGTTCCTGAAGTTTCTTCCGCAGCGCCAACAATTGTTCCAGGCGGACCAGCAACTCCTCCTGTTCAAAGGGTTTGGGCAGGTAGGCGTCCGCGCCTTTGCGCAGGCCGGTCATTTTTGATTCGAAGTCCGCTCTGGCGGTCAGCAGAACAATGGGGATGTGGCTGGTGCGCTCATCTTTTTTCAGGGTGTCGCACAGTTCAAAACCATCCTTCGCGGGCATCATCACATCGCTTACGATGAGGTCCGGCACCAGTTCAATAGCTCTGTCGATCCCCTCCTGGCCGTTTTCCGCCACCAGCAGCCGGTAATGCTTTTCCAGGCAGGCCGTCAGGTAAAGGCGGACGTCGGCATTGTCTTCCACGATCAGGAGGGACGGCTGCCCGGCTGATCCCTGAAGGTTGCCGTCGATAGCCTCTGCGGCAGGCACGGCCGGCTCTTTGGCAACTACCGGCTGCGGCGCCGTTGCCTGGGCATGGCTTTCCGTTTCAGGAATGATCTGGCTTTCCTGTACTCTGGCCTCCCGGGTTATGGGGAAACTCAGCGTAAAGGCCGTGCCGGCGCCCGGTGCGCTGGACACCTCAATCGTGCCGTTCAGGAGTTGCGCGAGTTCTCTGGCCAGTGCCAGGCCAACGCCGGAGCCTGCCCCCCCCAGCCCCTCCGAAGGGGGGGAGTTCCGGCGCTCATCCTCCTTTGGGGCGGGCTGGGAGGGGGCCTGATAAAACCGGTCGAAGATATAGGGCAGCACCTCCGGCGCCATGCCCGGGCCGGTATCCTGCACCTGGATGGAGAGCTGTTCCCGGCCAGCCTCGTCATGCTGGCGGCCGATCCGCAGGTATATGTCGCCGGGAGCGGGAGTATATTTGATGGCGTTGGACAGCAGGTTGGACAGGATATGCATCATTTTTTCCGGGTCATAATCCATGTCTACCGCCTCAGTCCCGGCGAGCACGTGCAGGCGCAGGCCCCTGGCCTGGGCCAGCCGGACAAAAGATTCGGCGATGTAGCGGAGGTAGGGTATGATGTCCCCCTGCACCAGGTTCACCTTCATGGCGCCGGATTCCAGCCTGCGCAGGTCGAGGATTTGGTTGATCAGGGAAAGCAACTGCCGGCTGTTGCGCTGGATGAGTTCCATGCCCTTTTCCAGCCATTGTTCCGGCTGCTGGCGGATTTGGGTGGCCATGCCGGAAATTACAGTAAGGGGGGTGCGGAATTCGTGGGATATATTGGTAAAAAAGCGGGATTTCAGTTCATCGAGCGCCTGCAGCTTAGTTGCCTGCTCCTCGATCAGTTCCTTGTCTCGCCGGATTTGCTGCGTCCGGGAAGCTACTTCTGCCTCCAGCCGTTGCCGCTCCGTCTGCAGGCGGCGGATCCAGAAAAAAGCGCCCAGCAGGAAGGGCAAAGCGCAAAGCGCATAGAACCACCAGGTTTTGTAGAAAAACTCCCGCACCCGGACAGGCATTGCCAGAGGCTTTTCCGTCACCTGCCCTTTCGCATTGGTTCCCCGGATCAGTATCGTGTACGAACCGGCAGGCAGGTCGTTCAGGAGCAGTTCGGAGCCGGAGCCGATCTCTGTCCAGATCGCATCCGCATCGTCGGCCGAACCGTCGTGCCGGAAGCGGTAGGCGAACGTATTTTTATCCGGGTTGAGGAAGTCGGACAGGCCAAAATCGAGTTTGATATAGCGGTGGGCGGCGGGCAGCACGATCCGGCCCGGCTGGTGAAAACCGGTTGTCAGATGAACCTCGGAATTGCTGGCCTGGTCGTGATACCGGACATCGGTCAGATAGATTTTCAGCGAATCCTTTTGCGCATAGGCCGCTTTGATCTGCTCCGGGCCGAGCAAGGCCACGCCATCTACTCCGCCGAAGAGCAGGCGCCCGTCGCCGGCCTTCAGGTAGGAATAGCGGTTAAACTCCCGGTGCGGCAGCCCTTCCTCTTCAGATAGGTTAAAAAGCACCTTGCCCTCCTTCGACACGGCAGTAAGGCCATTGAAAGTCGATACCCAGCGGTCGCCATCCTCATCGGAAAGGATTCCTGCCACGGTATTATTGGATAGGCCCTTGCTCCGGTCGAGCGACCTCATTGCCCCCGTTTCCGGATGATAGAACTGCAGGCCGCTGCCCAGGGTACCGAGCCAAAGCTCGCCGTCGTCCGCTTCGTGGATGCATAAGAACCGGTCATCCGCCAGCCCGTCGGCCTTGCCCAGGCGTTGGCTGGCACCGGTGCGGGGGTCGATCCGCCAGAGGCCGTTCAGGGAAGCGATCCAGAGTATGCCGTTTCTGCCGACGGCCATTTCGTTGACCGTTCCTCCGATCTGCAGCGGGGCGCCGCCTTTGAGAAAAGGCCTGGATTCGCCCCGGGCAAGGCCGTACCGGAAGACCTCGTTGCGGGTATTGGCAAAGGCGATCTCCTGCGGCCCGATGAAATTGAACTTGTCGAATTCCTGGCCGATTTCATAATACCGGGATGACTGATCGCTCCTTTGATAACAGGCCAGTTGCCCGTTGTTGGTGGGAAACCACAACTCGTCTCCCACCGACACCAACTGCCCGAAATTGCGCGCCACAAACAGCGGATGGGCAGCCTGCTTGTAGGTCAGTATTTCTGATTCCATCGTGCGGAGGTCGAGAATGGCTTTATAACCGTTTTCGGAGAGTGCCAGCACCCTGTTTTTGTCGAGCATGCCCATCGCCCGGCTCGCCCAGCCTTTCAAGCCGGCCTTTATGGATAAGCTGGCCTTAATCTCAACGGCAATCAACCCTCCGCTGGTAGCGCTCAGGACTTGCTTTTTAAAATCCCGGCTTTGGCAAAAAAAGCCGCTGGCAATTTTGTACCGCCCGGCATAATTCATTTTTGCCACCAGCTGATAATCGAAGAACTGTCCATTATGATCCCATAACACAGCAGCAAGCAAATCCTCCTTTGCTCCGGGGCCGGCAACTTCGTCCGGGAGCCAGCTGAAATTCACCAGCAGGTTTTCCCGGGCATCCCGGTGAAATTGCACATTTACATTGCCAGAACGGCCAAGCCGCCTTAAATAGGCATTCAGTTGGGGCTGCCGGGCCAACTGCTCCGACACCGGATCAAAGACAAAGAAGCCGCTTAAACCATGTATATAAAACAAGATTTCGCCAGCAGGCGCCAGGGCCATGTCCAGGTTCGTCCAATCCCCGGTAAAGCCAGGATATTCCTTAATGACCGCGCCCGGCAAATCCGGCCAATTGTACCGTTTCAGGCGGTTATCCGTCAGAGAATAACGGAAAAACCCTATATTCGAATGGATAAACCAAACCTGATCGCCCGACCGGAGTGCCGGAATGGCGCCGCCGGGAACAAACTCCTCTTCAACCGGTATCCGGGTGAGCATTTTTTTGCCTTCCGGCCTCAGGCGAAACAGGGAATAAGCATCCGGGGCATACGCCAACACCAGGGCTTCATTGCCCGGCCCGGCGATCATGGCCCGCACCCGCCCGGCGTTATCGAATGCATAAATCTGTTTCGCTCCGTTGTCGGGATTGTACAGAAAAGCATGCCTGCCATCGGCGTCTGTCCCGAATAGCAGCCCGCCGGCTGTAATTCCCTTCAAGCCCCAGCCCAAAGGCGCGGTTTTCCCGTCCGGCGCTTCCAGGGCGACGATGTGCGATTTATTCCCGTCAAACTGGTAGAAGTTCAGGTTTTGGTGAATGTCCAGGAACCGGCAGGGGTTGACAAACAGCCGCCCCCCGGGATCGACGAACAATTCGGTCAGGCAGGAGATCGGCATCCCGCGGTCGATGTCGTACACGGTGACAGAGGAAGGGTAGAGTTTGGGCAAAGTGTCCGCCTCCTGTCCTCCGGCGGCAAGCCGGGCCAGGACCAGCAAAACAACACAGACAATATAGCCCCGATTCGTCATGGAGCCAATTTAGGGAAATTGGAAGAATTCTGACGTGCCGGAATTTAAACCTTCCACAACCGCAGCAACAACACCTCCGCCGCCAGGAACACCAGCGCCAGGATGAGGCACCACCGCCACAGCGGCGTGCCCTGGCTCTGCTCTTCGATGCGGGCGGTGAGCACGGCCGTGTCGGAGATGTTGATGATGTTGGCCTGGGCGCCCACCCGTTCGCGGAGGGCGTCGGGGGCGTAGTAGTCGAGGGCGGACTCGCGGCGGTCGTAGTTGAAAGCGTAAGTGCCGAGCGGGTTGTCCTCCCGGAGGAAGAGGGCATAGAATCCGGCATCGCGCACCTGGTTGTTGACGCCGAGGAAGGCCTTGGCGCCGATGATGCGCTGTTCGGGGATGAATTCCCGCCCCTGCCCTTTGAGCTTGTAGACGATATCCGAGCTGGTGGTTTGGTGGTTGGCCTCGATGACCTCGTCCTTGCCGATGGAATAAGCGATCTTCTGCCCTTTGCCGGAGGAAATGGCCATCTTGTACAGCATGGGAATAAAGATCTCGCCGTCGCGCACCAGGCCGTTGTACTGCTCGTCGAGCGGGGCGGCGCAGAGGTAGAGGTTGCCTTTATCCACCTGGTATTTGGCCAGGAAGGCATTGCCGTCGCGGTAAGTCAGCAGGCGCTCTTCGCCGCGGCTGGCGGAAGTGGCCAGGCGGAAATTGCCCTGGGTGGCCGGCAGCTTGAGGTTGGCGCTTTTGTTTTCGAAGACGTCGTTGAAGATGAATTCCTCGGTATTTACGGAACCGACGATGCGGTTTTGCTCCTCGAAGGCGAGCAATTCGTTGGCCGGGAAGGCGGCCAGGAAGCTGCGGTAGGCCTCCAGGTTGGCGTTGCGGCCGGGAAAGACGAGGAGGTTGCCGCCTTCCCGGACGTACTGGGCCAGCTCGAAGGCCAGGCCGGTGGAGATGTTGTTCAGGCCGTTGGCGACGATGAGCTGGTAGTTGGAAAAGGCCGAGTAGTCCAGGTTCTGGCTGAGCAGGTTGTCGATCCGGAAGTTCTGCATGCCGTTGAAGGCGGCGGTGAGGTAGCGGTCGGGCGCCGATTCGTTGATCGAAAGCACGTTGATCTGGTCCCGGACATTAAAGGCGATATAATAAGTATCGTCGAACTGGACCGGGTAATCGGTGATGGCCAGCACGGCTTCGTGCCAGCCGGTGCGCTGGACGGAGAGGTTGACGGTATCCAGGACGGAGGCGCCGGCGGGGATGGACAGGGTCCCTACCGGCTTGGTTTGCCCTTCGTAGCGGATGGACAGGCGGATATTCTCGGCGTCTTCTCCGGTGAGGTTTTTCACTTTGACGATCACGGGGTTGGACTGGCCGGCCATGGGCACCGGGGCTTCGAACCAGGCCGAGTCGATGCTGATGTTTCGTTCCTGGACGGCCTGCAGGGGGATGAGGTTGAGTTCCAGGGTAGAGTCGGCGTAGTTTTCGATATCGGTGATGTTGCGTTGGAAGTCGGAGATCATGTAGGCCACGTGGTTGTCCGTCCGGGCGGTTTGCAGGGCCTGCTGCTGGCGGGCCAGCACCCGGGAGAGGGTTTTAACTTCCGGGCTGATGGCCACTTCGTCGATGAGGCCCAGGGCGTCGTCGCGCCCGACGAGGCGCTGGTGGCGGCCTTCGAAGTCGTTGGTCAGGATTTGGAACTGGTCGTCGGGGGCGTAGGCCTGCACGGCTTCGCGGGCGCGCTGTTTGGCTTTTTCCAGCAGGGGCACGTCCTGGCTGAGGGCCTCCATGCTGAAGGAGTTGTCGATGAAAATGCTGACGGCTTTGGTGCCCGCCTTCACCTCGGCATTTTTGGCCGGCAGGAACGGCTGGGCGAAGGCCAGCACCAGAAAAGCGATGGCCAGCAGGCGCATCAGCAACACCAGCAGGTTGCGCAGCTTGGAGCGGGCGCTGGTTTCCTCCTTGACCTCCTTCAGAAAACGCACATTGGTAAAATACACCTTTTTGAACCGCCGGAAGTAGAACAGGTGGAGAATAATGGGGATGGCCAGCGCGGCCAGGGCGAACAGGAATGTCGGATATAAGAACTGCATGTGCTATCGTTGCTGTTGCGTTTTATTAATTTTTGTTGCATTTTATCCCGGGGTGTTCCGGGCAGGATAAAATACAACTGATTTTCCAGGCTTCAGCCCGGGCACCCATGCTGAATTATACTGACGCACGGCAGGTTTTGTCGGCTACAAAACCCGCCGGGTCAGTATATACTGGCATCGCTGGTTTTGCTCCTGACAAAACCACGCGTTCGCCAGTATAAGAGCGTGTTCAAATTTCATACTTCGGGTTGAAAACGAAATTTGAACACACTCTAAATAACAACTCTGCCGGGGGGAGGTTGCGTTGTTGTTCAGTTCCCGCCTGTGCCTTTATCAGGGGAACGCAAATGTAGGGTATTTCTTTTGGGGTAGGAAGCATTGAGATGAAAAACGGTTTCGTTCAGTTATAAACCAAAACCACTCTTATGAAAGCTATGATTACTTCCCTCCTTCTGGCGCTTTGCGCTTCCGGTATTGCCCAGCCCGAAATCCGGGGCGGGGATATATCCGTTGAGCAGGTGGGCGACTGCGTCACCTCGTTGACGCTAAGGGCGCAGGCTGCTCTTTATTTTCACGGCGAAGACCCTTCCAGCGTTCCGGCTTCCGTAGAATTGTGCTGGGGCGACGGCAGCTGCGAGCAGGCACCGCTCGTTTCCGCCGTTCAGATGGAATGGGAAACCGTCCTGGCCCTCTACCTGGCGGAGCATACCTATCCTGCCAGAGGGGCATACGTTTTGAGTGTTGAAGCATGTTGCTACCCCGGCGATATCCTCAGTTTTCAGTCTGAGCCGGATATTCCGGTGAGGATACTGAACACTTATACTTTTCTCTCCCCCCTGTTTCAGGGGTGTAACGACCAGGCCATGCCGCTGCAGCCGTCGGTAGACGTAGGCCTGCCCGGATCGGTATTCAACCACAATCCCAACCTGTACGACCCTGACGGCGACAGCCTCAGTTACCGCCTGGCAGAACTTACAGATCCTGCAGTTTATCTCTACCCCCAGGAGTTTGACAACTGCACCAACAGCCTTGGCATCGACCCCGTCACCGGCGACTTCGCCTGGGGTAACCCCTGCCTGCCCGGCCATTACGTTTTTGGCATAGCGGTTACAGAATGGAGAGACGGGATTCCCGTCGCAGAAAGGCTTATCCAGCTCCACGTGTTCATCGAAGAGGCTACCGGGCTGTCCGTTTTTGCCGATCCCGGGTTATTCCGGGCAAGCCCCAACCCAACATCAGGGCTGCTCCGGCTGGAGGGGGCCTCCGAAACGCCGCTGAAGTTTATCCTGCGCAATATACACGGCCAGCCGGTCCGGGAGTGGGGGGCGCTGCCTTTGCCCCGGGAAGTTTCCCTTTCCGGCCTGCCGGCGGGAATTTATTTCCTCCGGGGCACAACCGGAAAGCGTACCTTTGCGTACAAGATCATAAAACAATAGGCCTGTGTCGATACTCATCACCGGGGTTTCCGGTTTTTTAGGCTCGCATGTCGCCCGCCTGCTGGAAGAGCGGGGGCGGCCTTTCACCGGTTTTTACAATATGAAAAAGCCGGACATCCCCGCCGAGCAGCTCGACCTGTTCAACCGGGAGGAAGTCCTGCAACGCCTGGAGGAAATCCGCCCCGGCGCCATCCTGCACCTGGCCGCTGCGGCCAGCCCCAACTGGTGCGAGCTGCACCCCAAGGAATCGCAGGTGATCAACGTGGACGTGCCCATCGCGCTGGCCAACTACGCCCGCCAGGCCGGCATCCCTTTCCTGTTCACCTCCACCGACCTGGTCTTCGACGGGCAGAGCGCGCCCTACGACGAAAACTGGGCCCCCTCCCCTATCTGCACCTATGGCATGCAGAAAGCAGCGGCGGAGCAGGGGGTGCTGCTCGCCTGCCCAAAAGCGGCCGTCGTCCGCCTGCCCCTGCTCTACGGCTGGGGCGCCAACTTCCTGAAACAGTGGGTGGAAAGCCTGCGGGCCGGCCAACCCCTGCCTGCCTTCGTCGACGAGTACCGCAGCCCCGCCTTTGTGCAGGATGCCGCCCACGGCCTGCTGATGCTGATGGATCTCGGCGCTGCCGGATTCTTCCACCTGGGCGGCCCGGAGCCGGCTTCCCGCTATGACATGGCCACCCACATCGCCCGTGCCTTCGGCATCGACGAGCGCCTGGTGCAGCCCGCCCGGCAGGCCGACGTGGCCATGCCGGCGCCGCGCCCCGCCGATGTGAGCCTGAGCAGCGAAAGGGCTTATGCGCTGGGGTATCAGCCGAGAGGGATGGAAGAGGCGTTGGGGGAATTGGGGGAAATGTAGGGGAGATATAGGGGAAATACAGTGGA
>JAGFJD010000227.1 GCA_024102975.1 Phaeodactylibacter sp. | reverse complement strand
TTTTGGCTTTACCCTTCGTTAAAGAACCGCCTCCCTTAGCTACGGCTAAGGTCGGGAACCTTTGCCTCGGTTAAAGCCAAAATCACTAACCTACTAAACCCGACACTTATTAATCTCACGTCGCTAAACCAACTCTTCCTCCTCTTCCTTCCTCCGGTTTTTCCACCAGATGAAACCGATGGCGCCCACGACCAGGTAAGGCATGGACAGCATGAACAGGATACCGTTGTTGAGGCCGCGCCCCTCAGTGCCGCCGTTCTTCAGGTTGCTCTCGGCCGACATGCGGCACATGGGGCACTGGGCCTGTACAGGCGTGCTCGTTCCCAGGCTCAGGGAAAGGGCCAGGGCGAGGATGCTTAGGTATTTGGTGATGTGGATTTTCATATTATAAATGTTTCCGTTTAGCAATATAACAATTCCCTCCCACCTCCATCAGGCCGGCAATATACCTATTCGACAACTTCCTATCCTACGGATAATACGGCATCAGCATATAATACGCTATCGGCCCGGTAATGGCCACGTACAGCCAGACGGGGAACACCCATCGCGCCATCCGGCGGTGGCGCTCCACCTGGCCGGTGTAAGCGCGTATAAAGGTAAAAAGAATAAAGGGCAGGATCAATGCCGCCAGGACGATATGGCTCAGCAACAGCACGAGATACCAGGTGCGGGCGCTGCCCACCGCTGCCAGCTCCTCCGGGCTAAGGCTGCCGTCGTGGTTGGCATCCCCGAAGATGGTCTCCGGGGTGGTGAAGTGGTAAGCCACATACGACAGCAGGAAAAGCACAGACAGCCCCATCGCTACGTAGATGCTGCGCCGGTGCGCCTGGATATTTTTCTGCTTAATGAAGTAGAACGCCGCCAGCAACACGACGGCAGTCAGCGCGTTGAGGGTAGCGTGAAAAGGCGGCAGGAAGCTGAAGTCCCAGCCCTCCGGAATGGGAATCTTAACGCGCCGCATCAGGCCCACCAGCAAAAGGACGACCCCGGTGGCCACCCAGGCGGCGGTGTTCATCTGTTTGGCCAATTGAATGTTTCGCTCCATAGGTTCGTTGCCGTGATTATTATATACTCCCCTCGGGCACGAGAAGTGATTTTTGTCTCTTTCTTTTTGCGCCCTGCTGCGTTGAAAATGCTCGCCGTAGCTACTGCTATGCCTGCGCTTTTCGCCTTGCAGGCCACAAAAATGAAATTGCCAAAATTTCACCTCTCATGCCCGAGGGGAGTATAAAAATTTCTCCGGGGAAATGTCTATCCCCCCGAGGAGGGAATCAGCTGCGTCAGGGCTGCAGAATCCTGCCAATCTTGTTAATCCTGTCCACCTCGTTAATCCTGTCTATAACTATTCCATCAGGGCAAGCTTGAAAGAGGCTCATCCGGTCAATCCTGTCTATTTTTCTACTTCGCGTTCGAACAGCAGTTCCTTATCTTTCTTAGGCGGTATATTCAGCGTAATGTGTTTCACCAGCCGTTTCAGGCTCTCTCCTTCCCGCATATCGTAAAACCCGCGCACCATGAGGCTGTCGGCAAAGAAGAGCAGGCTGTTGTCGGAAAGGCTCATGCCCTTTTCTCCAAAAGGCAGAGCGCAACCTTCAGCCAGGCTTGCGATCTCTGCCGGAGTTCCCCGCAGGTAATAGTTTTGCTCTTCGTCCAGCAGGCCGTTGGCGGAGGCGAACTGCTCCAGGCGGTTCCGGGCAGCCTGGGAAGTATCGGCCGCAAAGGCGAGGAAGAAGATATCGTCCCGTTCGTCGAACTGATCGTGCAGCCTGGCCAGCTCGCCGGCGTACAGGTTTTCGTGGGGTTCGGAAAAGAAATAGCCCACCACCAGGCCTTCCGCGAAGCGTTCGGCGGTGACGAGGCTGTCGTTGTAGTTGGCCAGCGCAAAGGCCGGCATTTTGCCGTAATCCTTCAGTTCCTGCATGGCCTGCAGGCGGTAATCCAGGCCGGTGCGCAGGTAGTACCACGAACCCAGCGGAAAGATGACGAGCAACAGGACGACCCCTGCCAGCTGCAGGAGGCCCATCTGCCCGATGATCTTGGTTTTTGCCATTTTATCATTCTTTCATTTCCAGAATGGAAACACTCCCCCGGGAGGATTGTTGTCGGGGGAATGTCAGATAATTTTTGAAACACTGCAACCTGCCGGGTTTAGTCTTTAGGCCCGGATAGTTTAACCCGGCAGGTTGATTCGTTTCTGATAAATGCTATCGGGTTTGCCAAACCGGGCCAACCCGGAATCCATAAGGTTAGATCCACCAATGAAACTTGAGCCCCTGATGCTTCCCCCCACAATAGAAACAGGAGCCCCCGGCACACTCCGGGCTGGCTCCTGTTTCTATTATCAGAAAAAGACGCGTTCAGATCACGTCTTCCGGTTTTAGGATATACGTATCTTCCAGCAACAGGCTCTCCTGCTTTTGCATCTGCCCTTCTTCTACTTCTTCCATATTCTTTTCCTGGATTTGCTGGCGGCGGCTCTTCCAGGAGTTTCCTTCCTGGAAGAAGGCGATGACTGCCCAGATCAGGAGCACGGTGGGCAGCAGTACGCTCATAGCCAGGCCTTTCACCTCATAGCGCATGTGCATGAATTCGTAAATAATAAAGTAGGCCTTATACAGGGAAAGGCCGATCAGGAGCAGCCCGATGAGGTAGTGCAGCCAGGTGATGTATTTGAGGTCGTGTATGACGTGGCCCTTGGCCAGCAGGGAAAAGAACACTTCGATAAGTGTCACTACCGCCAGCAAAACGAGCCCTTTGTAGACGACTTTTTTGGCTTCTTCGTAACTTAAATGTCCCATATTATGAAGCTTGTTTTTCTTGTTTCGGAATCAAATGAAAACTAGAGCAGATAGAAAACCAGGAATACGAACACCCACACCAGGTCTACGAAGTGCCAGTACAGGCCCATCTTTTCTACCATCTCGTGGCCGTTCCGCCTCCTCATGTACAGGCCGCTGGCGGCGTTGATCATGATGATGAAGAGGAACACCACGCCGGAAAATACGTGGAACCCGTGGAATCCGGTGATGAAGAAAAACAGCGCGCCAAAGGCTTTGGGGCCGAACTGCTCCATTTTGACCATGCCGGCATCCGGGCCTTCCGTCACTTTGAATTTGCGGTGGATGAAGCCGCGCTCGTCCACGAAGTAGCCGGGGTGGTCGCCGGGGCTGTAATCCAGCTCGGCGTGATCGCCGTCGCCGTGCCCTTCCTCCGCGTGCCCGCCTTCATGGGCTTTGTGGATGAGGTAGCTTTCCCCGGCCTCGAAGGTTTCGTCCGACTCCTCGCCCTCCGGCGTGAGATAGACGCCCCCCTCGGTGTAGGTGCCGAAGGGGTTGGTGGTTACGGACATGTGCTCCGTGCCGATCAGGTTCGTCCATTCCCAGGCCTGGCAGCTGAGGAAGCCGGCGCCGCCCAGGATGGTCATCAGCATCCAGAAGACCACGCCGTTCTTGTTCTCCTTATGGCCTTCCTGCACCGCGCGCACCATCGTCACCGAACTCACGATCAGGAGGAAGGACATGATGGTCACGAAGATCAGCGGGGCATGGTGGATGCCGAAAGGCGCCGTGGAGAATACAAAGTCCGGCACCGGCCAGGTGGGGCTGCTGAAGCGCAGCGCGCCGTAGGCGATCAGGAAACCGGCAAAGGTGAAAGCATCCGACAGGAGAAAATACCACATCATCAGCTTGCCGTAGCTCGCCTTGAAAGCAGGTTTGCCACCAGACCAGTCGCTCTGGCTCTGCACATCTTGTTGTTCCAAAACAGTATCAGACGTCGCCATCAGTTATCTTTTGTTTGGTTATCAGTCGTTTATGTTTATCATTGAAGCGTAAAAAACAATAAAAGGTACACCCACAGGAAATCGACGAAATGCCAGTAGATGAGCGTCAGCTCGAACCGCAATTTCCGGGCGGGCGTCACGCGGTGATGCAGCAGGAAAGCATGCAGCATAGCCAGGATCAGGGCAGCGATGCCGCCCAGGACGTGTGCGGCGTGCACTCCCGAGATCACGTACACGAAAGACCCCGAGGGGTTGGTGGTCAGTTCCACCCCGATGGACGCCAGGGCCTGCCAGCCCTGGTACTGCAACACCACAAATGCCAGCCCCAGAACGAGGGTAGCTGACAACAAAAGCCGGTACACGCGGGTATTGCCGCGCTTGAAGGCCAGGTAAGAAGAATGAAGGCTCAGGCTGCTCAGCAGGATCACGCCGGTGCTGAGGTAGAACAGGTCCGGCATCCGGAATTCCAGCCAGTTGCCCGCCGCCTGGCGGACGATGTAGGCGCTGGTGAAAGCGGCAAACATCATCATCATGCTGGCGCAGGCCACCAGGAGCGCAAACTTCCTGGGGTGTATCTTGCTTCTTCTGTAATCCGTTCTCGCCACTGTCGCGTTCATATCTGTATTTTGGTATTGTGGTGTTTCGGTGTTATGGTGTTTCGGTTTCGCAGCCCCTCTGTTGTCAGGGCGAGTATTGCAGGCCCGCAGTCAGTCCCGGCAAATCCTCTGGCCATAATACCGAAAAACCATAACACCATAACACCTAAATTTTATCTGCAAAAAAAGCCACCAGCGCAACCGGAATATAGGCAAACGAAAAGAACATCAGCTGCAACGCTGCCTTCCGGCTGCCGGCCTTGAAAAAGTTCCAGCCAAACCAGGCGTATCCCAGGCCCAGAATCCCGACTACCGCCGCCGATATCCAGCCGCTCACGCCCAGGGCATAGGGAATGAGGCTCACCGGCACCAGGAAGATGGCATACAGGAAAGCCTGCAGGCCGATCCGGCGGTCGCATGCCCCGCTCGGAGTGACCGGCATCAGCTTGTATCCGGCATGGGCATAATCCTCGTGGCCCAGAAAGCCGATGGACCAGAAGTGGGGAAACTGCCAGAGGAACTGCAACGCAAAGAGGCTCAGCCCCAGAAACGTGATCTCCCCCTGCGCTGCCACACACCCGATGAGGGTCGGCAAAGCGCCCGGCACCGCCCCAACCGCCACCGCCGACGGGCTGATTCGCTTCATCGGCGTGTAGAGGAAGGCGTAGGCTACCAGCGCCACGGTGCCCAGAAAGGCCGCCCACGGGTTGAAAAGCGCCAGCAAGGTGATGCCGAAAAGGCTCATGAAGCCCGCCGCCATTACCGCCTCCGAAGTGCTCATCCGCCCGGCAGCCAGCGGCCTGCCTGCCGTGCGCTTCATCAGCTTGTCGTAGTCCCGCTCCAGCACCTGGTTCAGCGCGTTGGCCGCGCCGGTCACCAGAAAGCCGCCGGAAGCAAGGATGAGGACCGCCAGCCAGTTGACCGGGCCGGACAGGGCGATCAGGAAAGCCATCACGGAGGAAAACACCACCGTCATCGTCAACCTGAACTTGACCAGCATTTTGTAATCCTGAACCTTCTGCCAGGCCAGGCTCGCCACTCTGCGTTCAATTACTTTCGTCTGCACTTTCCCTTTTGTCTGTTTTTTTATTCATTCCTTCACTCCCCGTCCTCGCTATGCTCGGCCGGGTAAAATTCACTCATTCTCTCATTCTCTCATTCTCTCATTCTCTCAATGCCCATCCTTCTCATCCTTGCCCAGCGGCTGGATTTGCGGGATGAACTCCTTGCCGTCCTTGCCGTAGTCGTACGCCCAGCGCTGGACGGTCGGCAGTTTGCCCGGCCAGTTGCCGTGGCCCGGGTTGATCGGCGTAGTCCATTCCAGGGTAGTCGCGCCCCAGGGGTTGCGGGTAGTCATCTTCTTGCCTTTCCAGATGCTGTAGAAGAAGTTGATCACAAACAGAATCTGGAAGCCGAAGGTGACGATGGCGGCTATGGTGATGAACTGGTTCATGGCGTCGAACTGGCCGAAGGCTGCGAAGCTGTCGAAGCGGTAGTAGCGGCGCGGAACGCCGGCCATACCCAGGTAGTGCATCGGCCAGAATACGGCGTAAGCGCCGATGATGGTGCCCCAGAAGTGGATTTTGCCCAGCGTCTCGTTCATAAACCGGCTGAACATCTTTGGATACCAGTTGTAGATACCGGCGAACATGCCGAAGAAGGCAGCAACCCCCATCACGATGTGGAAGTGGGCCACGACGAAATAGGTGTCGTGCAGCTGTATGTCGATGGCGGAGTTGCCCAGGAAAATACCGGTCAAACCGCCGGAGATGAACATGGAAACGAAGCCGATGGCAAAGAGGCTCGCCGCCGTAAACCGGATATTGCCCCCGTACAGGGTGGCGATCCAGTTAAAGACTTTTACTGCCGAGGGCACAGCGATGATCAGGGTGAAGATCACGAAGAAGTTCGAAATGAAAGGATTCACCCCGGACATAAACATGTGGTGCGCCCATACGATAAAGGACAGGAAGCCGATGGCCAGGATGGAATACACCATCGCCTTGTAGCCGAAGATCGGTTTGCGGGAGTGCACGGAAAGCACCTCCGAGACCAGCCCCATCGCCGGCAGGATGATGATATATACCTCCGGGTGGCCCAGGAACCAGAACAGGTGCTGGTAGAGGACCGGGCTGCCGCCCACGTGGTCGAGCGCCTGCCCGCCGATGAAAATCTCGCTGAGGAAGAAGCTGGTGCCCAGCCCGCGGTCGAACATGACCAGCAGGAAGGCGGAAACCAGCACCGGGAAGGACAGCAGGCCGAGGATGGCCGTCACGAAAAACGCCCAGATCGTCAGCGGCATGCGCCACATGGTCATCCCTTTCGTCCGCAGGTTGAGGACTGTCGTAATATAGTTGATCCCTCCGAGCAGCACGGAGACCACGAAGAACACAAGGCTCACCAGCCACATGGTCATCCCTGCCCCCGAGCCGCTCGATGCCTGCGGAAGGGCGCTAAGCGGGGGGTAGGCTGTCCATCCGCCGGAGAAAGGCCCGGTGTTGAGGAACAGCGACAGGAACATGATCGTACCGGACAGGAAGAAGAACCAGTAGGAAAGCATGTTCAGGAAGGGCGAGGCCATATCCCGGGCACCGACCTGCAGGGGTATGAGCAGGTTGGAAAAGGTGCCGCTCAGGCCGGCGGTCAGCACGAAGAAAACGAGGATGGTGCCGTGCATCGTCACCAGCGCGTAATAAAACTCCGGCGCCAGCGAGCCGACGCCCGCATCATTGACCGTGATCCATTTGCCGAGCAGCGGCTTGATCCAGGCCATGTTCTCTTCCGGGAATCCCAGCTGCAGGCGGAAGATCAGCGACATAGCAGCGCCGATGATCGCCCAGAACATCCCTGTGATCAGGAACTGCTTGGCAATCATCTTGTGGTCCTGGCTGAAAATATAAGTCGTGATAAAGTTCGACTGATATTTGTCGCCGTGGTGGTGTTCGTGAAAATGGTCGTCGTACCCGTATTCCTCAATCAAGAGGTCCTCTTCGTGTATTACCGGTTTGGTTTCTACATTAGCCATCTGCTGAAAAATTTATGTATTATCTGTAAAGATATATCGGTTTCTAACAATGGACTGAATGAGTGAATATTCACTCCTTCACTCATCCACTCATTCCTATTGAGCCGTAATCCGGAATTCCGTCCGGCGGTTCTGTTCGCGCCCTTCTTCCGTATTGTTGTCCGCGACCGGCCGGGTGGCGCCATAGCCAACTGCTGCCAGGCGGCTCTCTGCGACGCCTTTGCCCAGCAGGTAACTTTTGACCTTCTGGGCGCGTTGCTCGGAGAGCTGCTGGTTGTACTCCGGCTCGCCGGTATTGTCGGTGTGCCCGCTGATCTCAATAGACATACTGGCGTATTTGTTCAAAGCATCGGCCAGGTTGTCCAGCTGATAGGCGGACAATTTGGTCAGCTCCGCCGAGTTGGTCTCGAAATTCACGTGGTTGAGCTCGATGGTCTTGGCTGCCGGGTCTTCGGCGGATATTGCCTTTTCCAGTTTGTCGTTGAACTCCTGGCGCCGCTCCCGGATTTCGGATTCGAAAAGCATGTCCTTGTTGGGGTCGTCCTCCGTGCCGCGGATCGTGCTCAGGTAATAAGACGGCTGCTTGCTCAGCCAGTCCTGGTATTCGCCTTCCGAAACGATCTTGACTACCCGGCGCATGGCATAGTGGCCCTCGCCGCACAGCTCGGCGCAGGCCAGCTCGAAGTCAAACGCCTCGTACTTCCTGGGGCCTTCCGGATCGGTGGGGTCCACCGGTTCGTGCCACTCCGGGTACTTCGGTTCGCCGTTCAGGTTGAGTTCGCCCAGTTTCCGGCGGTACTCTTCGGTCGTCGTTTTGGGCGTAAATACGAAATACGTCGGCATGCCCGGCACGGCGTCCATCTTGACCCGGAAGTGCGGCAGGTAGAAGTTGTGCAGCACATCGCGGGCCGTGATCCGCACGCGCACCTTTTTGCCGACCGGCAGGTAGATTTCGCTGGGGTGGAAATCGTCGACGTTCTTGGGGTCCGTCCAGTTCTGCCCCAGGGGGTTGGTAGCGGAAACCAGCTTGTAGTCCCTCGCGCCCAGTTTGCCGTCAGCGCCGGGATAGCGCAGGTGCCAGGCAAACTGGTAGCCCGTGCCTTCGATCTCGATGAACTCCTCGTTCGGGCCTACATCGGCCATCACTTCGTTCCAGGCGTCCAGGCCGCCAACGACGAGAAAGGTCATCACCACCGCCGGAATGACGGTCCAGACCACTTCAAGGCGGTTGTCGTGCGGCATGTACAGCGCCTTCCTGCCCCTTTGGCCCCGGTATTTCCAGGCAAAGTAGAACAGCAGGATCTGAGTAATGATAAAGACGATGCCGGTGAAGAAAAGCGTGATATTGAAGATGCTGTCGAGGCTGCTGCCATGCTCGGAGGCCGACTCATGAGGGCCGTACCACAGCATGCTGTCCTTGTAATACCAGGCGGAAATGACAGTAGCCACCAGGAAAGCCACCATGAAAAGCATGGAGTAATTGCCGTGGCGTTTGTTCGCCTGCTCTTCAACTTCCTCTTCTCCGCGTATCTTGCTGGCCAGCTCGGTAACTTTCCCGATCTGCACCACGATGATCGCAATTAAAATCAGACAGATTGTTGCCAGTAAAGCAGTCATTATTTCTGTGCTAGTTTATATGTTATTGAACATCGAGCTTTTCGCTCTTAAAAATATACCCTTATAACAGAGCATCTGCCGGCTTTGCTTTCTCCTTTTCCTTGTTTAGAATTTGTCTAAACAAGAGCAGCCCGGCATCAGTGCGCCCCTTCCTCGTGGATCTCGACATGATGCTGGAGGCTTTCCGCGAGATAGGGGTCTTTTTTGGGTACCAGCGAAGCTTTGGACATGCGGTCGAAAGCGACGTACATGAACAGGGCCAGGAACCCGAGCCCGGTGCCCAGTTCCAGCAAGCCGGGAATGGTAAAGCCCATAGCGAACGGCAACTGGGTGGACAGCATCTCCCCGTGGGCTACCGCATCGTGGCCGTGTTCGCCGGCGTGATGGGCGAGGGCTTCCAGGGCCGTCGCCCGCGCGCCCGGCTTGATCATCTGGAAGAAATCCCACCAATGGCCAAAGAGGACGACGATGGAGGTGAATACCAGGGTGCCGTATTTGCGTTTGGTGTCGTTCCGCATCAGGATGAAGAACGGCGTCACGAAATTGAGGATCAGGTTGCCGTAGAACAGGACCGGATAGTTTTCCCGGCGTTCCAGGAAGTAAACCGTCTCTTTCCCCACGTTGGCGTACCAGATGAGCATGAACTGCGAGAACCACAGGTAAGCCCAGAAGATGCTGAAAGCGAACATGTATTTCCCGATGTCGTGCAGGTGTTCGATGGTCACATGCTCCAGGTAGCCCCGGCTTTTCATGTAAATGACGGTCAGGATCGTCAGGGCCATGGCCGAGACGAACCAGCTGGCGCCGGTATACCAGGCGAAAAGCGTGCTGTACCAGTGGGCGTCGATCGACATGACCCACTGCCAGATGACGGCGGCGCTGGAAAAACCGGCCAGCGGCAGGAAGGCGGCCGACCAGATCCGGATTTTTTTGTGGTGTTCGAAATCCGGGGTGCCGCTTGCATCTTCGTCGACGGACAGCTGGCGGAGCTTAAACGCGAAGAAAATCCAGAGCCCGACGATGATGAGGGTGCCGAAGGTGTACCACCCCGGGTTGAGGAAGGAGGACTTGCCCTGCAGCACCGGGTCGGCGGCCACCGCCTCGGCATCCGCCCAATGGTAGAGGTGGTGGAAATGGCCCCAGATGCCGACGATGACCAGCAGCATCAGCACCAGCCCGGGAACCAGGAAGAGCGAAAAGGCTTCCCAGACGCGCTTGACGAGGACAAACCAGCCCCCCCAGGCCGTGGTAAACGCCGCAATAGTGAACAAGGACATCAGCGCGATACCCGTAAAAAATACGGTATTATGCAGATAATTGGTCCAGAATCGGGTGTGCAGGTCGTCGTCCACCGCGAAGGTGAGGCCGAGGCACACCAGGCCCAGAACCATGAACCCGATGAGGAAGGTCTTTAATCTGCTGTCGAAGGTAAATTGGTTCATTGTATACCTTTGTTTGAAGTTTTGTCGATTTCAGCTGTTCTCTTACTTCCTGCCGTGGCTGCTGTCGCCGCCGTGGCTTTCCTCTTCCGGAGTGCCGGCGCCTTCTCCTTCGGCCGGCGCGGCTTCCGGCGCGGCTTCCTGGTCGGAGACGGTCTCCGCCAGTGCTGCCACCTGGCTGCCCGGAACCCCGAAGGCCGGGTTCAGGGTATTGGCCTGCTCGCTGTATTCCAGTTTCTTATCCTTCGCCTGCAGGGAGCGGATATAGTGGATCACCTGCCAGCGCTCTTCGTAAGAGATCTTGTCTTTGTAGGACCCCATCACGTTCCTTCCGTACATGATGCTGTGGTAGTACCGCCCGTTGGACGATTCGACGAATGCGTCGAGCAGGAAGTTGGCCGGCGCCGCCGGGTACTTGACGTTGGGGTTGGCGTCGCTGACCAGGTATCCCAGGCCGTCGCCTTTCTCGCCGTGGCAAATGCCGCAGAAAATGGTGTACAGCTCTTTGCCCCGCTCCAGCCCGGCAGCAGTAATGGGGAACGGGTTGGCGATGATCTCATTGGTCGCCCGGATGCGCTCCTCCTCGGTATCGGAGTAATAGTAGGGCACGTGGCCGTTGACCGGCACGGCGATGGTGTTGATGTCGCCCGAGCCGCGAAGCCGGCCGACAACATCCCGGGCGGCTTCCCCCTTATCGGCGGCGAAGTATACCCCGGCGTATCCGCGCGGGACGGTGCCCTCCACCGGCAGGCCCGGATAGGCCAGTTCCTTGAGCCGGATGGTGCTGGCGCTGTCCCAGGTGTTGTAATGATAGTAGTTAAAAGCATTGGCTTCCTGGGCAATGGAGTGCCCCATATCCGGCATGTATTCGCTGCCCGGGAAGTTCTTGTCCGCCGGGGAGCAGGAGTACAGAATAATGGCGGCAGCGATCGCCAGGAATATATGTTTCCAGTTTTTCATCCCTTTATGTTGAACTTGGTTAATTTAAAAAATAAGCCCGACGTCAATGCCTGGTGGTGAAGGCCAATGTCCCGGTGAGGCTATCGGCCTTCACCACCAGGCATTGACTCAGAATGTCGAATTTATTTTTTAATCACTACTAAATTGTCTTCATGTTCACCTCAGAAGCGCCGGAAGCGGAGAAGAACCCCTTCAGCTTGTCTTTTTGTGCTTCTTCCGCGCCGGTCACGTCGAACGCAATACAGAATTTGTCATCCGTGATGCGGTCGTCAAGTGGGGGGTTGGTTATTCCGGGCGCCATGCCGCAGATGGTGTAGAACGTCACCACCATCCCGACCGAGGCGAACAGTACCGTCAGCTCGAACGTGATGGGGATAAAGGCCGGCACCGACCAGTAGGGTTTGCCCCCGAAGATGATCGGCCAGTCGCGGGTGAACACCCAGGTCATGAACAGGAAAGCGGTCAGGGTGCCGAGGGCGCCAAAAACAAAGCCGGCAATGTGCAGGCGGCTCTCCGCCAGCCCCAGCTTCGGGTCCAGCCCGTGGACCGGAAAGGGGGTGAAAACGTCCATGATTTCCAGATGGCCCGCATTGGCCTGGTCGACGGCTTTCAGCAGCACTTGCTCGTCATCGTATAAGCCGTACAGCACATCTTTATTTTGGTTGCTCATTGTATAGCGAATTGAAGGATCGATAATTTTTTTGTTCTCTTAAGCCTGGGGTTCCAGTTCTTTTTTCACCACCTCGGCGGAATGCCTGGCGTTCGGTTCGAGGTACTGGTCGCCGGAAGACTTCAGGATAGCCTTCACTTCCGCCACTGCCACGACCGGCGCCGTGCGGGCAAAGATCAGGTACAGGGTGAAGAACAGGCCCAGCGTGCCGATGAACAGGCCCACCTCTACCCAGGTCGGCGTGTAGTAGCTCCAGCTGGAAGGCAGGTAGTCGCGGGCCAGGGTGGTGGCAATGATCACGAAGCGCTCGAACCACATGCCGATATTTACAAAGATGGACATGACGAACGTCACGAAAATGCTGCGGCGCATCTTCTTCCACCAGAAAATCTGGGGCGACAACACGTTGCAGGACATCATGCCGATGTACGACCAGTAATAGGGCCCCATCACCCGGTTGTAGAAAGCGTATTGCTCGTAAATGTATCCGGAGTACCAGGCGATGAACAGCTCCGTCAGGTAGGCAACGCCCACGATCGTGCCGGTCACCAGGATGACCTTGTTCATGCTCTCGATATGGCCCAGGGTGATATACTGTTCCAGCTTCAGCACCTTACGCGTGATCACCATCAGGGTCTGCACCATGGCGAAGCCGGAGAAGATGGCCCCGGCGACGAAGTAGGGCGGGAAGATGGTCGTGTGCCAGCCCGGAATCACCGACGTGGCGAAGTCGAAGGATACGATGGTGTGAACGGAAAGCACCAGGGGCGTAGCCAGGCCGGCGAGAACGAGCGAAAGGCTCTCGAAGCGCTGCCAGTGCTTGGCAGAGCCAGTCCAGCCGAAGGACAGGAAGTTATAAATCTTCTTGCGGATTCCCTTGGCGCGGTCGCGGATGGTGGCGAAGTCCGGCACCAGGCCGGTGTACCAGAACAGGAGGGACACGGTGAAGTAGGTCGAGATAGCGAACACGTCCCACAGCAGCGGCGAGTTGAAGTTCACCCACAGCGGCCCCCGGGTGTTCGGGTAAGGGAAGATAAAGAAGCCCAGCCAGAGGCGCCCCATGTGGATGAGGGGGAACTGGCCGGCGCACATCACGGCGAAGATGGTCATGGCTTCTGCGGCGCGGTTCACCCCGGTGCGCCATTTCTGGCGGAAGAGGAGCAGGATGGCGGAGATCAGCGTTCCGGCGTGGCCGATCCCGATCCACCAGACGAAGTTGGTGATGTCCCATCCCCAGCCTATGGTGCGGTTCAGGTTCCAGCTTCCGATGCCCACCCAGACGGTCCAGGCCACGCAGAAGACGTAGAAGGACAGGGCCGCCACGGATATAATAAAGGCGATAACCCAGGCGGCATTAGGGGCGCTTTCAGTCGGCGAACAAATATCCTCGGTGATCTGATGGTAGGTTTTTCCACCTTCGATCAGCGGTTCGCGTATCGGGGATACTACTGCACTCATTATAGTTGAAGCGTTATAAGTTTATTAATTGGGTGTCCGGGGCCGGCTCTCCGGCCCAAATCCCGTAATTTCAGTTTATGCATCCAGCTCTTCGCTGCGGTTGTTCACTTTGGCCTGGTAGGTGACGGAAGACCGCACGTTGATCTCTTCCAGAGCCAGGTAGTTGAGAGGGTTGTCCATCTTCCTGGTCGCTGTCCCCTCCTTGTTGTTGCTGTCGCCAAAGACGATGGCGCCGGTCGGGCAGGCCGTCTGGCAGGCCGTCTTGATGTCGTTGTCGGCCAGGCGGCGGCCTTCGCGCTTGGCGGTCAGCTTGCCCTCCTGGATGCGCTGCACGCAGAAGCTGCACTTTTCGATCACGCCGCGGGACCGCACCGTCACGTCCGGGTTGAGTACCATCCGGGTGAGGTTGTCGGCGCCGAAAGGCAGGGATTCGCCGTTCACCTCCACTTCGTTGGCGCCGAAGAGGTCGGCGGTGGTATAATCCAGCCAGTTGAAGCGGCGCACCTTATAGGGGCAGTTGTTGGCGCAGTAGCGCGTGCCGATACAGCGGTTGTAGGTCATCTGGTTGAGGCCTTCGGAGCTGTGGTTGGTGGCGGCTACCGGGCAGACGTTCTCGCAGGGGGCGTTGTCGCAGTGCTGGCACATCAGCGGCTGGTAGACCACGTTGGGGTTTTCGAAATCCCCGTAGAAATAGCGGTCGATGCGCAGCCAGGTCATTTCATGGTGGCGGGACACTTCCCGCTTGCCGACGACCGGGACGTTGTTCTCGGCGATGCAGGCCACCTGGCAGGCGCCGCAGCCGATGCAGGCGCCGAGGTCGACGTGCATGACCCAATGGTGCCCCTGGCTGTAGAACTGCTCCTTATATTCTTCGTACGGATAAAGCGTCTTGGAGTTGAGGTTGGCAGCCTCGGCACGGTGCTCTTCGATGTGGTGGACCAGTTCTTCCAGTTCCGCCAGGCGGCCCTGAAAGATGATGGACCGGTTGGTGATGCCGCCCTGGTATCCTTCGCCCAGGGTCATGGCGGTCTTTTCGTCCACGTTGATCACTTCGCCGGATGCCGGGTCTTCGGCTTTGAGGCCCATAGCGTGGTGGTACTGCACGCAGGCGAACTCGTCGTCCACCCCAACCGGTTCGGAGACGCTTTCGACGGTGGCGTAGTACTGCACGTTGCCGTTATTGTCGAGCGACAGCCAGGGATAGACGTTGGTCCCGACTTTATTGCCGAGGGCGCGGCCCATTATGCCGGTCTGTTCGCGGCCGTAGCCGATGGCCAGCGACAGGGTGCCCGGCATCTGGCCGAACTGGCGCACCACAGTGCAGGTGCTCTCCGTGCCGCCGACGGCAACGTTGACCATGTCGGCTTTGCCCTTGATCTCGTCGGGGTTGAGGTCCATGAAGGCAACGTAGTCGTTGCCGCCTTCCCAGGAAACGGGGATGCCCAGGTAGTTGCCCCAGGAGCAGCGGTTGACCGGGTCGGGCATTTCCATCAGCCAGGGGTTGTTGGCGTATACGCCGCTGCCCATGTTGACGGTCTCATAGAAAGAAATTTCCAGTGCCTCGGCGTTGCTGTTGGGCTGGCGGATGCGCTTGACGGCGTCGTTCACATCGGCAGAGAAGGCTACCTGGATAACGGATTGGGGCGCTTCGAAGACGCCGTCGTGCAGGGTGCTGTCCCAGAAATGCTGGAAGGTAGCAAAATCCGACTGCTGGGGGAAGAACTTTTCCTCCCAGTGTTTGCGCAGGTATTCGTAGTAGAAGTGGCCGGTATCT
>JAGFJD010000222.1 GCA_024102975.1 Phaeodactylibacter sp. | reverse complement strand
GTCTGTCTTACAGCATGGTGAGTGTCAGACCCACTTGATGTATGCCATCCTGCGTCCATGAGACCCTCCTCGCTTCATGTCCTCCGATATGGACAGTGGAAAAATTCGTTGGTGTATGCCATCCGGCGGCCATGAGACCCTCCTCCCTCATTTCCCCTCATTTCCCCTCATTTCCCCTCCTTTCCCCTCATTTCCCCTCATTTCCCCTCATTCATTCCCTCCCTCCCCCCCTCCACCTATAATGCCCCACCACGTCAAAATCCAGCTTGCTCTTCACCACCTCTTCCAGGCTGATATCTGCGTATAGAATCCCTTCCTCCCCCCAAAGCGGCCCGGCGGCAACCTCCCCCAGCGGACCCACTACCGCGCTGCCGCCCCGGCACAGCACCTCCGGCAACCCCTGCAACTCTTTGCGGTACGGCTCCGGGTACATCTCCCGGGTGACGAACTGGTTGCAGCCCAGCACATAACAACGCCCTTCGCAGGCAATATGGCGCAGGGTCGCCTGCCAGGAATCCCGCTGGTCGGCCGTGGGTGCCAGGTAGAGCTGTACATTCTGCTGGTAGAGCGCCATGCGGGCCAGGGGCATGTAGTTCTCCCAGCAGATGAGGCCGCCCACTCTGCCCAGAGGGGTATCCAGCACCCGGAGGCCCGTTCCATCGCCTTCTCCCCAGATGATGCGCTCGGCGGCGGTCGGCTTGAGCTTGCGGTGGCGGAGCAGCAGCTCGCCTTGCGGCGAGAAAACGAGCAGGCTGCAATAGAGGGTATTGCCCTGCGCATCGCGCTCCACGGCGCCTATGGCGAGGTACGCCCCATTGTCGCGGGCGATGGCACCCAGGCGTTCCGCCGCCGGGCTGCCCATCACCAGGGCATTCCGGAAATAGGCCAGCCACTGCTCCCGCCCCTCGGGGGAACGGCTGCCTACTACCGTGCCGAAGCTCAGCCCCCGCGGATAGCCGCCGATGAAGGCCTCAGGGAAAAGGATGAGCTGCGCGCCGTTTTCTGCCGCTTCGCGGGCGAGGCCGGCCGCTTTTTCGATGGTGGCCTCCAGGTTGAAGAGGACGGAGGCGGCCTGAATGAGTGCGATCTTGGTTGTTGGCATGGTTGTGCTTTTAGGTTTATAAAACTAAACAACTTCTGCCATCCATCCCGGTATAGCCGCCAACCACTCATGAACAGTAGCGCAGCGTCCTCAATTCCCGTATTTTCTCCCCGCAAAAACCAATCACCCGATGTTAAAAACAGCCTTTCTCCTGACGGCATGCCTGTCCTTGCTGGTGTCCCGGTTTCAAATTGCGCACTCCGTGCGGGGTGAAATTTCACGCGGAGGCGAAAAGGCGCAATGGATTGGGAACCAGCCACTTGGCACCTCTGCGCATCCGCGCCTCTGCGTGCTGCCCTGTGCTGTGTCTTCCCAAATTAAAACACTGAGTTTCGAAACCGATATTGCCGCCCTCCCTGCCATGGCTGCCCGGCAACAGCCGCCGCAACCGGCACCGCCACCCGGCAATGCCAACGAACTGTACGGCACGATCGGCCTGCCCCATGCCGGCCGGTGGGTGGCCCGCGGCAAAGGGTACAACAAGGACGGCACCCCGGCGATGCATTCCGACGACCCCAGGGCCGACCCCAACCGCAACGTCATCGTCAGCGCCCATCCACTGGACTTCACCCCCGGCCTGCCGCCGACCCCGGAGGCAGTCGTCACGCAGAAAGAACAAACCTTCCTCCCTTGCGTGCTGCCTGTCACCGTAGGCTCTACCGTCTATTTCATGAACGAAGACCAGTTCGTGCACAGCATCTATTCCATGACCCTGCGCAGCATCGCCATCGGCCGGCGGCCGCCCGGGGAGATGCACCCCCGGAAGATCGACAAACCGGGCGTCATCCAGCTCACCTGCGACATCCATACTCACATGCGGGGCGTGGTGCTCAGCCTGGACACGCCTTACTTCGCCCGGGCCGGCGCCGACGGGCGCTACCGCCTCCGGGGGTTGCCCGACGGGCGCTACCGGATCGAAGCCTACCACCTCGACGCCGGCAAGCGGACAATGGAAATTACACTATCCGGCGGGCAGGCAAAGCGGCTGGACCTTAATTACAACAACCCCTAGATCATGAAAACATTATTCCGCTTATTAACAACCCTCAAGCTGGCCGCCCTGCCTCTCGCGCTGCCGGGCCAACTGGAGTTCAACGCCAGTGCCAGCTTCGAACTGTCCGGAGGGGGGGATGAATCGCATTATTATTACAACGAAATCCACGAGGACTACCGCGGCTGGCGCGCCGGCCTGGCGCAGGCCAACCTGATGGCGCGCTGGCCGCTGGCTTCCGGCTGGCAACTGCAGGGGCGCCTGCTCCTGGAGAGGGATCAGGGGCAGAGGCCCGAACAGCTGAGCCTCCCCCAGCTCAACCTGGAGTGGGCGCCAAAGGAGAGCGCCGTCCGCTTCACCCTGGGCCGTTTCCTCTATCCCTTCGGCGCTTTCAACGGCCGGCAGTTGCCCACCGAACGGACATTTATCGCCCGCCCCCTGGCCTACAGCTATTACATCAATATATCAGAAAAGGCCGGCTTTTTCCCGGGGATGGGCGACCAGGCAAAAATAAGGGCGGACGGAGAAACCCAATGGGGCAGCACCCTGCTCTACTACGGAGGCTATGCCTCCGGCTTGAAGGCCCATTGGGAGATCAGCCCCCGCAGAGCCTGGCTGGACGCCGCGATAGTAAACGGAGCGCCCAACGCCGCCCCGCGCCCCGGCGGCCCTCTGAAGTGGGGTTTCGCTTCCCGCCTCTCTGCCCGGCCTGGTTTCTGGTGGAAGCAGGGCCTCTCCCTGGCGTACGGCACCTTTATGGAACGAACCGGGATCAATGCCGGCCTGAAGGACCTGAATGCCTTCCGACAGGCCCTGATCGGCACGGATTGCCAGTTCAGTTTCGGGTACTTCGAACTATCAGGGGAATTCATCGCGGCCACTTACCGGGCGCCGAGGTACCAGCCGGAAGAGGACGATTTCGTCCCCGGGGCGGCACACCTGAAAGCCATCTCCGGCCATGCTGACATCAGGTACAGCCTGCCTTTCCTGGGCGGAGCCTATCTGGCCTACCGCATCGGCGGGATGCGGTTCGGCAAAATTCCGGGAGAGGGCGAGCGATGGGACAACAACCTGCGCCGCCACTCTCTCGCCGCCGGTTACCGCGTTAATTCCTTCCTGCTCGTGCAGGCCACCGTTTCTGTCCAGCAGGTGGAAGATAAAGCCTGGAGCCGGCATCAGCAGGCCTTCCGGCTGATGGTGACAGCTTTTTATTGATTGTCAGGGCAACAGGGCATATCAGGGGTAGCTGTCTAAAGTTGGACAAAGGGTGCCGGGATTGTGTACGATGGACGGCTCTCACAGTAGCCCGGGGCTCTTAGGGGGGGAGCCTATATCAGGGTTGAGAAATTTGCGACGTATGATGTGTGATTTTTGATATTTGATTTGAGTGCGTGACATATTCGCGGGTTTTATCAGTCGTCTGACGACTTTCGTGCGACTTTGCGACTTTGAGTCGTCTGACGACTTTCCGTAATGTAACACACTCATTTGATTTGCCCGGCCCGAGCCGCACAACCCGGCCCGCATGTTCAGGACACATCATACATTCAAACTTTTCATGTAAAACAGCTTCTTAGACACGGCCAGAAAATGCATCAGACGGCACTCTACATATTGCTCTTCCTCCTCGCTCCGGCCTTTGTCCTGACACAGCCGCCTTCCCGCTATTTCCCCCGCCCGTCGGCCTTTGAACAGCGGATGGAACAACTGCTGGCGGACGGCGACACCGAGGCGGTCCGGAAAGCCGGCGAGCAGATGCAGCGGAGCGCTTCCTCGCCCCAGGATGCGGGGCGGGCCTTGTTCTACGTGGCCCAGGCGTACCTGCAGGAAGGATTTCAGGCCGAGGGCCGGCGCCTGCTGGAAGACGCGCTGAGGCGGTTTCGCTACGCCGGCGACCAGGAGGGTGCCGGGGTGGCGTTGCTGGAACTGGGCATCCTGGCTCTGCAGTACGGGGAAACGCAGGATGCGGCCGGCTATTTCCATCAGGCCGGGCAACTGGCCAGAAAACTGGTGATCCCCCAACTGCTGTACAGCCTTCGATACCATCAGGCCCTGCTGCACAGCACAGACAAGGAAAGAGCCGTAAATTATCTCCGGGAAGGGCTGGTTTGGGCGGAGGTGCTGAAAGACCCCGACAAAGCCGGGGCAGTATGTGAAGAGTTGTACAACCAGTACCGGTACGCCGGGCAGAACGATTCGGCGGAGGTGTACTTTCAGGCTTTTATCCGCATCAAGGAAGAACAGGGCGACACCATCGAGCTCATTGGGGACTATTCCGCCTACGGCGGGTATCAGGAGGGCCTAGGCCGCTACACTGTGGCCCAGAAGCACCTGATCCGGGCTTTGCAGCTGGCGGAGGCCGTCCGGGATACCTTCTCCATGATGGGCCTCTACACGCATATCGGGGCGGTCTTCAAAGCCCAGAAAGACTGGGAAAGCGCGCTGTCCTACGCCCGGAAAGCAGCGAGGTTTGCCCGCAGCCGGAACATGCCTGGCATCGAGGCCGCCAACCTCAAAAACCAGGCGGACATACTGGTGGAAACCGGCAGGCCGGAAGCGGCTATTCCGGATTACCGACGGGCACTGGGCCTGTTCCTGCAACTCAACAACCCTATCCCGGCCGCCGAGGTACAGATCAGCCTGTTGAACCTGAAAGAGAAGGGATACCCGGCTGCCGGGCAGGATGCCGGGGAGGCAATACGAATCCTCCGGGAGGCCCTGGCCGTCCGGAAAAAGATCAATGACCGGCCCAATATGCTCCATACCCAGTTGGTGCTGGCGCGGCTGGAGCTGTGGCAGGGCCGCTACGCCCGGGCCGAAGCCTTGCTGCAGGAGGCTCTGCGGTGGAGTTCAGATATGGATAGCCAAAACAGCCGGGCGGAAGCCTACAGCCTGCTCGCCCGCACCCGCGCCGCTACCGGTGATTTTCAGAATGCCTACCGCTACCAGGAACAGCACCGCATCCTGCAGGACAGCATCCTCTCCCGGCAGAATATAGCGCTCATCCAGGAACTGGAAGTGAAATACCAGGCGGAAAAGAAAGACCGCGCCCTGGCCGAAAGGCAGGCGCGGGCAGAACAGCTGGAGGCCGAGGTTCAAAAGAAATATTACCAGGTCGTCCTGCTGGCGGTCGGGTCCACCCTGGCCTCTCTGGTTGCCGGCCTCCTGTTCTTTCTCTTTCGCTACAACAAGCGCCTGCACCTCCACCGACTGCAGCTGATCCGCAAAGAACAGGAAGCCCGCCGCCTGCAGGCTGCCATCGAAGGGGAAGAGAAGGAGCGCAAGCGTCTGGCCCGCGAGCTGCACGACGGCCTGGGCGCCGTGCTGGCCACGGCCAAGATGCAGATTTGCGCCCTGGCCGACTACGTGCCTGCCGTGCAGCTCTCGCACAGCTACGCCAAAGCCGGAAACCTGATCGACGAAGCCTGCCGGAGCGTTCGGGAGATTTCCCATAACCTGACGCCGGACATCCTGGAACAGCACGGGCTGGAGTTCGCCCTCCAATACCTGTGCGATTCTACCGCCAAAGCACACCGGATAGAGGTCGACTTCATACCTTACGGTTTGGAAGCCCCGATCCCGGAACCGGCCAGCATCGCCGTTTACCGCATCACCCAGGAATTGCTGAAAAACATCACGCAGCACGCCGGCGCCTGCTCAGTGATCGTGCAGGCCACCGTCGAAGACGGATGGCTGCTCCTCATCGTAGAAGACGACGGCCGCGGCTTCGAACTCCACAACGGCTTCACCGGCGGGATCGGGCTTTCCAATATGCGGTCGAGAGTGGCTTACCTGGGGGGCAGGCTGGATATCGATACTGCGCCGGAGCAGGGGAGTACGTTCAGCGTGGAGATTCCGTTGGGGGGATGAGGGATGGGAGGATGGGGCAATTATACTGGCGAACGCGTGGTTTTGTCAGGAACAAAACCAGCGATGCCAGTATATACTGACCCGGCGGGTTTTGTAGTCGACAAAACCTGCCGTGCGTCAGTATAACTTTAAAACTCACCAAAAAGAAGAGATGATGAACATACTTATCGTAGACGACCACAAGATCGTGATCGACGGCCTGCGGACGCTATTGGAAGGAGAAAGCAGTATTGCCGGCATCTTCGAAGCGCTCAGCGGAGAAGAGGCGCTGGAAATGGCGGCCAGCCAGGATATTGGCCTGGTATTGCTGGACATTAACCTGCCCGGCATAGACGGCTTTGAGGCCTGCCGCCGCCTGAAATCCTCCCATCCGGAGCGGAAAGTAATCGCTCTGACCATGCACAGCAACGGCGGGTACATTTCCCGGATGGTCAAAGCCGGCGTCGACGGGTACCTGCTCAAGAACACCGGCAAGGAAGAACTGCTGCTTGCGATAAAAAAAGTAGCCGCAGGGGAGCAATATTTCAGCCGGGAAGTGGCCAACAGCCTGATTGCCGGCATGCAGCAACCCCGGCAGCCGCGCCCCCCCGGATTCATTCAGAAGCTCACCCGCCGGGAAAAGGAGGTACTGCACCTCATCATCGAAGAGCATACTACCGAGGAGATCGCCGAAAAGCTGTTTATCTCCCCCGCCACCGCCATCTCGCACCGCAAGAGCCTGCTGCGCAAGCTCGATGCCAAAAATGCCGCCGGGCTGGTCAAGGCCGCTTTTGAGTTCGGATTGGTCAACTAATCCCCCTTTTGGGGGATATTTCAAATACCCTACTTTGGGGGGATGTTTTGCTTTTCGTTGCCGCGTACCTTTGTGGGGTTAGTTCAAAACTCCAAAAACTGGAAAGCATGACGACGAAAGACATTGTATTCAGCCACATCAAAGGCCAACTGGCCGCCGGCCAGCTAGAGTCGGCCATCCGGGAGATCCGGCTCCTTTCTCCCAACCGGAGCATTACCCGGGAATTGAAAAAATACCAGCTCCTGCTGAGCCGGCTCCGGAAGCTGCTCCGCCAGGGCATCATGCGCAAGTGGGAATTCCACCAGGCGCGGAACAAGATCCACCTGGCCCTGCTGGAAGTGCTGTGGGAAGTGGAAAGAGCGCCTTCGAGCCTGGGGCTGCTGACCGCCATCCTGCGCATCCCCGCCGGGTGGAAAGCTGCCATCCTCAGCCCTGTGGCCATTGCGCTGGCCCTCTATTTATGGCTGGCGTTCCCCTATCCTTTCGAGCTGCCCGACATGGACGAACCGGAGGCTGCAGAACAGGAGCAAAGCGCAGAAGAACAAGGAAAGGAAAACGCCCTGGAGATAGGGCAGATGCTTTTGAAAAGGGTAGGGCCGTGAGGGGTTCGCTATTCGCGGTTCGCTATTCGCGGTTCGCAGTCCACGCCTGAAAGAGAAACTGCCGGACACCGAATGCTGCCCTTAGCGACGTGAGATTAATAAGTGTCGGGTTTAGTAGGTTAGTGATTTTGGCTTTAACCGAGGCAAAGGTTCCCGACCTTAGCCGTAGCTAAGGGAGGCGGTTCTTTAACGAAGGGTAAAGCCAAAA
>JAGFJD010000216.1 GCA_024102975.1 Phaeodactylibacter sp. | reverse complement strand
AGGCCGCTTTTGGGAATTTTAAGCAGCCTTTTTCAACCCGAAGTTTACCCGGCTGCGGTACAAAGACGGGTTTACCCGGCTGAGGTACAAAGACGGGTTTACCCGGCTTGGACAGACGGGTTTACCCGGCTCGTGCTGACGAGCCTGCGCGGACTTTGGCCTGTGCTCATTCGGAGGCTGCACATACGGGGGCTTTCAAATATGCTCTCAACCAAACTGTTATGCAGTTACTCAAAACACTCCCTGTTCTTCTTTTGTGGGCCTGCGCCACAGCATTGTATGCCCAGGCAACCGACCCCGACGCGGCAGAAACCTACTCGCGGCTGCGAATCGCCCTTGAAACGCCCGGCGCTATGGAAAAACTGGCAGCGCTCGGCCTCCCGGTGGATCATGGCGAGCGGGGGCCCGATTACTTTATTGGAGAGTTCAGCAGCGCTGACATCAAGCTTATGGATGGCAAATTCCACTACCAGGTACTGATTGAAGATTTGGAGCAATACTACGAAGGCCGTATTCGGGAAGACCTGAAACAAAACCCCGGCCTGCCAGATCCCGGGAGGTTTCCCTGCAATTTTACCACCCCGGCCAACTTCAACACCGGGACCTTCGGGGGGTATCTGAGCCTGAGCGAGATACTTGCCGAGCTGGATGAAATGCGGGCGCTTTATCCCAATTTGATCACCGCCAGGCAACCGCTCAGCGGGACGACGGCTCAGGGGCGCCAGTTGTTTTACGTGCGCATTTCCGACAATGCCGACACCGACGAGAGCGAACCGGAAGCCTTGTACACCGGCCTGCACCACGCCCGCGAGCCCATGTCGGCCATGAACCTGATCTTTTTCATGCATTACATCCTGGAAAATTATGCCACCGACCCTGAGGTGCAGGATATCGTTGACAACACCGAGCTGTATTTCGTTCCGTGCATCAACCCCGACGGCTACGAGTACAACCGCAGCACCAACCCCAACGGCGGAGGCATGTGGCGCAAAAACCGCCGGAACAATGGCAACGGGACCTATGGCGTAGACCTCAACCGGAATTACGGTTTCCAATGGGGCTACGACAATTCGGGTTCCTCGCCAACGACTTCTTCCGATACCTACCGGGGGCCGAGCGGCTTTTCGGAAGCCGAAACGCAGATGATCCGGGATTTTTGCCTGTCCCGCCAGTTTGTTACGGCCCTCAACGACCATGCCTACGGCAATTACCTGGTACTGCCCTGGGGTTACACCAACGCCATTCCGGAATCCACCTTGTTCAACAGCATCGGCGACGACCTGAACAACTGCAACAACTACCTGGTGGGCAATCCGTACGTCACGGTGGGATACCCCGCCAACGGCACCAGCGACGACTGGATGTACGGCGAGCAGGCGGCCAAAGGCAAAATTTACGCGATCACTCCCGAAATCGGAACCTCCTCCGACGGCTTCTGGCCCGCTCCTTCGAAGATTCTCCCCTACTGCAACGCCATGATGTACACCAACCTGCGCATGGCCTATTACGCCCGTTCCCTGTCCTGTACGGCCAGCAATATTGCCGTCACTCCTGGCGCCAACAGCGCCACCGTATCCTGGACGGCAGGCCCGGGTTCCTCCTCCTACAATGTGCGCTACCGGCAGGCCGGCGCGCCGGCCTGGACGACCCTGTCGACCGGATCAACGTCTATCAATTTGCTGGGGCTGGCGGGCCCGTGCGCGGCTTATGAAGTACAGGTCCAGAGCCTTTGCGCAGGCGGCGTGGACGGCCAGTTTTCAGCAAGCCTTAATTTTTCCACTGCGGGCGACCCCTTGCCGGGATCGTGGGCCGGCCTCAGCGTAGGGTCAACCGGCGGGTTCGGCGCAGAATGCTACAACAGCGGCGGCGGCATTTATGCCGTAACCGGCGGCGGCGCACTAACCAGCACTAATGTGGACGGTTTCCGGTTTATCTATGCTACCCTGAGTGGCGACGGCTCCATTACTGCCAAAGTAAATTCGCTGAGTTCGGCCGCCAACAACAAGGCCGGCGTCATGATCCGCGAATCGCTGGCCAGCAATGCCCGTTCGGCATCCAGCCTGATCGTGCGGGCTTCCAGCGTCTGGAGGAGCCAGTTTGTGCGCCGCACTTCCACCGGCGCCAATGCCTCCATTACGCAGCCCTCGACCACCACCGCGCCACCCTACTGGGTGAGGATAACCCGTACGGGCAACAGCTTTAGGGCCTACCGGTCCGCCAACGGGACTTCCTGGACACAAGTGGGTTCAACCACGACGATTTCCATGTCGGGCACGGCTTACATAGGCCTGGCCGTCGCGTCGGGAAGCACCGCTTCCAGCGCAACAGCGTCTATTTCCAATGTAAGCACCACTGGCGCCGTCACGTCCCCGATTCCCGGCGGGCCGTTCGGCGAGCAGGCCCAGGCGCTGGAATGGAGTGGATCTGGGGATCAGGCAACGCCCCGGATCGAAGTATACCCCAATCCCGGCACCAGCCAAATCCACCTGAAAATCCAGCTTGAAAAACCGGCCCGGCTGAATACCAGCCTGCTGGATTTGCTAGGCGGCACCATATTGCAACTTCCCGAACAGGAAGCAGCGGCGGGGGAAGCCTTCCAGCTTATCGAAGTGCCCGATGATCTGCCTGCCGGGGTTTACATGGTGAGGTGCAGCGCTGATGGACAGCAGGCCGCCATTGTAAAATGGGTGAAGCGCTAAAGCATAAGATATTTAATTAAACTATCGAACTTCGGGTAAAGGAAGGCTGCGCCAAATATCGGCGCAGCCTTTTTTGTAAGGGTACACGACTAACAGGACTTTGGACGTACCTCTGTTTGGAGTCAGGCGGTCTGGCCGGCCGGTTAAAAAGAAGGAAATCGTTTCTTCCGTACCTCGGGCGCTAAGTCTCTGACACCTGAAAAGCATTCCTTTTTCCTGGCTCCTGCTATAACCTCACCCCCTCCCCCACCCTCGGCAGCCGCAGCTGTTCCGGCAGGCCCGCTTCCCGGAAGTGGCGCTGAATCTCCCGGTAAGGTTCGCCGGCGGGTTCGTCGGACAGGTCGTAGGTGCCGTAGTGCATGGGGATCAGGGTTTGGGCGCCCAGTTGCCGGAATGCTTCGAGGGCGTCAGCCGGGCTGGTGTGAATCTCCTGCATCATGTACGAAGGCTTGTAGGCGCCGATGCCGATCATGGTGTAGTCGATATCTGGAAAGAGCCGGCCGATCTCTTCGAAGTGGGGGCCCATGCCGCTGTCGGCGCCGAAGTAAATCTGCTTTTCTCCGCTTCGGATCAGAAAACTGCCCCACAGCACCCGGTTGAAGTCGAACAGGCCGCGGCGGCACCAGTGGCGGGTGGGCAGGAAGGTGATCTGTACGCCCTCGGTGTGGTACGTTTGGTACCAGGCGGCTTCTTCGACGGGAATGTCGCCTATCCAGGAGGATATGACATTGGAAAGCTTGAGGGGCGCCAGGATTTTTCGGGGGCGGTTGTGCTTCAGTAAATCCCTGATGCTGCGCTTGTCACAGTGGTCGCGGTGGTCGTGGGAGAGCAGTATGTAGTCGATATCCGTCAGCTGTTCCAGAGAAAAGGGCAGTTCCACCCGGCGTTGCAGGAAGGGCAGCCCGTTGAAGATGGGGTCGGTGAGGAGGCGGACGCCGTTTATCTGGATCAGGAAGGTGGCGTGGCCCAGCCAGGCGATACAGTCCTGCCGCTTGTCGTCCAGGTAGCCGAAGTCGGTAGCCTGGGCGGGGGCCCAGCTGTCCGACTTTTTTTCTGCCCGCTGCGGGTTGGGGGTGAACTGCCACTTCAGCAACTTGCGGTAGGAGGGGTAGAACGGCTCGTGGAGGTAGTGAAACTGTTTACCGTCGTAGGGGTTGCCTTGCCAATCGGGGAGGATCGTGGGGAGGTGGTTGTTTTTCAGATATTGCATATTGCAATAACCAAAATCAGAGGGTTAAGGTTGACAGACAGGCCGGGCAAGACGAGAAAAGACAGAAGGAGAAAAAGCAGGTGGAGAAGATGGAATAAAGGGTGGAGGTGGTTCCGCAAAGAATAATGCCCCCCAATAAACCCATGAACCCATAAACCCATGAAACCATGAAACCATGCCATAGCCCCCTATAAGGTCTGTATAAACCGCATTGCCGCCGCGTGGTTTGTCGCCAGCGGTATATTGTACACGTCGCACAACCGCATCAGCATGTTGACGTCCACCTCATGGGGGTGTTTGCCCAGTGGGTCGCGGAAGAAGATGACCATGTCGATCCTGCCCTCCACCAGGCGGCTGGCGATCTGGGCGTCGCCGCCCATGGGACCGCTCTCCATTTTTTCCACTTCCAGGCCGGCCCGTTCCAGGTGAGAGCCGGTGGTGCCGGTAGCGATCAGTTGGATGTGCTTTTTCTGGAAAAGCGCAGTGTGGTCTTTAATGAAAGCCACCATTTCGGCCTTCTTTCCGTCGTGGGCAATTATGGCTATGGTCATAGTAGCTGGCAGTGTGAATCCTTAAAGAAATCTAAAAATGAATCCAAATGTTAACTATACAGGCGAAAAAAACTAATTTAGCCGCGAATTTTGCCAAATCTACAACCAAAACCAAGTTATGATGAAAAAAGTGTTACTGAATCTTAGCGCCCTGCTGTTGCTGATCTCTTTCTCCGCACTGGACCTCAGTGCCCAGATCAGGACGCCGGCGTCCAGCCCTTCCAGCGAACTCAAACAAACCGTTGGCCTGACCGACGTGACCATCGCCTATTCCCGGCCGAGCGTCAAAGGCCGGGCAATCTTCGCCGAAGACGGCCTGGTGCCCTTCGGCAAGCCCTGGCGGCTCGGGGCCAACGCCGCCACCAAATTCTCCTTCAGCGAGGATGTGATGATCGTTGGTTCCAAATTGAAGGCAGGCGACTACGCCGTGCTGGCCACTCCGGGCGCCAACGAATGGAAGTTCATGTTCTATCCCTACGAGAGCGGAAACTGGGGCAGCTACCTGGAAAAAGAACCGGCCGCTACCGTTTCGGTAAAGCCAACACCCTGGGACCACAACGTAGAAACGATGACGTTCCACATTGGCAACATCAAGCCGGCCTCCGCCGACATTACCTTCCTGTGGGAGGAAACGGCAGTCACCCTGCAGCTTGAAGTCAACACCGATGAGCAGGTAATGTCTTCTATCGAAGGCGTGATGAACGGCCCGAGCCAGAATGATTACTACGCCGCCGCTTCTTACTACCACGATGCCGGCAAGGACCTGAACCAGGCCCTTAAGTGGATCGAAATGGCTACCGCCGGCGACAGCCCGCGCTTCTGGCAGGTGCGCCGCAAGGCCCTCATCCTGGCCGACATGGGCAAAAAGGCAGAAGCCATCGAAGCCGCCAAAGTGTCGATGAAGCTGGCCGAAGAAGCCGGCAACGAAGACTACATCCGGATGAACAAGAAGTCCATCGAAGAATGGACCGCCAAGAAGTAGCTTTTTTCCTGTGCCTTCGGTGAACGCACAGGAAATACCGAACTTGCGAAGCCGCCCCGGGGAAGCCCGGAGCGGCTTCGTGGTTTAGGATAGCAAGGAGTCGGATGGAAACTTAATCCCGCAAAAACTCCAGCTCATCCCTGACCGAGAGCCGGGCCACGACTGACGGCCGGGCCGGCGCCTTGTCGCTCCGCCGGTGCCGGGCCACGTAGTCTACCCGTTCGATCACGTCGGAGCTGATGGCGCCAAAGCTGTCGGGGAAATAACCCTGCCGCAGGTCGGCGGCCGCAGCGGCCAGGGGCCTGCCGAGCTGGCCGATCAGGTGGCGGCAGTACTCGTCCTGCACCAGGCGGATAGGCACTTGCCCGTTGCCGGACAGGACGTCGGCGGGCAGGTTGCGGCCCTGCTCGTAGAGCACCGTCAGGGGGCGGAGGTGGTAGATCAGGAGGGTCTCGATACGGGGGTGCAGGTGGGCGACGTAGCGCCGCAGCATATCGAGCGAATTGACGAGGACTTCTGTTCCGAGCGCGTCGTCCGTTTTCTTGAGCTGGCGCAGGCGGCTGACCGCCCGGGGGTTGGTGGCGTCGCAGCCGATGCTCCAGACCGTGTCGGTGGGATAGAGGATCAGGCCTCCTGTGCGGAGCGTTTCCAGGGCGTTGTCGAGATCGTAGTTTTGAACCATGATAGCCCTTCCATTGGTAGAAATAGTCATACGCATTAGGTTGATACCATTTTACAACGAATGATTCAGGCTTGAGTCGGCAAGGGATAAAGGCTATGAGTAGTTTTGGGACGTATGTTTGTTTTTGCTGAGGACTTTTTGCGGGATTATGAAACCCGGGCTGGCAAGCCTTCTGTCACAAAACTTACCAACCGCCAAATTATAAATTCAAATGGCCAGGGATTGAAAAACAATATTTATCTTGACCGTATTATATTGGCAACACAAACATAAAAACTAAAAAACAGGCTTTCTATTGTTCAGAGAGCCGGTAATTTTTCAAAAACGACGCCCTTGAGCCTTTTATTACGCACTGTCATCACCTTGGGATTACTACCAGTGGCCCTCTCCCTGTACGCTGCCCACATTATCGGCGGCGAGATCACCTACGAATGCCAGGGATGGGCAGACGGCGGCCCCGCTTCGGGCATCCGGTCCTACCAGTTCTATATGAACATTTATCGGGACTGCCAGGGCGGCGGCGCCCCCTTCGATTCGCCCGGCGCGCCTTATTCGGCCACCATCACCGTCTACCGGGAGGATCAGGCCGAACCTTTTCTGAGGTTCCAGGGTGGTTACCCGCAGGTGGAATACATCGACCCGGACCCCGGCAACCCCTGCGTGATCGTGCCGGACAATGTGTGCGTACAACGGGGCCGGTACACCTTCCCGGTGCTCGAACTGCCCGTTTCGGAACACAGCTACTTCATCGTTTATCAACGCTGCTGCCGCAACAACTCCATCACCAATATCGTGGCGCCGGAGAGTTCCGGGGCCACCTACTTCATGGAGCTGACCCCCATGGCCCAGGCGGTATGCAACAACAGCCCTACCTTCGACGGCTTTCCGCCCATCGTCATCTGTGCGAACGAGCCGTTCGAATACAACCACGCCGCCACCGATGCAGAGGGCGACCAGATCGTCTACGAATTCTGCACTCCTTTCCTGGGCGGCGGCCTCAATTTCAACCAGCCTAACGCTTTCGACGGGGTAGCCCCCAACCCGGACGCGCCCCCGCCCTACGACCCGGTTACCTTCGTCGCTCCGTTCTTCAGCGCCCTCGACCCGCTGGGCGTCAGCGCCGATATCAACATAGGCGTCAACAGCGGGATCATCACCGGAACCCCCAATGCGCAGGGGCAGTTCGTGGTGGGCGTCTGCGTCAGCGAATACCGCGGCGATACCCTGCTAAGCGTCGTGCGCCGCGACTTCCAGTTCAACGTGGCCAACTGCTCTCCTACTGTGGTGGCAGACATCCGCGAAGACGACATTATCAACGGGCAGGAGTTCCTGCTCACTTCCTGCGGCAACAACCGGATCACCTTCGTCAACGAGAGCTATCAGCAGCCCCGCATCCAGGAATTCTTCTGGTCGTTCGACCTGGGAGACAGAGATACCATCATCAACACCTGGAATACCACCATTGAATTTCCCGGCGTCGGCGAATACCGCGGCCGCCTCTACCTGAACCCCAATACCGACTGTGGCGATACGGCACGAATCCGGGTGCGCATCTTTCCGGAGATCAGCGCCGATTTTGACTACGAATACGATACCTGCGTTGCCGGCCCGGTCCTGTTCACCGACCTGTCCTCCGCAGGCTCGGGGGGCATCAGCACCTGGAACTGGGACTTCGGCGACGGCGGGGGCTCCAGCAACCAGAACCCCCAATATGTGTATTCCGAACCGGGCGACAAGTCCGCCCGCCTTCGGATAACCGACTTCAACGGCTGCCAGGATTCCGTCCGCAGGGAAATCCCTTATTTTCCCGTGCCGGCCCTGCTGGTCGTCGCCCCCAGTTCCTTTACCGGCTGCGCCCCGGGGGATATCTTTTTTGACAACCTGTCTACGCCCGTCGACGAGACGTACGAGGTTTCGTGGGATTTTGGCGACGGGGGAACGTCTGCCGAGATCAGCCCCGGCCATGTCTTCGGCCAGGAAGGCGTTTTTTCCGTCAGCCTCAGCATTACCTCCCCGATCGGCTGCCAGACGGATACTATTTTTACGGACCTGATCGCCATCGAGCCGTCGCCGGTCGCCGATTTTGACTTTTCGCCCCGGACGCCGGACAACTTTAACCCGGAGGTGCAGTTTACGGACCAGTCCACCGGCGCCGGCGAGTGGCTCTGGAGCTTTGAGGAAAGGGGATATTCGTTCCTGCAAAACCCTGCCTACCGGTTTCGCGACACCGGCCTGCAGGAGGTGCGCCTGATCGTCACGCACCCCGAAGGCTGCCGGGATACGGCCGTCCAGGTGATCGATATTGTGCCTAAAATAACCTATTTTATGCCCAACGCTTTTTCCCCCAACGACGATTCGGTCAACGACGTCTTTATCGGGAAAGGGTATCTCGAAGGCATCCGGGAGTTCGAGATGAGCATCTGGAACCGCTGGGGGGAAATGATCTTCCGCAGCACCGATCCCGCCCGGGGGTGGAACGGCAGGAAGGACAACACCGGGAAACCGGTGCCGGCCGGGGTTTATATTTGCCTGGTGCGTTACACCGGCCCCCGGGGGGAGGCGGAAGAACAGCGCGGGTTCGCCACGCTGATACGATGAGGGGCGGGCGGGGCGTTAGGATTGTTATGCTGCCTTTTCCATCCTTTGTTTTCAGATGGCCGGGGCAGTGGTTGCAGGGCGCAGTATGCGGGCTTCATCCCATTAAAAAAGAGGACATGAGCAGGAAAATACTGGAAAGGTTTACGATTATTTTGGCTTTGCTCCTGTTTGCCGGGGTAACGCACGCCAAGCACATCATTGGCGGAGTGATAACCTATGATTGCCTGGGCAACGGGCGGTATGAATTCACTCTCAAGGTATACCGGGACTGCAACTGTACTGAGTGCGCCAATTTCGACGAGGTTGCCTACATCGCAGTCTACAATTGTTCGGGCAGCGGTTGCAACGGCCAAACTCAGAATACGCCGTTTCTGCGGATCAACGCCCAGCTGCTGTCTGTATCCCCGGTAGAAGCGCCGGACTACCCCTGCCTTATTCCGCCCGATGTTTGTGTGCAGGAGGGGGTGTACCGGTTTGAGGCCACCCTTCCGCCGTCCAGCCTGAGCTACCATATCTCCTACCAGCGTTGTTGCCGCAACGTCACCATCAGCAACATCTTCGCCCCGGAAGATACGGGCGCCACCTATTCGATAGAGATCACGCCCCGGGCCCAGCAACTGTGCAATGACAGCCCGGTGTTCGACGACTTCCCGCCGACGGTCATCTGCGCCGGCTCTCCGCTGGAGTTCGACCACTCGGCCACCGACCCCGACGGCGACCAGCTGGTCTACAGCTTCTGCTCTCCTCTGCAGGGCGGAGGGCCGATCACCAACGACGCCGCGATCTACAACAGCTGTATCGGCGCTCAGCCCATCCCCGCCTGCCCGCCGCCCTATCCGCCGGTCGCGTTCCGGGTGCCGGCGTACACCGCCACCGCGCCCATGGGCGGCGACCCGGTGATCGATATCGACCCCAATACCGGCATGATCACCGGCACGCCAACGGCCCTGGGGCAGTTCGTGGTCGGCGTTTGCGTTGAAGAATACCGCGACGGAGAGCTGCTCAGCAGGGTCTTCCGCGACTTCCAGTTCAACGTGGCCCGCTGCGATCCCACCGTGGTAGCCCAGATCGCCTCCGACGAAGTCATCAACAATAAGGAGTATGTCGTCGTTTCCTGCGGCGAGAATACGGTCAGCTTCCGCAACGAAAGCTTTCAGCGCAACAACATCGACGTCTGGAACTGGGCCTTTGACATCGAAGGGCAGATGCAATCCTTCAACGACTGGAGCCCCAGTATCACTTTCCCGGATACCGGCACCTACTTCGGGCAACTCATCCTCAACCCCAATACCACCTGCGGCGACACGGCCGCTATCCGGGTGGAAATATACCCCGAGATTCGGGCCGGGTTCAGCTTCGAGTACGATACCTGCCTGGCCGGGCCCACGGCCTTCACCGACGCCTCCTTCTCCGGCAGCGGCCAGCTGACCGACTGGAGCTGGGCTTTCGGCGACGGCCAGGGCTCCAATCAGCAGCATCCGGTGCATACTTTCCGGGAACCCGGCAATTTTCCCGTCACGCTGGAAGTTACGGACATCAACGGCTGCAAGGATGCCCTGACCCTTCCCCTGCCTTATTACCCCATACCGGAACTGATCGTCATCGCGCCCAGCACGTTCACCGGGTGTGTGCCGGCCAGTATCTTTTTCGACAACCTCTCCGTTCCCATCAACGAAGAATACGACATCCTCTGGGAGTTCGGCGACGGGGGGACAGCTACCACAGTCAGCCCTACTTACCTGTATGAACAAGCCGGCACCTATACGGTCAGCATTGATATCGTTTCCCCGCTGGGCTGCCAGACGGATACGACGTTCACCAACCTCATTACGGTGCTTCCGTCGCCGGTCGCCGGCTTCTCTTTCAGCCCGGAACAGCCCAGCAATATAGAACCTACCGTCAACTTCTTCGACGAATCCATCAACGCCATCCGCTGGCTCTACGATTTCGGGACGGGGCAAAGCTCTTCCCTTCCCAATCCGGCCTATACCTTCCCCGATACCGGTTTGTTCGAGGTGATGCAGGTCGTCACCCACCCCAGCGGATGCACCGATACCCTATTGAAAACCATCGACATCCGGCCGGAGGTGCGCTACTTCCTGCCCAACGCCTTTACCCCCAACAACGACGGCACCAACGACGAGTATCTGGGGGCCGGCGTCATGGAGGGCGCCACCGGGTTCAGCCTCACGATCTGGAACCGCTGGGGAGAACTCGTCTTCCAAACCAGCGACCCCTTCGAGGGGTGGAACGGCAGGAAGCACAATACCGGCAACGAAGTGCCCGCCGGGGTGTATATGGTGCTGGTCACTTTCAATGGGCCCCGGGGCGAACCCTTTGAACTCCAGGGCGTGGCGACGGTGGTGAGGTGAGGGGCATTGGGACACTGGTTCATTGGTTTATTGGTTTATTGGTTTATTGGTTTATTGGTTCATGGGTTGGAGGGCTATATCGTCGCGATTGTTATATTGCTGGCTGATCGGAAGCCGGGAGATGGGCTGCCAGGGGGCTTTATTTGAACATATTCAAACCGGACATTAGGTTTTTTTAGGGAAAAATTTTACCTTTGCACGGCTAAAATCAGACGCAATCAAAAGACAGGATGCACAAGATTTCAGGATTGACAGGAAAGCGGCATTTCCTCGCGGAAATTTTGTGGATAAATTCTAATATTTCAAATCGGAAAACGATGGATGCGATAAAATTTGTACAGGAACAACTCAACCAGAAGAAGGAATTTCCGAAGTTTCGCCCGGGGGACAATATCGTTGTGAACTATAAGATCATCGAAGGAGACAAGGAGCGCATCCAGGCCTTTCGGGGCGATGTGATCCAGATCAAAGGCGAAGGCGCCACCAGGACTTTCACGGTGAGAAAGTTTTCCAATGGGGTGGGCGTGGAGCGTATCTTCCCGTTCAATTCCCCGAACATCACTGAGATACAGCTGCTCAAGCGGGGCAAAGTCCGCCGCGCCAAGCTCTTCTACCTGCGCGAACTGGTGGGCAAGAAGGCGCGCATCAAGGAACGCCGCTACATCAAGAAGGACAGCTAGGCGCTTCCGGCGTTTCCGATAAAAAGCGGGCAGGAGCTTCATGGAGCGCCTGCCCGCTTTTTGTGTTGGCGCCCCCTGCTGAATACTACCACCAATCCAAAATATTGCCATGAAACAAAAAACATTAGCCTTCCTGGCGGCACTCCTGCTCGCCGGGGCCGGGATTTTTGCCCAGCCTTCTTCCGCAACGCTCGAAGAGATCACGACCTTCGTCGAACAGGCCCGCCAGGACTGGCAGGTGCCGGGAGTGGCGGTCGGCATCGTTCAGGGCGGCCGGGCCGTCTACGCCAAAGGGTTTGGCCTGCGCGATGAAGAGGCCGGAGAACCGGTGACCGAAAACACCCTTTTCGCAATCGGCTCCAGCACCAAGGCCATGACCGCCCTCTCCGTGCTGCAACTCGCCGACGACGGCCTGGTAGAGCTGGATAAGCCCGTGCTGGATTACCTGCCCGGCTTCCGGATGCACGACGACTACGTCACCCGCCACCTGACCGTCCGCGACCTGCTCTGCCACCGCTCCGGCCTGCCCCGGCACGACGCCGTCTGGTACGGCTCGGAGGACAGCCGCGAGGAACTCTTCCAAAAGCTCCGGTACCTGGAGCCCAACCGCGGCTTCCGCGAAGTTTTCCAGTACCAGAACCTCATGTATATGACCGCCGGGTATCTGGCGGGCCAACTGGCACACAGCAGCTGGGAAGAGCAGGTGCAGGAACGCATTTTCCGGCCTCTGGCCATGAACCGGGCCAATTTTTCGGTGGAAGCCATGCAAAAAGACCCCGACCACGCCCAACCCTATAACAAGGAAGGGGGTAAGGTGAAGCGGATGGATTTCCGCAACATCGACGCCGTCGGGCCCGCCGGCTCGGTCAATGCTTCCGTCGAAGAGATGTGCCATTGGCTCATCGCCCAGCTCAACGGCGGGAAGTATGAAGGGACAGAGATCGTTACGGCAACCAGCCTGGATGAGAGCCATAAATCCGTCATTCCGGTCGTCGGACAGATGTCCGGCTACCTGGCGTTCGACAACAACAGCAGCCCCATCACCTACGGCCTGGGTTGGTTCATCAGCACCCATAAGGGGCGCCCCGCCATCCAGCACGGCGGCAATATCGACGGCTTCAGCGCTATGGTGGCCTTCCTGCCCCAGGACTCCATCGGCGTGGTGGTGCTCACCAACCTGAACGGAACCATGCTGCCGGCCGTCATCCGGAATTACATTTTCGATAAAATGCTCGGGGAAGAAGTGCGCGACTGGAACGGCGAAATGCTGGCCATGATCCGGAAAATGGAGGATCAACAGGAAAGCCAGGAGGAAGAGGAAGACCTCAAACGAGTAAAAGGAACGCAGCCCTCCCATGAGCTGGCAGCCTACAGAGGGATTTTTACCAACCCCGCCTACGGCGACATAACGGTCAGCCCCGGAGGCGACTCCCTCTATTTCAGTTACCACACCCTCGAAGTAGCCCTCGGACATTATCACTACGACGTCTTTGCCGGAAACAACCCGCTCATCGGCCCCGTGAAGGTGGCGTTCCATACCAACATCGACGGCGATGTCCACCGCCTGAGCACCGTGATGGAACCTGCCCTCGACGCCATCTCCTTCGAGCGGAAGGCCGAAGAAAAAGCCTTCACCGAAGCAGAACTCGACGCCTTTACCGGCGAATACCTCATCATGGGCGTGCAAAAGCTGACCGTCAGCCGCAAGGGCGGCGAGCTGCAGATGACGGTACCCGGCCAGCCCACCTACACGCTGGAGTATTACAAAGGCCTGGAGTTCAGGCTGAAAGGGCTGAAGGGCTTCAGCGCCCTGTTTCAGAAAAACGGCGGCAAAGTCTCCGGCCTGGTGATGATACAGCCGAATGGGCAGTTTAAGGGGGAGAAAGTGAAGGAGTGAAGGAGTGAAGGAGTGAATATGCTGCACTGCAATCCTTCCTTCATTTTTACCCGGCCGAGGAACGAGGACGGGCCTTCATTCCATTAAAACCCCACCGTCACCCCCATCAGAAAATTCCGCCCTGCCTGCGGGAAGAACCCCTGGTCCAGCGCCACGCTGCCGTCGTAGATATAGCGGTACGACCATGCGTTGGTTTCGAACAAAGCGTCGAAGATGTTGCGCGCCAGCAGCGTGAGGGCCACCTCCCGGGCGAAGCCGGGGCGGAACACGTAGCGGATGCGCAGGTCGCTGAAGGTGTAGGGGTCGATGGAATTCTCCCGGTCCGACGTATTGTCGATGTACTGCCGGCCGACGTACTTGTTCAGCAGGGCAAAGGCTACGTCGTGCTTCGGGTTTTGCCGGAAGAGCTCGTAGGTCAGGCTGGCGCCGGCGATGACATCCGGAGAGAAGGACAAGTCGGTGTTCTCGTGTTGGACGGCTTCCTGGCCAAGCCAGTTGAAATCGGCGTCGTACACGTCCACAAACTCCGTAAATGCCGACACCTTATTTTGGCTGAAGGTGGCGTTGCCATCCAGCCGCAGGCCCGGAAGAATCTGTGCGCCGCCGACCAGTTCCAGTCCCAGGCGGTAGCTCTCATCTATGTTGATGCGGGTATAGGCGCCCACGTCGTTCACCTCCCCGTTGAGGGCGAGCTGGTCGCGGTAGTACATGTGGTAGGCGTTGATGCCCAGGGCTGCCTGGCCCCAGTTGTGCCGGTAGCCCACCTCGGTATTGTAGAGGGTTTCGGGCTCCGGGCGGCTGTCGGCCGTCGACTCCACGTAGTCGTTGCGGTTGGGCTCCCGGTTGGCCACGGCGAAGGAGGCGTAGGCGTTGGAGCGGGGGCCCAGCTCGTAGTACAGGCCGGCTTTCGGGTTGAAGAAATCGAGGGCGACGGACTGCTCTACGTTCTCGCCATCCCGGTTGAAGCCAAGGAAGTCGTAGCCCACGCGCCGGTACTGCAGGTCGAGATAGGCATTGAGGCGGGGCAGCAACTGGTAGTTGAACTTGGCGAAGGCGTTGAAGTCCGATTTGCGGGCGTCGTTTTCGTAGTAGCGCTCGTCTTTCTCGCTGTTGCTGGCGAACTCCGCCCAGGTGACCTCGCCGAAGTGCCGGCCCTCGTAGATGTGGAAGCCGCCGCCCAGGGTGGCGTCCAGTTTTCCGGAAGGCGACTGGTAATTCAGGCCGTAGACCGCTCCATAGAAATCGTTATCCAGCCACAGGCGGCGGATGAGGTCGGTGGTGCTGACCACCTCCCCGCCCATGCCGATGTTGTCCAGGCCGTAATCGGCCAGGGCCTGATCGGCCTTGTACTGTTCGAAGAAGCCCTGGCCGCGGGTGTAGTGCAGGGCCAGGTTGAGGTTCCAGTTGGGGTGCATCTGGTTGTTGTAGAGCAGCTGGTAGTGGGTTTGGCGGTAGTCGTCCACCTCGTCGTCGTGGGGTTCGCCCTCCTTTTCCATGCCGGCTGGGTTGAAGGTGCGCTCGTCCTCGTTGTCGAGGAATTGGGGCGGCACGCCATACCAGGCCTGATAGGTCACCTCGTGGCCGGAGAAGGTGATGAAGCGCAGGCTGCTCTTTTCGCCCATATAGGCGCCGGAGAGGTAGTAGGACTGCAGGTCGGCCGTGGCCCGGTCGATGTAGCCGTCGGAGGTGATCCGCGACAGGCGGCCGTCGACGGTGAACCTGTCCTTCAGCAGGCCGGTGCCGAACTGCAGGTTGGCCTTTTGGGTATTGAAGGAGCCGACGGTGCCGTTGACTTCGGCGTAAGGCTCGGTGCGCAGTTGGGCCGTATTGAGGTTGATGGAAGCGCCAAATGCGCCGGCTCCGTTGGTGGAGGCCCCCACGCCCCGCTGGATTTGTATGTCGGCCGCCGAGCTGGTAAAGTCGGGCAGGTCGACCCAGAAGACGTTCTGCGATTCGGCGTCGTTGAGCGGGATGCCGTTGATGGTGACGTTGATGCGGGTGGGGTCGGTGCCGCGGATGCGGATGCCGGTATAGCCGATGCCGGTGCCGGCGTCGGAGGTGACCACCGCCGAGGGCGTCCAGCGCAGCAGGAAGGGCACGTCCTGCCCCAGGTTGCTCTTTTCGATCGTTTCGGCGTCGAGGTTGGTGTACGTCATGGGCGCCTTCTCGCCGGCGCGGGTGGCGCGGACGATTAGCTCGTCGACCTGTACGGCGCGGGGCTGCAGGCGGATGTCCAGCTCCAGGAGGTTCTGGCCCTTCGCCACTGCGATTTTCCGGGTGGCCGTTTCGTAGCCGATGTAGGTCAGCCGGAGGGTGTAGTCGCCGGGTTCCAGGCCGGATATGCGGTAGGTTCCGTCTTCGCCGGTGGCGTCCCCTTGTTTGGTTTCCACCACCAGGACGTTGGCGCCCGCCAGGGGCTGCCCGGTTTCGTCGGCCACCTGCCCGGCAAGGACGCACTGAGCCGAAGCAGCGGCAGACAGGAAAAGGAAAACGGTGAGGGCCAGGAGTTTTTGCCTGGAGCTGGAAAGCAGGGGGAGGCTAAGCCGTGTCTTCAGCGTGTACGGGTGTACGGGCCTCTGGCCGGGCTTGAAGCTGTGCGAGACAGGCCGTGAGTTCACCCGTGTACGGGGGCAGGGCATGGCCCGCTTCAGGCCGGTAGCCGGGGCTGGTTTAAACTTGATCATAACAATACAGAAAATTTTGGTGAAACAGTCGCCGGAACCCGGGGCTGGCCCGGCGTATAGCTTCACTGCGGGCAGGCGGCCCGCCTCATACCATTTGGAAGGATTTACTGTCTCTAACAGCATCCCTCATCTCCCTTCCCGGCATTACCCGGACAGGTTCCATGGGTATGATCTCAGCCTCGCCTGTGCGAGGCACCCCAGATGAGTGTTTGCAGGCAACTGTTTCGAAGTCGGAAGTCGGAAGTGCGAAGTCGGAAGTCGGAAGTGCGAAGTCGGAAGGCTGATTGGGAGCAGCATCCAAGTATCCAAAAGCACCATAGAAATGATTGACTACCGAAGATCTGAAGGACAGAAGTACTGCCTTCGTCAGTTGACCTGTTTGTAGTGGTAACAAAGGTAGGAATTTATTGTTTGATCGAGGCTTGTGCATTCCTTTTTTTGAATAGGCCTGCCTTGTGAAAGCCATTCAACCTGCCGGGTTTCCAGCCAGGTTCCTGGTTCTGCTAACCCGGCAGCGTTTATCGGAGATGCTGGATATTGTCCTTTTGTCACTCCTGGCAAAACGCCTCCAGGTTTTGAAAACCAGCCGGGCGATGGCACAGCAGGCGGGCGCTGGAAGGTTACGGCCGCAATTGGCTCTTGGTTTATTGCTCAAATTGTACAACCCAATCAACCCATCAACTCAATCAACCCATCAACCCATCAACCCATCAACCCAATCAACCCATCAACCAATTTTACCCGGCTGAGCCTCAGCGAAGACGGGCAACCCATCAACCACCTCCACCCTCTCCTCCACCCCACCCCACAATTCCGTAAAGGGTACACCCAATATTTCGAGCTCCCGTTTATAGATGGCATAGAGTTCCTCCCGCTCATTGGGGTTTTCCCGTTGAGGGTCATATTCCCAGGGCACGTCGGTGCCGCAAAGCAGGTACAGGCCGTAGGAGCGCCGCTGCAGTTCTTCCAGTATCCAGGGGTGGCAGCGGCCGTATTTGTACTCCGACCAGACCTTAAGGACGAGCATACCGGTATCGCAGGGCAGGATGCGGCGGGCGAACTGAGCGTGAAAATCCTCCACCTGAAGCTGGCCCCGGGCGATGTGCAGGAGGTCTTCTTCCCGGTAGGGCCGGCCGAGATTTTCGAGGTAGGCGCGGGCGTACTCGGGCACCCAAACCGTCTGGTAGCGTTCGGCCAGGCGGCGCGCCAGGAGGCTCTTGCCGGTGGATTCCGGGCCGGTGATGAGGATGCGGAGGGGTTTGTGTATTGGTGCATTGGTGTATTGGTGCATTGGTGTATTGGTGTATTGGTGTATTGGTGTATTGGTGCATTGGTGTAAGTGCCTGGATAATTTTAGTTCAACACGGCCTGCTTTGGTAGCAAGGCGTAAGCGTCTTTATTCACTGGGCTCGGAGCAAATCGTTATATGGTTAAATTGTTATATTGTTCCTGTCCAGGCACTTATCGGTGTATTTTCTCTATTTTTGGAACAATTTAAAGGAAAAAGAGGCCACACACCCAATGGAGCAATGTAAAAACTGTGAAGCCTCGCTGGCCGGCCCCTACTGCAGCCAATGCGGGCAGAAGGCGCTAACGGAGCGGATCACCCTGAAATATATCATAAGGTCAATTATAGAGACGCTGACCAATGTGGAGCGGGGGTTCTGGTACACCCTGCGGGCTTTGCTTACCCGCCCCGGCATAGTAGCCCGGGAATACCTGGAAGGCAGACGCAAACGCTATTACCATCCGGTACGGTATCTGTTCATTATTGTGACGGTGGTGACAGTCATCACTTTGGTGTCGGGTGTTTATGACCTGCAACAGAGTGAGATCCTGCAGTTGCAAAACGACGCTATGGGGCTGCAGCCAGACGAAAAAGCGGTAGCCCGCCAGCAAAAGATCCAGGAAGAAATTAAAAAATACCTCAACCTGGTGGCCATTATTACGCTGCCCTTCATTGGCCTGGTCGGTTACTGGTTCTTTCGGAAAAGAAAATACAACTATGCCGAGCACCTTGTCATGGCTTCTTTCTGGTCGGCGGAGCTGTCGGCCATCGGCCTGCCGGTGCAATTGCTGTTCCTCTTTTTTCCGGGAGCAGTAATTTACGCTTTCCCCGTCAGCATACTGATCTCTTCCAGCTATTATGGCTGGGGATACCGGCAGCTTTTCGG
>JAGFJD010000201.1 GCA_024102975.1 Phaeodactylibacter sp. | reverse complement strand
GGTAATGGCCACCTGCAGGTCCACGTCCGCATCGGTAAGGCAGAGCGGCACCGTATCCGGCAGGGCCAGCTGAGGCGGGGCTTCTACGGTAATGGCGGGGCTGGAGGTGACGACGCAGCCGTTGCCGTCAATGTAGGTATAAACGGGGTAAAAAACGCCGTTGCCGGTTTCCACAGGGTCAAATGTCCCGTTGTCGGGGTTGGTGATGCCGTCGCCCGACCAGGTGCCGCCGCCGGGGGTGGCCTGGAGGTTCTCCGCCGGGCTGTCTGTGCAGAAGGAGCGGCTGGTAGTGGTAACGGCCTCGGAATCTTCGACGGTAACCGTCACGGTTGCTTCGTCATTGCAGGGGGCATTGTTCAGGCGGTAGGTGAGCACGTAGGTGCCTGCGCCTACCGACGGGTTGAATATGCCGGCTGTGCTGACGCCGGTTCCGCTCCAGGCACCGCCGCCGGGGGTAAACTGCAAGGTGTCGGGGCCGGAGCCGCTGCAATAGGTGGCAGGTTGTGTGATATCAATATCTACGCTTTGGCTGACCACTACGTCGACAGAGCGTTCCAGGTCGCCGCAGTCTCCGGTGACGGTCAGGTGGACGGCGCCGCTTTCGGTAAAAGTGACGGGGCCGAAATCCGGCCCGGTAGCGGTTGCCGGGTTGCCATTCTCAAAAATCCAGGTGATATCGTTGTACGCACCCATGATGCTGAAGCCGAGGTCGGCGGCAGTAATGGTTGACTCATTGCAGGCGGGCGGCGGGGCACCGAGGCCTACCTCGGGCGCTTCGGCAAAGGTGAGCTGTACCGTCTCCACGTCCTGCCCGCATACGTTGCTGGCCGTGAGGGTGACGGTGTAGGTAACCGCCTGCTTGAACAATACGGAAATATTGTCGGAGCTGTTGTTCATGAGGGTATCTGTGAAGCACCAGTAGGCGTCGCCGTCCGGCGTAATGCTCCAGCTGGTATTGCTGAACACATTGGACCCGTCCATGAAATCGACGATGGAATTGGCGCAGCCGCCGCCGGAGCTTTGGGTGAAAGCGGCAGCCGGCGGGCCCACCACTTCGACTTCTTCGGTATAGGTGTCCGAACCGCAGGTGTTGGAAACGGTGAGGGTAATCTCGTAGGTGCCCGGCGTGTCATATTGGTAACCTGGGTTGGGCAGGGTGGAAGTGCCGCCGTCGCCAAAATCCCACTCGTACTCGAGGGCGTGGCAACTGGCGTCCAGGGGAGTGAAGGGGGTGTTTACGCAGAGGGTGGACGGCACGGAAAAGCGCGCCAGCGGCTCGGGCTTGATGCCGAAAGTATAGGACCCCGACTAAGCGCTTGTACAAATCTGGCTGCTCTTCCTTCAGCTTGATGCCGAAAGTATAGGACCCCGACTGGCAGCTGTTGCCTTCGGCACACAGGGCGATGCCGGTAAAGGAGACGCTGAACGCCGTCTGGGGCCGCTCGCAGACCAGGCTGTCGGGGATGTCGTATTCGTGCTGGGCATCGTTGTAATTGTAGAGGGTATCTATAGCCCCGTCGCCCCAGTCGAAGATGAAAAAGTCGAAGCCGTCGGCGCTTTCGTTCATTAGCGTGATGGTGGAGCCTTCGCAGAAGACGACCTCTCCGGCGTTGTTGAAGTTGACATTGAGGTTGCCGCAGGCGGTGGAAGGGCATATGATGTCCTGCGCGGGCAGGCTGCCGGCAGCAGCCAAAGCGAAGGCAAAGGCGATGAATCGGGTTGTGATGTGTTTCATATCGCAAGCTTGCAAAGCGTTAAGGAATTTATCGGTTACTTCGAACACCATGAGCTGGTTACTCTCACCGGTTGGCCCGGTACCAGATGTTTTCGTACACTTTATTTTTTCCGGCGCTTTCCAGGAAGGTGTAGCAATCCGCATACCGGTTGGGGTTGTCCGAAAGCGGCTGGCCGGCCAGGCTGCACACCGGGCTGGAGTAAAAGTTAAAGCGCAGGGTCACCTCGTAGACGTTGCCGACGAAGTTGCGCAGGCCGGAGACATTATAAGCGTAGCCAAAACCCAGGTCGATCCGCGTGGCGTCGCCGGCGAATAGGGCTGTTTCGAGCTGTACGCTGCCCCAGTTGGTGCTGGGCTGCCCCTCGTTGGGCCGGCTGGCGTGGAAGTACAGCCCGGCAGCAAACTGGCGGCTGAGGGACACGTCTGCGCCGCCCTCCATATAGGCAATGCCGCGCTGGCTCTGGAAGAACACCTGCGGGCGCACGGAGAGGTAGTTCCTGCCGAATTTCCCGGCCACCTGTTCAGCGCGCAGGAAAAAGGCGAGGCGGGGGATGGTGGGCGTGCCCAGCCCCAGCACCGACCAGGAGTGCCCGCGGCCGTTGGCGCCCGTCCACGGCACCAGGTTGTGAATGGCGAAGCCGGCGGTTATATTGGTGGAAATCTTGCCGCGGGGGTTGACGATGTAGCGGAATGCCGCGCCGCCGGAAGGCTGGAAGTACCAGTTGGAATACCCTTCGTTGGGCGGGGTGAAGGCGGTAGGGATGGGCAGGCCGTCCGCCCCCAGCAGCCCGTACTTGGGGTCGAGCTGGTCGATGAACAACAGGCGGCTGTAGTCGATGTACTGCCGGCCCCAGTGCAGGCCGATCCCCAGCCGGAGCTGGGCGATGTTTTTCGCGCTGGCTGGAGACAGCCGCAGCGGCGCCGCCAGCATGCCGCCGAATTGCTGGGTGCGCAGCATCCCCGCTCCTTCGGTATCTTGCATCAGCGACAGGCCGTAGTCGAAAAAGTTGCAGGGCATGCTCTCTTCGAGCGCCAGCTGGTAGGTTTCGTACCCTTCTACGCCTTTGCTATTCCATTGTTGCTTGGCCTTCAGGCCAATGCTCAGCGCGCCCCGGTAGCCGGTAAGGGCGGGGTTGAACAAGGCTTCGTTGCCGTAGAAATGGGTAAAGAACGGGCCCTGGGCGAACAGGCTGGCCGGCAGGAGGGCGAAGATATAAAAGGATAAGTTTAAGTTTCTCATATAGGATTTTTTGAGTGGTTAATTACGGGCAATTCACTATACTCCCGGGATCATTGAAATCGGTGCTGCTCGTAGCCAGGTAATAGTTTAACGTGAGGTTTGACCTGGATGCGTCGCCATTAGGAACAGGGGGGTGAAATGGGCTCTCATTTTTATGGTTTATAGTTCAGTAATTAGGCAAGTGGCTACTGTCTGAAGAAAATCCAGCATCAAAAGCTAAAATTGGCTTCTAACCACTCATTCAGATTTGCCTTTTCCGGCACACCGTACTGGTCGAACAGGTAATCCTCAACGGCACTTTTTATTTTTTCGGTTGCCGGGGGAGAGAACGCGCTGATGATTGCCCGCAGTTCTTCCTTTAGTGCCCTTTCATCCGGAAAAACCGGGGTGAACTCGTTTATTTTCAAGGAGGTTTGCTCCCCGGCATCGTAATAGTACAGGACATAGCCTGCAACTTCGCTTTGAGTAATCGGCTTTTCGTCTACTTTGTAGAGTTCTTCTTTATCGATGATCAGCTTGTCTCCCGAATGCCTCAACCGTTTGTTTATCGTTTCTCCCCTCCAGCTGTAGCGGATATAAAAGAAGTGTTGCTCGTCCATGGGGAATTCTTCTCCGCCGACTTCAATGGCAAGGCGGCCGCCCAGGATCAGCAGCTCCTGGCCAGCAAGGTAGCGCTGGAAAGAAATGTAGTTCAGGATTTTGCCTGGCCGGGTGCCAAACCGGCTGGTTACCGGCTTGAGGATGTAACTGGCCAAATCGCTGCGGGGCCCAGCTATATATGTTTTTTTATCCTGGCCGATCAACGCCAGGCGGGCGTCTTTGGTGTCGAACGACAACGTGTCTTTGCCGGAGAATTGGCTGAGGGGCTTCAGCCACTCTTTGGTGCTGGTGTTTCGGATTTTGCCTTTGGCTTTGATGACGGTGTAGGTGGAGAGGGTGTCTGTGAGCAGGCTGCCTGTCCAGGGCTGTCCAGAGATTGCCGGGGTTATGTACGCCTGTCTTGAGTCGCGTACAGCCTGCCCCGAACTCGATTCGGGGGTGTACGGGCCCAAGGGCGGCTTTGGGGTATGTACGCCTGCATGTCCAACGTTAGAATGGTAGCCTGTGAGAATAGTTTTGCCTTGACAATCCTGCGCTTGTTCAGCGATAGGGGCGGCATTGAGGCCGGCAAAGCTTTTAGTGTTGTTGATATGAGAGGAGGTAGCGGAGACTACAACCAGAAGAATGATTACAGGTGTTTTTTTCATATGTCATTGGGTTTAAGGATTAGTTTTTCACCACACTCGCCAGTCATTCGAAATATTCTCTACCCGCATTGTTGGCCGTTGGTGGTTGTCCGTTAATTTGGGGACTTCGGCCTCTACATAATGTTGCAATTCGGAAACCAGGATCCTTCCATCTTCGTCGAGGTCGGCTTCCATCTCCCGAAGGCCTTTCAAAAGAGCATAGGTAAACACCCCGTTCTTCCACTTTTCTCCTTCAATGGCAAATTCTACCCCGCTGGCGCTGGAGATGACGCTCGCGCCGGTCCCCCGGCGCAGGTCGACAAAAAGGGTTTTCATCAGTTCAAAGGAGTTTTCGAGGCCTAATTTTTTGTACACAGGCGACCTGCCAAAAGAACGGAAGCGCACTTCTCCGTCAATAGTATTTTTTTTCCGGATTAATTTCACACTTTCCTTGTCTATCTCGCCGGAATGGCAGGCGTCCATGAGTATAAGTTTCTGACGGGCGGGGATGCTGTCGAGCAGGTTTTCCAACGCTTTGTAGGGGATGCCGTTTAGCCGGGGGTTGGAAAAATCAGTGTTGTACGTAGCCAGGTAGTAGTCCAGGCTGTCATCGATGAGGCCATGGCCGGCAACATAAAGGATCACATGGTCATCTACCTGGGTTTGGTAAAGTTTCTGTTTTAAATTCCGAATTTTTTCAAGGCTTACTTCCTCATCTAGCGTGAGTTTACTACGGGGTAGGTCAAAAATAGTTGCAACTAACTGGTTGTCAGTTAGTTATTTTGATTTTAGCTGTATACACTAACTTTTATTTTGATTATTGTTTGGAGAGCAAATTTTTG
>JAGFJD010000185.1 GCA_024102975.1 Phaeodactylibacter sp. | reverse complement strand
CTGCCAAACGTAAGGCGGGCGGCTGGGCCGCCGCAGCTCGGCTACCACCCGGGCGCGGCGGTACTGGTCCCAGCGGGCCACTGCCCAGGCCAGCGCGCCGAGCAGCAGGAGCAGCAGGGCCTTCAGCGGCCATTCGTAGTCGCGGTAAAACCGGAAACGCCGGTCGGCGGCGGGGTCGACCTGCAGCTCGGCGATGTCCCGGACAGGAGGCAGGCCTAACTCTTCGATGCGGTTGGTGTCTTCCGGCGGCGCCGGCGCCGGCGGTTCGTTGATGGTGGCTACCCAATACGCCGTGTCGGTGCCGCGAGCGTAGGTGAGGTAGGCGGTGAGGCTGTCAACGCGCCCCGGTTCGGCCTCCGCCCCTGCGGCGTAGGCCCCCACCCCGCTGCTGTCCACGCGGAAGCGGCCGCCCAGGGCCGTTTCCGCTGCTTCGAGGGGGCTGGCGTAGAGCAGGCGGGCGGTGTCGGCGCCGCCGGGCCGCAGCAGGCTTTGCCTCAGGGTGTCGCCGGCATCGACGGAGGCGTAAATCGTATACGAAACCGGCACGTCCGGCGCCGGCAAAAGCCGGGGCTTCAGCCACAGCCCGGCGGCGCCCAGGGCCAGCGTCAGCAGCAGGAAGCCGGCCCGCCTCGGCCAGCTTTTCAGCAGCTTCCAGGCGGCCCCGGCAGTACCCAGCGCCACGGCAGCGGCCAGCCAGAGGGTGGGGTTGGCGTACCGGGGTTGCAGCTCGCCGTCCCACGCCAGGCCGGCCAGCAGGGCCAGCAGGGGCGGGAAGGCCAGCAGCAGGCGCCGCCAGCGGGTTTCGCCCTTTTGTGCCTCTGCCTGCTCCGCCGTCCCGGCGGGCTGCTCTTCCTCTTCTTCCGCAAAGACCGCCCGCGCCTCCGCCAGGCACTGATCGAACAGCTCGTAGAAGCGCTGCTGCTGCTTCGGCTCGGTGGCGAAGAGGGGCGCCAGCAGGCTACGCAGGCGCTCGGGCGGCACGTCGGCGGGCAGGCGGCGCATCAGCTCCTGTACCTGCAGCAGCTTGTCGGGCGCCAGGGGGTAGCCTTCCCGCTCCCGGAGTTCTCGGAGCAGGCCGGCGAGCAGGCGGTATTTGAGCTGTGCAGGCATAATTCGAAGGCGGAAATTGGAAGTTCGAAGGCGGAAGCCGGAAAGGCTTTCGCCTCGAAGCCCTGTTTTATTGTGTTTCTTTAATGATGCAAGTCAGGTTTAAGAACTCGCGCCGGAACAGACTCTTCGGGCCGGCAATGTATTTCCACTCATTTCCACTCATTTCCACCCATTTCCATACATTTCCATACATTTCCACCCATTTCCATACATTTCCATACATTTCCACCCATTTCCATACATTTCCATACATTTCCACCCATTTCCACCCATTTCCATACATTTCCATACATTTCCACTCATTTCCATACATTTCCACCCATTTCCACCCATTTCCCCTACACTCTCCCCCTCAACGCCCTCAAATCCTCCCTCGTCTTCGCCAGCACCGAGTAGGAGCCCAGCAGTTGCTGCCGTTCCGTTGCGCTCATCTGTTTCGGCCGTTCCAGTTTTGCCGGGTCGAAGCCGGACTGCTGCAGCAGGTAGGCCCACTGGATCAGCTCGGCGGTAGCCGGCTTTTTCTGGAGCTTCAGGGAGCTGTCGTCGCGGATGTCCTCAAAGTGGCCGATGAGGTATTGCAGTTTATTTTCGGCGAAGCCCGGCACCTTTGCCGAGACGATCTTCAGCAGCTTGTCCGCCGCGGGGAAGGTGATGTGGAAGTACACCACCCGCCGCAGGAAGGGGTCGGGCAGGTTTTTCTCGCTGTTGGAGGTCAGCACGATCACCGGGCGGTTGGCCGGGGCGGCGCGGTACGTCTTGTCGATTTCCGGCACGTAGAACTCCAGGTTTTCCAGGGCGGCCAGCAGGTCGTTAGGCAGGTCGCGGGGGGCCTTGTCGATCTCGTCGAGCAATACTACGCGGCGGCTGCCGGAGACGATGGCCTTGCCCAGCGCCTGGTAGCGGACGAAGCGGCGCTCCAGCTCGTCGGCGCTCAGGGCTTCGGCCTGGTTCTGGCTGTACTGGAAGTGGGCCAGGGCGTCGTAACTGTAGAACAGGTCGCCGGCCGTGGAGGTGGTCTGCACGTTGAGTCGGATGAGCTCGCCCAGGTCAAAGTACCAGGCCAGGTGGCGGGCCAGCTCGGTTTTGCCGGTGCCGGGCTCGCCGGTCACCAGCAGGGGCTGGCCCAGCATCAGGGCCACGTTGACGGCGTCGGCCAGCGCTGCCGACGGCTCGTACAGGGCCGGGTCATTGAGCCTCGGGTTGGGCTCGAAGGGCGGCAGGGGCTGGCGGGGCTGCGTTTTGTCGAGGTTGTATAGGGGCGTCATTTTTATGTGTATAAGTGTATAAGTATATAAGTGCATTCGGGAGGGCTGGTTTCAGGTTGTTTGCCGTCCTGTGCAATTGTTGTATTGTAGTGACAAAGGCATCTCTTTGGGATATTGGTATATTGTTGAATGCCGTCGAGTGAGCCTCCCCCCGACCCTCCCGACCCTTTGGGTGCGGGACAGGCTCTCCGAAGGAGGGGGAGAGGGTCCGCCGTCTGCCGTCCGCCGTCTCCCGTTTAGGCCAGCGATCAAGATGATCGCGCCACGAAGTGGTGCCACACCCGCTCCTGCAGGTTTTCGATGCGCTCCATGTCCAGCAGCTTGTCCGGGCTTTGGAAGCGGGCCAGCTCGTCGCCCTGCAGGCCGGCGGCGATGGCGTTTATGATGTTGTCCTTCTGCACCTGGTCGACGCCGCCCAGCTTTTCCAGCCACTCCTCGAGGTCGTCGGCGGGCACGGGCGGCAGGGGGGAGATCAGGGCGGCGCGTTTCTCGTTGCTTCCCACCAGCTGTTGCACGCTTTCCAGGGCTTCGCGATCGTAGCGGCGGATTTTCTCCGGCAGGTGGGCGTTTTTCAGCCAGATGACGAAGAAGAAGAGGAAGGTAGGCGTCTGGCCTTCGGCTTCCGAGAAGGCGTCCATGAGCCACTGCAGGTATTCCTCCATGATGTCGGGATCCCAGTCGCCGGCGGTGACGGACAGGGCGGTGGCCACGAACTCCCACCGGAGGCGGGGCAGGCCGGTGCGCAGGTATTGCTCGAAGCTGGCGCCGCCCAGGCTGAAGCGCTCGGCGAAGTATTTTTTGAAGCCTTCTTTGGCGTCGCTGGCGGTCAGCCCCAGGGGCAGGGGCTCGATGCGCGCCCGCCCGTCGCCGTCCCAACTCCGGTAATTGACGCTGTGGAAGTGGCTGTCGGCGTACTGGCCCGCCAGTTCGTAGACCAGGCGCTCGGCGAAGCCCTCCGGCTCCTGGGTGGGGCAGGCCAGGATGTAGTAGAACTGGAAGCGGCAGGGCGCTTCCTGCCAGCGGCCGAAGCAGCGGCGGAAGAAACGCAGGGATTGCCGGCGGTCGCAATTGACCAGGTAGAGGAGCGTGAGGGGGATGTCCACGCGCAGCCCGCGCACCAGGATGTCGAGCAAATCTTCGGCAGGGCCGCCGCCGCCCAGGTCGCCTTCGCTGAGCCTGCCGATCAGGGCGATCAGGGCTTCGCGAGCCTGGTTGAAAACCAGGTTGGCATTGTCAGTGGACAGCGCGCCCCTCATCTGCCGCTGATAAGCGTCCTGGTAGCGGCTTTGCTGGAGCAGCAGCTCGTTGGCCGCCTCGCCCTGCAGGTGAGCCTGCATGCTGTCGAACAGAGCGCTCCACTGGTTGTCGGCCAGTTGTTTTTTCCAGGTTTTGCGGAGTTGGGGCAAAGGTGTTGGCATCAGGTCTTGGCTTTTTCGGGCTTAAGATAAAAAGAAATATGATGATTGTTTAGGGAAGGGGGGATTAAGGCTGAGGTTGAGGTTGAGGCTGAGGTTGAGGCTGAGGCTGAGGTTGAGGTTGAGGCTGAGATTGAGGCTGAGGTTGAGGTTGAGGTTGAGGGCGATCTCAATAAATTCCTCATACAAAAACCTGAAAATATGCAGAAGCAATTTATTTTTACCTAAAACGCCACTGCCATGCGCCATTGCCATGCCTGCTTGTCCTTCCTCCTCTGCCTGTTCGCCGCTTTCCCGGCCGCTGCCCAAGCCGCCATCCCCCGCCTGGCCGACCTGGACGTGCAGCACTACACGTTCCAGCTAGAACTCTCCGACAAAACAGACCAGGTCACCGCCTCTGCCCAGGTGACGGTCAAATTCCTCCGGCCCTTATCCACTTTCACGCTTGACCTGGTGAAACGGGGCGAGGACGGCAAAGGCATGCAGGTGATGGCCGTGCGCGAAGAGGAAAACCCGGTGGATTACCGCCACGAGGGCGAAATGCTTACCCTTTCTCCGAAGCCGGCGGTCCAGCCCGGCGAAGAGCGCACCTTCCGCATCCTCTACCAGGGCATCCCCGCCGACGGATTGATCATCGACCGCAACAAGCACGGCGACCGCACCTTCTTCGGCGACAACTGGCCCAACCGCGCCCGCCACTGGCTGCCCTGCGTGGACCATCCCTCTGACAAAGCCTCGGTGGACTTTATCGTCACGGCGCCCGACCATTATCAGGTGGTGGCCAACGGCATCCAGCTGGAAGAGACCAACCTGGACGACGAAACGAAGCTGACCCACTGGCGGGAAACCACCCCTCTGCCCATGAAGGTGGCGGTCATCGGGGCAGCCCGCTTCGGCGTACAGTACGCCGGCGACGTGGCCGGCATACCGGTAACCAGCTGGGTGTACCGCCAGGACCGGGAGGCTGGCTTTTACGACTACGCCCTGGCGGTGGAAGTCCTGCAGTTCTTCATCGACTACATCGGCCCCTATCCCTACCGCAAGCTGGCCAACGTGCAGTCGAAAACCCGATACGGGGGCATGGAAAACGCCAGCAACATCTTCTACTACGAAAATTCCGTGGACGGCGGCCGCTCCGAGGAGGCGCTCATCGCCCACGAGGTGGCCCACCAGTGGTTCGGCAACAGCGCCTCGGAGCAGAACTGGTTCCACATCTGGCTCAGCGAAGGCTTCGCCACCTACGGGGCCGACCTGTATATGGAACACAAATACGGCAGGCAGCGGCTGGCGGACCGCCTGCAGACGGAGCGCCAGCAGGTGGTGGCTTTTTCCAACCGGAAGATGGCGCCCGTCGTGGACACTACTGTCAATGACTGGAACGCCCTGCTCAACCCCAACTCCTACCAGAAAGGCGCCTGGGTGCTGCACATGCTGCGCCGGCAGGTAGGAGACCAGGCCTTCCGGGACGGGCTGCGGCAGTACTACGCCCTGTTCCGCAACGGCAATGCGCTGAC
>JAGFJD010000166.1 GCA_024102975.1 Phaeodactylibacter sp. | reverse complement strand
GACATTTTCTGGTCCGTTTAAAAGTGTAAGCGTGTAAAGGTGTAAAAGAAATTGGCTCCCAATCATTTACACGTTTACACTTTCACACCTTTACACAAGTAGCCCCCAAAATGTCCAGTGGTCTGGTTGCGGGGCGTACTATGAAAACCCGGAGCGTATGCCGTCAGTTTGATGAGCAACGCATTTTTTGCATGCCAGGCCGTAACGCAGGCAGGCAGGAATAAGCCTTCTCAAAACGCCTCCCGCACATTAAAATAAAACCCCGGCCGCTGGGTCCCGAACCCAAAGTCGACGCGGATGTTGACCCGTTCTTTGGGCAGGACGAGGTAGCGGATGCCCAACCCCAGGGAGTGTTTGAATTTGCCGTCTGCCAGCCCGTCCAGGCCAGGCGCTACGGTTCCCAGGCCAGCGAAGCCCGCCAGGCCCCAGCGCTGCCAGAAGCCCAGTTTCTCCTTGCCCCCGAACCAGTCCGGGCGGTTGATGGGCAGGCGGTATTCCGCCTGGGCGGCCCAGAAGGTTTTGTCGCGGAAGCGCCCTTCGTAGTGGCCGCGCATCAGCTCGTCGCCGCCGAGCAGGGCCAGCAGCTCGAAAGGCGGGTTGCCCCAGTTGTACTCGGCGAACACCTGAAAGGCCAGCACGTGTTTCCGGAAGGGACGCAGGAACCTGCGAAAGTCGACCTCCAGCTTGGTGAAGGCAAAATCGCTGCCGAAGCTCTCCGGAAAGGCAGTCAGGCTGGACTGCAGGTACATGCCACGCCCGGCATTGAGGTTGTTGTCGCGGCTGTCGTAGCGCACGATCAGGCCCGCGCCGGCCGACACGCTGCCCGCGCTGCCGGCAATGTTCCCTTCCTGGCTGAGCTGGCCGCCCGGCTCCCGCTCCAGGACCTTGCTGTTGATCCACGACAGCTGAGCGCCCAGGAAAAACCGCCGGGCTACGTTGTTCAAATAGCTGGCCTGAACGCCAATAGTCCGGCTGGTATACGTTTCTTCGTCTTCCTCCGCTGTTTCCGCGCCGATACCGTAAAAGAAGAACGGGAATTTTTGCCACTGGACGAAGCCGTCGAGGATATGCCGGTTGTCGTTCAGGAATATTTCGTACGAAAAACGGATTTTCTGCTGCTGGTTAAGCGTGTACGTGAGCGGGACTTTGATGGAAGACAACTGGGTGTTACTTGAACAGCCGGCTGGCCGGAACAGGAAAACCGACGCCGTGCCCAGCCGGAGGGAGGTCTCCGGAGAATAGCTGACGAGGGGCAGGACGTACAGTTTTTTTATCCGCCCGGCAGAGGCGGCAGTATCAGCAGTTTCGCCGGAAGGCGGGGCCTCAGCGCCCTGCGCACTCACAGAAAGAACCCCGTGAAGCAGGAGGAGCAGAGTGAAAAAACATCTCATGGGCCGGTCATTAATCAGTTAACTGAGTACTGGGAGGGTATTCAAAGATAAGGATATTTCGCATATTTTCGCTCAGCCTGCCCAGGGGCGGCCCTCCGGCGATTACCCTTTTCCCGCCTGTACAGCTTTTCTGATCACACTGGCGCCCAGCAGCCCGATCCCTGCCGCCGCTGCAATAACGATCGCCGGAAAGGCCATTTCCGCCGCTTCCGAATTGCGCCGGGCGATGATGCCAACCAAGGCCCAGGCCACCACCAGCGGATAGAACAGATCAGCCTCCCGCCAGGCAAACCAAAGGCCCATGCCTATCGCTACTGCGATCATAATTACCGTCCAGGCAGCTTCCGGGATGCCGCCGCCGTTCCAGCCCAGGGCTACCAGCACCGCCGTCGCATTGGCGATAGTAGCCACCGTGATCCAGCCCAGGTAGACGCTGAAGGGCAGCTCTACCCACCAGCGGTACCCGCCGGCTTCCAGGGCCGGCGCTGCGTATACCCGCCGGTAGACCAGGATAAGGCTGCCCAACAGGGCCAGCATGATGAGCAGGGAAAGGCCAGGCAGCAGGTAGTGCCAGGCCAGTATCCAGGAAGCGTTGAAGAGGCAGGACAGGAAAAACCAGGGGCCGATGCGCTGCGGGACGCCCGCCTCCACCGCCGGGCGGGTGAACTGGTAAACGACAAAACCCAGCAGCAACAGGTAAATGAGGCCCCAGATGCTGAAGGTAAAGCCAGCCGGCACAAACAGGTTGGGATACAGTGCCGACAGCTCGCCGGTGGTGTAGCCGTTGATGGGCAGGGCATTGGCCAGCGTGTTGAAAACGAGGACCAGCACAAGGCCGAGGACATTGAGAATCTGGAGGGTTCTGCGTGACATGGTTCGCCGACTTTAAGACTTAAAACTACTGAAAGATAATCTATTTCCAAACACAAATATAGCCACACTCAGCCAAACCCGCCCTCCACTAATTTTCCAGGCACCAAATCAAAATTCCCCTTAAATTGCGGCCTCATTCGCAGCTGCCGGGATGCGCCTGAGCGGCTGTTCTGATTTGAGTGCGTGACATATTCGCGGGTTTTATCAGTCGTCTGACGACTTTCGTGCGACTTTGCGACTTTGAGTCGTCTGACGACTTTCCGTAACCCCGCTTTTTTGTAACACACTCTTCTGATTTTAAGGCCAATGCAACGACAAATCAAGCTATCCCAGGGGAGCCTCATCATCGCTTCCTTTGCTGCTATCTACTTTATCTGGGGCAGCACGTACCTGTTCAACTACTTTGCCATTCAGGACATTCCGCCCTTCCTGATGGCGGGCAGCCGTTTCCTGGTAGCGGGCGCCATCCTGTACGCCATTACCTCGGCGCGGGGGGCAGGCAAGCCTACCCGCCGGCAGTGGGGTGCCGCTGCGCGCATGGGCTTCCTGTTCCTGGCTCTGGGCACCGGCGGCACCGTCTGGGCGGAGCAGTGGGTCGACACGGGCATCGCCGCCCTGATCATCGCCTTTCAGCCGCTGATGGTGGTATTTATGATGTGGATGCTCTTTGCCAAAAGGCCCAGCGCTATGGTGATGGCGGGCGTGGCCCTGGGCGTAGTGGGCATGGTCCTGCTGGTCGGGCAGCAGCAGTTCGTCACCGACCGGGATACCCTGACCGGCATGCTGGTCATTATTGGCAGCATGACGAGCTGGTGTTACGGCTCCGTTACCCTGAGCAAAGCGGATTTGCCACCGGACCGCCTGCAGAGCTCCGCCATGCAGATGCTCATGGGCGGCAGCATACTGCTCGTTTTAGCGCTCCTGAGCGGCGACGGGACCCGCTTCGAACCGTCCCTGCTGACCTGGAAAGCCGGCCTGTCCTGGCTGTTCCTGGTCGTCTTTGGCTCATTGGTGGCTTTTTCGGCTTTCACCTACCTGCTGCAGCACGTCAGCCCGGATAAGGTGGCCACCTCCAACTATGTCAACCCGGTAGTAGCCCTCTTCCTCGGCTGGGCGTTCAACGACGAGCTGATCACCCGGCAGTCGATCCTGTCTGCCCTGCTGATGCTGGCCGGCGTGTTCTTCATCAACTCGCGCCTGCAGGTAAAAGGGAAACCGCCGCAGGCAGGCAGCGTGCCCAGGGTAACCCGCAGGAGGAAAGTGGCGGGGATGGCGAGGTAGGAGGAAAAGATTTTTGAGGTGCGATATGCGCCCGTCTTTGCTATCGCTCTTCCGGGTAAAATTTTTGATTTGGCTCCGTGCAGCCCGGCCCGGTCAACACACCCATGCCGCCGCGCCAAATCGCACATCGCACATCATATATCAAACTTCATAAATCCTATTCCCGTATGATTGCTATAGGCCAACAAATTCAGTTCGCCTTCCCGCCCCCGTTCGAAGCACCATATAGCTCCCGGGGCAGCGCCTCCCGCAGTTTCTCTCCCCCCTTGATGCCGAAGTCCAGCGTACGGATGGGGAAGGGGATGACGATGCCGTTCTGGTCGAAGGCCCGCTTGAGGGCTTTGATGGCGTCGCTGCGCCCCCGGACGAAGTCCGGCTGCCGGATCTGGTCCAGCCAGAAGCGGAGCACGAAATTGATGGAGCTGCTGCCGAATTCCGTGAAGAACAGCTCGACGGGGCGGCCCTCGTCGTGGTTGATATTTTGCTCGATGGCCCGGATGGCCACCTGCTCCACCTTTTCCAGGTCTTCGCCGTAGGAGATGCCGCAGGCGAGGTCGACCCGCCGCTGGCCGGAGGAGGTGTAGTTGGTCAGCGGGTTGTTGTACACCATTTTGTTAGGCAGGATGACTTCCTGCCCCTGAAAGGTTCTCACTACGGTCGAGCGCAGGGATATTTTCTCAATGGTTCCCATATATCCGTTGGTTTCCACCAGGTCGTTGATCTTAATGTATTGCCGCACCGACATCATGATGCCGGAAAAGAGGTTGACAATCGGCTCCTGCAGGGCCAGGCCAATGGCCAGCCCGGCGACGCCGGCGCCGGCGAGCAGGGAGGTCAGGGCAGTGTCCAGCTTCAGGATGCCCAGGACAACGAAAAGCATCACCATCACGAAGGCTGCCGTGCCGATATTGGCCAGCAGGCGGTTGACCGCCACGTTTCCGGAAAACTTCGCGATGAACTTCGTCAGGTACCGTTTCACGTAGCGCGCCGCCAACAGGGACAAGCCCATCACAATGGCCGCCAGCAATATGTTGGGCAGCATGGAGACGATGCCGTCTACCCATCCCGCCAGTTTCTCAAGGAGCAAGGCTGAAGATTTTTCGAATTGTTGCCAGATTGTGTCCATGTATTTTTTTTCCTTTTAAACCGGAAACTTATTTTCCATGTTCAATGCCTTCCTGCATGTGGTGGCGGAGACATCTTTTGTGTATTGGTGTATTGGCGTATATGTTGGCCCGGCCAAACTGGCACCATCCATTGTATCCCCACGAATGCACGCATTCCCTCCTCAACTCTGCGCCACCTGAAACTTCAGGGTAGAAACGAAAAACACGCCGCCGATCATATTGCCCAGGGTGGCCCATCCCTGGGTAACGAGGTACCCGGCCAACGTCACCTTCTCCGATACCAGCAGGCCGGCAAATACTTCAGTGGAGCCGACGATACAGTGGTGCAGGCCGCCCAGGCCGATCACCGCCGTTACGATGATGACCACCAGGATGCGGCTCACCGTTTCCTGGGAGGAGGTCGCCAGCCAGGAGACCAGCCCCATCAGCCAGCCGGCGAGCACGGCGCTGCCCAGGATCACCCAGCCTTTGTATTCGACCAGGTGCAGGGCGATCTCCTCCAGCGCCTTTACGGTCACCAGGCCCATCTCCGGGCCCATCCAGGCGATGAAAGCACCGATGATGTACCCCCCCAGCATGTTGCCGGCATAGATGATGGCCCACAGGCGCGCCAGCCCGGGAATGGATTCCTTGCCGCTCAGCACCGGCAGCACCGCCAGGGTCGTATGCTCGGTAAACAAGGCGGAACGCCCCAGGATGACAAAGATGAAACCGACGGGATAAGCAAAGGCGAGCATCACCTGCATGGCCTCTATCGACAGCCGCTGGCTGAACATGGTGTACAGAACGCCGATGACCAGCAGGCTGAAGCCGAGGTCGAGCCCGGCGGTGACGGCGGAGAGGAAGAGCGCTTTATCGCTCCGTTTGTATTCTTCCAGGCTTTCTTCGATCTGTTCTTCAACGATGCGTTCCAGGGACTTGGGGCGGCTGCCCTGAAGCTCTGCCCGGCGTTTTTCATCTATCATAGTGAGGTATTTCGGTTTTGTGGTGTTTTGGCATTACGGCGGGAGCCTGCGAAAGCTGAACTGCTGCTGGGCAGGAGCTATTTAAGCCAGCCGCAGAACCATGGTGCCGGACTACCATCACACCTAAGGTATTCTATACCTAAACCGGCAGGAGTTGCCTGTTTGTTCGAGGAGCGGGAAAAAACATTGCCCGTCCGATCACAGATCAGGACGGGCAACTTCACAAACGTATTCAATTGGGGAATCAATTCATCAGTTGCTGGTGGAACTGCTGCTCCACCACTTCCCGCAGCCGCTGGCGGGCGCGCATCAGCCGGGTCTTGATGTTGGACTCGGTCAGGCCGGTGGCCTGGCAGATCTCGTCCACGGAAAGCCCCTGGAGATAGAACTGGTTGAGTACCGATGCGTCTTTGGCAGCCAGCAGGCTGATGGCCTGCCGCAGCCACCTGCTCACTTCCTGCCGCTCGATGCGCTCCAGCGCCTCCGGGATACCGGCCAGGTGGTAGGCTTCGGGGATGGCCTCGACGCCGACCTGCTCATAGCGCCTGCTCTTGCTCTTGTAGTGGTTGATGGCCGTGGAGATGGCGATGCGGCAAAGCCAGGAACTCAGCTTGCACTCCCGCCGGAAGCCCGGCAGGGCGCGGTACATGCGCACGAAGGTATCCTGAAGGGCCTCCTGGATGTCTTCTTCTTCCTTCAGGTAGCGGGTGATCACGGCACGCAGCATCCGCTCATGGCGGCGGACGATGAGGGTGTAGGCCGTCTGGCTGCCGGCCAGCGCCATGTCGATCAGCGTATCGTCAGAAAGGGATTCGGCAGTTTTCGAGGTGTTGGGAAATGCAATTGTGGTTGTCATGATGGGTGATTTTTTTTCTTATCTGATACCGATGACACAAATGTATCCCCTAAAACGAAACCGGGAAAACGGGTTTTTATGGTTGGCGGTTTTGGCTTTATAGTTGTCGGAGGCTACTCTATTTGCGCATGCCTGTCGGGAGGCGGCGCCTTTCAGGCGGGAATTAGCAAGAATTATGGCTAATTATCGCAAATTTTAGCGTTTTTTGCGGCTTCCAGGCAACAATATGGCACCGACACAGAGCCTGGTTATATACCGGCCAAAGGGCAAATGAGGCAGATTCGGAGCGGAGGCAAAAAACAGGCGGCGACATTGTGGTTTAAAGGAAAAAGAAGTATTTTGGGGAGGCGGCCGCACGTACGCTTTTCAAATACTTTTGCCATGAAAAAAAATGCGCTCCTCACAATCGCCTTGTTCCTGCCTGTTTTCCTCCTTTGCCAAAAGCCCTTTGCGCCCTTAGGGGCCAGATGGGGAGGTACCGTGCAATGTTCGCCGGCCTATTGGCCATGCCCGCCGGATTATCCATACTATTACACTTTCGAGGTGACGGAAGACACGGTCATTCAGGGCAAATACTGCACCCTGATATATGACCGGGACTGGGGCTTCGGGAACGAAAAAACAATATTGATCCGGTTGAAGGCCTGCTTTACGGGAGCGCTTCCGGTTGCGAGCCGGCCAATGCTGCGACACAGGAGTTGGAAAAGGCTGGATTCCGGGTTTACCCGAATCCGGCATCCAACCATATTGTGCTTGATTGTAATTCCCCTTTCGCCAGAGCCGCTGAATGGCACCTGAGCGATGGGTTAGGGCAGATTGTAAAAAGCCAGGCACTGGCGCCGGGCACTGAACTGCCATCCATGTCGGTCGAAAACTTAGCGGATGGCATTTATTTCTGGAAAGTGCAATCAGAAGGTAAAATTATCGGCGCCGGGGAGGTAATTGTGATCAGGTGATGGCAACCTTCTAAGATTAGAGCAATGATCATTCACGAATTTAAACTGCAGAACACGCAGAATAACGCAGAGGCAGAGTTGAAACTCTGCGCTCCCTGCGACCTCTGTGGTTAATTTTCCAAGTAACAACGTAGTACTAAATATGTCCGCCTATTTGTTTTTCAAGGCTATTTGGGCACCCATACAGCCGTGGATTGCAGATCGGTTCCCGGTAAAAGAAAAAGAAACAATCATGGACACTTTTGAATTACCTCACTCTTCTAACTTCCCAAAGCTCGAATGGAAGGGCGAATGGGAAGGGCAAATTATCCTGGACGCGTGGAACGGATTCTAAATGGGCTGCACCTGGGACGAAGAACACGGATTGGGAATAATGCTCCACAAAGACCGAATTGTCGAAATCGGCGGCGCGGACAGCTCTTTTCTCTGGTGGATTGCGGATCGGGATAGGAAAGGTGAGCCGATTCATGGAGGGTGAGGGGGGCGGTGTTCGCTGTTCGCTATTCGCGGTTCGCGGTTCGCTTTTGGAGGCTCGCTGTTCGCAGGGCTGTTCGGCTACATGCGAACTGCGAACAGCGAACTGCGAACCGCAGCTACCGCAGCAATCCTGCCCCCCTCACAACCGCGCAATCCTGTCCAGAAACTCCGCCTTCTTACTCCGCGACACCGGCACCGTATCCCCGTTCTTCATAATAATCTCCCCTCCTTCCCCCCGGATGTAT
>JAGFJD010000165.1 GCA_024102975.1 Phaeodactylibacter sp. | reverse complement strand
GTGTCACATATCCCGTGCTCTACCTGTTTCTTTCAGTTCCTCGTCTCTTTGTGGTTTTCCCAAGGGTCAGCTACGCGGTGGTCCGACGCTTCTTTTCATCACTTCCGTCCCATTGTCTTTTACTATTAGGCCATATAGGCGGGGGTCCGACGCTTTTTTTATCACATAGGGCACATAGGCGTTTTCACATAGGTCATATAGGCGGGGGGCTGACGCTTTTTTTATCACATAGGGCACATAGGCGTTTTCACATAGGTCATATAGGCGGGGGGCCGACGCTTTTTTTTAACACATAGGGCACATAGGCGTTTTCACATAGGTCATATAGGCGGGGGGCCGACGCTTTTTTTATCACATAGGGCACATAGGCGTTTTCACATAGGGCACATAGGCCGGGTGAGGGCAGCAAGCGCAGCACAGCAACATGGCTTATTCCTTGTGATCAATGGGCTGCCGAACGCCCCAAGCGAAGTCAAGGGGCACAGTTTAAACGCCCGTCTTCGTTTCACTTCGGCGGCTGGTGAACTCTCGGAGTTGTTCTTTACGACCTCTGGAACGTAGCCTTCAACACAGTTCATCCTACCTTAATCTGGATGGCTCTCCTACCCTCAGAACTTTTAATATGTTCGGAACGAGCTGTGCGACAACACACAACATATAAACACTTTAACACCGCCCCCCCCCCGAAAACCACATATTATCGGAATTTTAATGCGTTTTTTTGCTTCCGGACCCTGTCACAAACAACCTTTTTGCGACAAAAAAACTGAGGCGAAAAACACGCTAAATATTGATAATCAATGAGTTGAGTAAAAGGCAAGCCCGGAAAGCAAATTAAAAAATTAACGATTTACGCGTTTTTTTGAAAGTGCCTCCCGGTTTAATATGTTTCGTGCAAAAGAACGACTCTAAATGGGTAAGTTATTGTTGCGTGATCCCTAAGTGGGTTTCCTTCGTTTTAAGACTACGCACCAGATGAATCTGGCGCGTCCAAAAAGAGCTGCCTGCGGGCGGCAGGCAGCTCTGGCAGCTATGTCGAAGTCTGGAGACTTCGACAAGTATTTTATTGGTTAAGGCTTGCGGAAAGAACTTTATTTAACTGTTTCCAGCACGCGCGGCGCCGCTTCGCGGATAGCCTCGCTGGCTTTATCTTCAAACTTCCCGAAATTCCGGACAAAGCGGGCGGCCAGGTCCTGGGCTTTGGCATCGTAGGCTTCCTTGTCGGCCCACGACTGTCGGGGGTCGAGCACTTCGGCGGGCACGCCGGGGCAGGAAGCGGGCATCTGCAGGCCAAACACCTCATGGGGGTGGAAGGCCACCTGCTCCAGCTCGCCGCGCAGGGCGGCGCCGATCATGGCGCGGGTATATTTCAGGTTGATGCGCGAGCCGGTACCGTAAGCGCCGCCCGTCCAGCCGGTATTGACCAGCCAGACGCTGGCGTCGTGTTCCTGCATCTTCTTGCCGAGCATTTCCGCGTAGTGGGTGGGATGCAGGGGCAGGAAGGGCGCGCCGAAGCAGGCGGAGAAGGTAGCCTGCGGCTCGGTGACGCCCTCTTCGGTGCCGGCCACTTTGGCCGTATAGCCGGAGATGAAATAGTACATGGCCTGTTCCGGCGTCAGGCGGCTGATGGGCGGCAGCACGCCGAAGGCGTCGCAGGTCAGGAAGAAGATATTTTTCGGGTGGCCGCCGACGGACGGCTCCAGGGCGTTGTCGATGTGGTAGATCGGATAGGAGACGCGGGTATTCTCGGTGATGGCGTCGCTCTCGTAATTGGGCGTGCGGGTACCTTCGAAAAAGTGGATGTTCTCCAGGATGGCCCCGTGTTTGATGGCCCGGTAGATCTGGGGTTCCTTCTCTTCGGTCAGGCCGATGGTCTTGGCGTAGCAGCCCCCTTCGAAGTTGAAGATGCCTTCGTCGGACCAGCCGTGCTCGTCGTCGCCGATCAGGGGGCGGTCCGGGTCGGCGGAAAGGGTGGTCTTGCCGGTGCCGGACAGGCCGAAGAAGATGGCGGTGTCGCCGTCCTGGCCCACGTTGGCCGAGCAGTGCATGGCGAGCACGCCGCGCTCTTTGGGCAGCACGTAATTGAGCACCGAGAAGATGCCTTTCTTGATCTCGCCGGTGTAGCCGGTGCCGCCGATGATGATCTGCTTTTTGGTGAAATTGATGATGGCGAAATTGTGCTGCCGGGTGTTGTCTTCGTCGGAGTAGGCATGGAAGCCGGGCGCGCAGAGGATGGACCAGTCCGGCTCGAACCGCAGCAAATCTTCTTCATCCGGCCGCAGGAACATATTGTAGGCAAATAGGTTGCTCCAGGGGAATTCGCTCACCAGGCGGATGTTCATGCGGTAGTTGTCGTCGGCGCAGGCGTAGGCGTCGCGCACGAAAACATCCCTGCCCTGAAAGTAGGAAGTGAGCTTTTGGTAGAGTTGCTGGAAATATTTAGGATCAATCGGCTTGTTGATGGCGCCCCAGTCGACGGACTGAGCCGTATTTTCATCTTTTACGATAAAGCGGTCCATAGGGGAACGGCCGGTAAATTCGCCGGTCTGGACGGCCAGTGCGCCGGAGTCGGCCAGAAAGCCCTGCTCCCGTTTAATCGTTTCTTCCATGAGGGCTTCGGGGCTGAGGTTCCAGAAGGCTTTCCTGACGCGCCGGATGCCGAGGGTTCCCAGGTCGGCAGCCGGGTTTTTGATCTCAAATCTCTCCATTGGAATAAATGTTTTTTGCCAGTTTTTAAATAGCCGTGGCACCGGGGATAAGGCTGGCCCACGGGGGTTGCTATGAATGAGTAGTTCCAAAACCTAAACAGGCCCTGATGGGAATTTCCCGGCGGTGCAGGCGCCGGCCGAGTGAGGTGGATGTGTAATTTGGTTCTATCCGGCCGTCAGGGCGTTGCCTTCCTTGTTTGCTCTGCCTGAACGATAAAAAACGGCAAAAGCTTATGCAAAAGTACACGTTTTCTCCTTTAGAGAAAATTTCTCTGTGGGATTTTTTTTAAATATATTAAATTCGCAGCATGATGAGAGAACTGGACACTGTCAAGCTGATCTTCGGGTTAAAAGTACACTATCTGCGCCAGCAGCAGGGCCTTTCCTACCAGCAGCTGTCGGACCGGACCGGGCTGGCCATTTCCTACCTGCACAACATCGAAAAAGGCAGGAAGTACCCGAAGGCCGACAAGATCATTACGTTGGCCAGGGCCCTGAATACGGACTACAACTACCTGGTCTCCCTGGACGCCGACAAGCGGCTGAAGCCCATTGTCAGCCTGCTGCACTCCGATTTCCTGAAAATATTCCCCCTGGAGCTCTTCGGCATCAACGTCCCCAAACTGGTGGAGCTGCTGTCGGCCGCTCCCGACAAGGTCAATGCCTTCATCAGCACGGTGATCAAGATCGTGCGCAATTACCATCTTCAGGGCGAGGATTTCTACAAGGCGGCCCTGCGGTCTTACCAGGACCTGCACGACAATTACTTCGAAGGCCTGGAAAAGGCGGTGCGCCAATTCAGGGAAGACAAACAGGCGCTGCAGTCCCCTCCCCTACGCCCCCGGCAGCTGGAGCGGCTGCTGGCCCGTTTTTACGGTATCGGAGTGGACCGGGAGTTCCTGGCTGCCAACTCCGCGCTGAAAGAGGTGCGTTCCTTTTATTCGCCCGGGCGCCGGGTGCTTTACCTCAACGCGGGCCTGTCCAGCGCCCAGGAGAACTTCCTGCTGGCCAAAGAACTCGGCTTCCAGTATCTGGAATTGAAAGAACGCCCCTACGAGACGCGCATGGCCGAGGCCGATTCCTTCGACAAGCTGCTGAACAACTTCAAAGCATCCTATTTTTCCGTCGCCCTGCTGATGGACGAACTGGAAATCGTCAAAGACATTGAAGAGATGGCCCGCTGGGAGCGCTGGGACGGCGATCGGTTTCTCGGCCTGCTGGAGCAATACGACGTCACGCCGGAGATGCTCATCCAGCGCCTGGCCAACATCCTGCCGCGCCACTTCGGCATACAGGACCTGTTTTTCCTGCGCTTCTTCACCGGACCGGACATGAAGAAGTACGAAATGACCAAGGAGATGCACCTGTCGCAACTGCACAACCCCCACGCCAACCAGCTCGACGAGCACTACTGCCGGCGCTGGGTCTCCATCGACGTCATCCGCCGGCTGAGCGCCCTGCAGGGCAGGGAGGACCAGGAGCGGCCCATCGCCGGCGCCCAGATCTCCCGGTACTGGGGCACGCCCAACGCCTACTTTTGCATCAGCCTCGCCAAGGAGGGCCACAACAACAGCCAGAACAGCACCAGCGTCACCATTGGCCTGCTGGTCAACGACAAGCTCCGGCAGCTGTTCCGCTTCCTGGCAGACCCCAACCTGCCCATCAAGGACGTCCACACCACCTGCGAGCGCTGCGGCATCTCCGACTGCGAGGCGCGGGCAGCGCCGCCCGTGGTTTTGCACCACAATAGGGTGAAGGAGCAGATCAAGGAGGCACTGGAAGTTTTGGAGAAGGGGGTGAAGGTGGCCTGAGGGGAGCGTCTGGAAGCGCGAAAATGTTTTTTTCTTCATGACATATACGTTTTTGAGATTATACTGGCGAACGCGTGGTTTTGTCAGGAACAAAACCAGCGATGCCAGTATATACTGACCCGGCGAGTTTTGTAGTCGACAAAACCTGCCGTGCGTCAGTATAAATAATTAATTGAAATTCCCGGCAACGGTTGCCGGTAGAGCCGTGTTGTATGGTTGGATCAGAGCAGAACGATGCCAAGATGAGTTTTCAGGCATTACTTTACAAACCAGACAATGTTAAAACCTGAGATTTTATTTTCCTATCTTAACCTGGATATGTTGCTATTGCAGGTTGAGGCTAAGGTTGAGGTTGAGAACCCTGAAGGCAAGCCAGGCCTGGAGCAGGCACAGAGCATGCCGGGCTTGCTGCCCCCATCTCTTATCCTCAGCCTTAGCCTTAACCTCAAACCTCAGAATATTTTAAACCCGTGCCACCATGCCCGCCATCACTCCCCCCCCGCTCTTCCGCCGCCCCGCCATCTTCGCCCCCTTCCCCGGCCTGGCCGCCGCCGAAAGCACCCGCCACGGCGGCGTCAGCCCGCTGCCTTACGCCTCCCTCAACCTGGGGCTTAATACGGACGACCGGCCGGAAAACGTCACGGAAAACCGCCGCCGCTTCCTGGCCGCCCTCGGCATACCTCCCGGCCGGCTGGCCACCTCCCATCAGGTACACGGCAATAAAGTGCTGCTCGCCCGGCAGCCCGGCCACTACGAGGGCTACGACGCCCTCATTACCGATCAAAAAGGTATATTTGTGGCAGTGGGGACGGCCGACTGCACGCCCATCCTGGTTTACGACCCGGCCCGCAAGGCCGTCGCCGCCATCCACGCCGGCTGGCGGGGCACGGCACAGCAGGTGGCCAAAGAGGTACTGCTGGCCATGCAGAAGGAATTTGGGACCAGGCCGGAAGACTGCCACGCCTACATCGGCGCCTGCATCGATCAGGACAACTACGAGGTGGACGGAAATGTGGCGAAACATTTTTCCTCCGGGCATAAAAGGGAGGACGCGGAACGGGGCAAATGGTTCGTCAGCCTGAAAGGGGAAAATAAAGCCCAACTGCTGGAGACGGGCGTACCGGAGGGGCAGATAGAGGTATCCCCCTACTCTACCTGGGCGCACAACGAAGATTATTTTTCGCACCGGAAGGAGGGCGGAACCACCGGCCGCATGCTGGCGGCCATCGGCCTTCCGGACGGGCCACTTTTAAGTGGCTCGTAATAACGCACCAGATGAATCTGGTACGTCCAAAACCAAACTATGAACTACTGGCTCATCAAATCCGAACCCGACGAATACAGCTACCAGGACCTGGCAGCCGAAACCGATGCCGGCAGGTGGGACGGCGTGCGCAACTACGCCGCCCGCAACCACCTCCGCGGAATGAAAAAGGGAGACCTCGCCCTGTTCTACCACAGCCGGAAAGGGCTGGAAGTGGTCGGCATCTGCAAGGTCGTCAAAGAGGCCTACCCGGACCCGACGGCGGAGAAGGGCGACTGGTCGGCCGTTGATTTTAAAGCGGTCAAGCTGCTGAAGAAGCCCGTGCCGCTTTCAGCGATCAAAGAGGAGTCCAGCCTGCAGGAGATGCCGCTGGTGCGCATCGGCCGCCTGTCGGTCATGCCGGTGACGGAGGCGGAGTTCCGGAAAGTGCTGGAGATGGGGGGGACGGAGCATCCGTGAGCGCGGGCCGGGTTGGTGGCGGTTATTGATCCTGTGCCGGGCCAGATGGCGTTGCTGGTTGTTGACCGGCGGGGGCCAGATGCCGTTGTTTGTTATTGCCTTGCGGGGAACCGCAGGCAGTTATTGGCAGGTATCTGACTAAGAAAACATGGATTTGGTCACTGGAAAAGGGGAATAAGCTTTATATTTCCATCACATTGGATTTCGCGCGTTCTACTCAATGACAATTCATGAAAGAAAAATCAATCCTCACCGCTTTTTTGGCCATACAAAGCATCATTTGTCTGGGACAATTGCAAGTAAACTACTTCATCCCTGCTTTTTTGCCAATAATAATTTTTGCGTTCCCTGCATTACCACACTGTCTTATGCCCGATGGCTGCCAGTATGGAACTGATCTTTACGAAGTCCAGAGAAACAGGCCCGGTTTCCTCACGGGCGATCTTTCTGATCTCTTCCAGATCGTCCGAGAGTTGCCCTAAAGTTAATTTTTGGGGATCTTTATAAGGATCGTAAAGTTCTTCTTTACTAATGGACCAGTAATAGTCAGCCGGCTCAATTTCAATCACATCGCCCTTTTGATTGCGAAGTTCTTTCAACAATTGGGTTAAAGCCTTTTCTATTTCACTTACATTTACCTGGAGGTTCATGTCAGCTGATTATTTTGATAATGTTGTTGTAGAATGTTTGAATTTCCTGCTCTAAATGTGCAATTCGGGATTGAATTATCTTTTGCCGCACCTGCTCATTGGGTGCATTTTTTAGAAATCCCTGATTATCGTATTTGAGTGGGTTTTGCTTATACTTATCTAATTTATCAACATGCTCAACCAATCTTTTATAATTAGACTTTGCGGCCTTGTAGTCATTCTTAGACAATCGGCTTTTAGCATGTTCTATTTCTTCTTTAAGATCCGGTTTGTTTTTGTTGGATGAAGTAGACTTTTCCCCAATTATCTGATCAATAATTTCCTCAATATTTTCAGAAGGCCCGGCTGAAAGGACAATAGATGTTGACAATTCATCTGCCAATAATTTTGTCAGGAGGAGAATTATCAGCAAGAAAAAGCCGGATACAAGAAAAAATGAGCCTTTTTTATCAAGAAGAAAATTCATGATAAAAGGATTTAGGTGAATTTTTGGGATTTCCTGATTTCAAAAATACTAATTTTAGTTAAAAATGCCACTCCACGCCCTCGACAAACGCTGCCGGCCACTGGCACAGCAGGTGTGAAAGACTTGACAAGTTTTCCGCCGGGTTCCACGATGCAAACTTGTCAAGTCTAAAAACTACACCAGCAAATCAAACAACATCCTCTGGTCATTCAGCGTCTGATAGTTTATCCGGTGCTCATCCATCCTGCGCAGCAGCTCGTCATAATCCTCCCGCTTCTGCACCTGAATGCCCACCAAAGCCGGCCCTGCTTCCCGGTTGTGTTTTTTGGTATACTCGAAATGCGTGATGTCGTCCGTCGGGCCGAGCACGTTGTTGAGGAACTCGCGCAGGGCGCCCGCCCGCTGCGGGAAGCGGATGATGAAGTAGTGCTTGAGGCCTTCGTAGAGCAGGGAGCGCTCCTTGATCTCCTCGGTGCGGGTAATGTCGTTGTTGCTGCCGCTGACCACGCAGGCGATGTTCTTGCCCCTGATCTTTTCCCGGTAGAAGTCCAGGGCGGCTACCGTGAGGGCGCCGGCGGGCTCCACGACGATGCCCTCCTCGTTATAGAGTTGCAGGATGGTGCTGCACACTTTGCCTTCGGGCACGAGGATCATATCGTCCACCACCTGCCGGGCGATGCGGAAGGTGAGGTCCCCTACCCGGCGCACGGCGGCCCCGTCGACGAAGCTGTCGATCTGGTTGAGCGTCACCGGCTCGCCGGCCCGGAGGGATTCGAACATGGCGGGAGCGCCCTCCGGCTCCACGCCGATAATGCGGGTATTGGGGCTCAGCTGCTTGAAGTAGCTGCCCAGGCCGGAGATGAGGCCGCCTCCGCCCACAGCGACGAACACGTAGTCCAGCGACCGGTCGCAATCCTCCAGGATTTCCAGGCCGACGGTGCCCTGCCCTTCGATGATGCGCTCGTCGTTGAAGGGGTGGATGAAGACTTTTTTATTCTCATCCGCATCCTTTTTCGCCTCGTGGTAGGCGTCGTCGAAGGTGTCGCCAAACAGCACCACCTCCACCCATTCCTTGCCGAAGAGCTTGACCTTTTTGACCTTCTGCCGGGGCGTCACGCCGGGCATGTACACCTTGCCGGGCACCTGCATCTGCTGGCAGGCGAAGGCCACGCCCTGGGCGTGGTTGCCGGCGCTGGCGCAGACCACGCCGTTGGCGAGGTCCTTCTTTGGCAGGGTCGCCATCTTGTTGTATGCGCCGCGGATTTTGTAGGAGCGCACCGCCTGCATGTCTTCCCGCTTGAGGTACAGGCGGCAGCCGTACTGCTCGGAAAGGTGATAATTGTACATCAGGGGCGTCTGCTCGGCCACGCCCTTGAGGCGCACCTTGGCCTTGTAGATGTTCTCGACGCTGATTACGGGGCTGTGGCTGGAGGTTTGGATATTCATGGGAAGTTTTTTAAAGGCGGAAATCGGAAGGCGGAAATCGGAAGGCGGAAATCGGAAGTGGGAAGGCGGGAAAGCGGAAGACGAGAAGGCTTCCCACTTCCGATTTCCCACTTCCCACTTATTTCTCCACCGCCTCCGGCTGGTTCTCCGGCCGCAGGCTGCGCACGGTGCGGCCGGCCTGCCACATTTCGCTCTCGCGCAGTTCCTTCAGCTCGGCCTGCAGCTTTTCGCGGTAGTCGGGCTGGCCGTTGGAGTCGATGGAGCGCTGGGCCTCTTCGCCGGCGGCCACGCTGTCGTACAGTTCTTCAAAGACCGGGGCGACGGCATCGCGAAATTTCTTCCACCAGTCGAGGGCGCCGCGCTGGGCGGTGGTGGAGCAGTTGGCGTACATCCAGTCCATGCCGTTTTCGGCTACCAGGGGCATGAGGCTTTGGGTCAGTTCCTCCACCGTTTCGTTGAACGCCTCCGAAGGCGTATGGCCGCGGCGGCGCAGCAGGTCGTACTGGGCGGCGAAGATGCCCTGGATGGCGCCCATGAGGGTGCCCCGCTCGCCGGTCAGGTCGCTGTAGACCTCTTTTTTGAAAGTCGTTTCGAAGAGATAACCCGAGCCGACGCCGATGCCAAGGGAAACAACTCGCTCGTAGGCCCGCCCGGTGGCGTCCTGGAAGATGGCATAGCTGGAGTTCAGCCCCTTGCCGGCCAGGAACATACGGCGCAGGCTGGTGCCGGAGCCCTTGGGCGCAACGAGAATCACGTCGACGTTTTCCGGCGGCACGATGCCGGTGCGTTCTTTATAGGTAATGCCGAAGCCGTGGGAGAAATAGAGGGCTTTGCCGGCCGTCAGGTGCGGCTTGACGGTGGGCCACAAGGCGATCTGTGCCGCGTCGGACAGCAGGTACTGGACGACGGTGCCGCGCCTGACGGCTTCCTCTATGGGAAAGAGCGTCTCGCCCGGCACCCAGCCGTCGTCGACGGCCTTGTCCCACGTCCTGGAATCCTGCCGCTGGCCGACGATGACGTTGAAGCCGTTGTCCCGCAGGTTCAGCGCCTGCCCCGGCCCCTGGACGCCGTAGCCGATGACGGCGATCGTTTCGTCCTTCATTACCTGTCGTGCTTTCTCCAGGGGAAACTCTTCCCGCGTCACTACGTTCTCCTGAACGCCTCCAAAGTTTAATTTTGCCATTTTGATCGTTTTTTGAATATGTTTTACAGGAATCCCGGCGCAGAAACGGCCGTGCCGGGCATTTTTTATTACTTAAAGCATGTTTGGAGGTAGTCATTTTGGCTGCAAATGCCAGCTTTTGGAACCTCACTTTGCCATTTTTCCGCCCCGTAGCGCTGCTATGGGGCGGAAAAATGCCCCCGACGACTAACGTGTCGGGATCAAAGACTTCGTGAGAACCCCAAATCTGACATTTTCGCCTCAAAAGCACCACCTCCAAACATGCTCTGAAGGGAGAAATGTGTTGAGACAGGGATGGATTGAAATGGGCAGCAATGCATACAGATGTATGGAAATGCCTGGGAGATGCTATGGAAGGGCATTTCCCAGGCATTTCAATTCATTTCCATTTCAGCTCGGAGAGAGCAATAACTGAGTTTCCCCTCAAGCCATCTCTGCCTGTTTCTACTTTGTCACTTTAACTTCCGGGTGTCCTGGAGCGCGGGCCTCCTTTTCAAAGGTTTTATGACGTTCCAGAATGGATTTTTCACACACTACTAGACATTTTTCTGGACACAGAGTACGCCGAGAAGACACAGAGTCGCACAGAAGCCTGATTATCAATGGAAAACACTCCGTGTGCTCTGTGTTGGTCTCAGCGCTCTCTGTGTCCAAAACCATTTTGTCCAGTGGTGTGGATTTTTCATCTAATCCATATAACCATATAACGCCCCTACCTGTTCCCCCTCAGCAACGTGATATACCCGCTAAGTATCTCCGGCCCGGGCGCAATGCCGCCCACCCTTCGCTCGAAGTAGCGGCAGCTGTAGTAGTAGGTGCCTTCCGCCAGTTCCCTGCCCTGTTTGTTCCTGCCGTCCCAGTTGAGGTTGGGGTCGGTAGTGGAGAATACCAGTTCGCCCCAGCGGTTGAAGACGTTAAACTCCACCCGGTCGATAAAGCAGTACGGATAAGGGGTGAAGAAGTCGTTCTGCCCGTCCCCGTTGGGGGTGAAAGTGTTGGGCAGGAAGTAGGAAGGGCAGTTGTCGACACAGACGATATTGCTGGGGGCGCTGCGGTTCTCGAAGGTGTCGAGCGCCGTCACATAATAACAGCCGGCAATACCGATATCCGGTTTGTGTTCGTACTCCGTTAGCCGGGAGTCGTCGATCCGGGCCACCTGCCCGAATTCGCTGCCTTCGAAGGGCGCGTAGTAGATTTCATAGCTCACGACGTCATCCGTCTCTTCGCAGATATCGATTGGGTTTGTCCAGATCAGGGTATTGCGCAGCAAGTCCTCATCGGTGCAGTCGATCGCTTCGTCGCAGGCGGTGAGGACTTCCAGGGTAGGGGGACATGGCGGTACATTGTCGAACGGGGCCATGCAGGCTTCCTGGGAGTCGTTGACCAGGGAATCCATAATGCCCTCGACGCCATAAGACCCCAGGCTTTGGACGATATAGCAGTACTCCTTGCCGTTGATCAGGCCGGTGTCCAGGAAAGGCGGGCCGGCAACCGTGGCCACCGGGTCGAGGCCGCCCTGGTTGTTGAAGCGGAAAATGGAATACTGATAATTTTCCCAGGGGACGTCCTCTTCCCAGCTTAGGATGTTGGTGTTATCCGTTGGCGAGATGCTCAGGAAAACCGAGGAAGCAGGGTTGGTGGCGCCCAGCAGGGTGTTGCCCTCTATATAAAAGTTGATTTTGTAACTGTAAGCGGTTCCCCGGGTGTTCAGCCCGGTATCCACGAAGCAGGTATCGTTGGCGCCCTGTGGCCCTTCGAAGTAGGGGCTGGTGAATTCCACGCCGATCTTTTCAAATGCGTTGTCGGGAGGAGTGACGCCCTCGGCGCGCAGCACCTCGTAGCGATAGGGGCCGGGGTTCTGGAGCGTGTCGAGGTCTTCGGCCACCGGTTTCGTCCAGCACACCTGCATCTGGCCGTCGGTGTCGCCCGTGCGAAGCACGCTGACCTGGGTCATGAGCGGTATATCCCGGTCCAGCTGAATGCAAATCTCATCCGACGGCAGGCTTTCGACTACATTGTAGGTATATTGCCCTCCCGGCGTGGTTTTGGCAAACTGTGCCAGGATGCGGTAGCAGTAGGTGCGGCCGCGCTCCACGTCGGTGTCAGTAAAGACGTATCTGCCTCCGGCTTCCTGTTTGATGGGCACGTTGTTGAGCTTGGTGTAGCCCCGCCCCGCCAGCCCCGGGCGGCAGGTATCCGGAGTGAAGTTGTTGCTGCCCAGCCTTCGCCAGACGGTGAAACCCCGGAAGTAGTTGTCCTTGGCATCTTCACAGAAATAGGGCTTGGCCCAGGAAACCGTGACCTGGCCGGAGGTGGATTCGGCCTGCACGTCTTCCGGCGGAGGCCCCACGACTTTTATCCGCACCGTCTTGAGGGTGGCCAGCCCCAGGGTGTCGCCAAAGAAATTGTCGGTGGCTTTGAACACGACCGAATAATACTGGTCGGAGATGTGTTCGCAGGCAGTTTGCCAGCGAAATACCTTGCGGACCGGGTCTTCTTCAAAAGCATCGCTCTGGGGGGTGAAGGTAGCCGGGCTGGTGGATACTTCAAACGGGCCGCCCAGAGCGGTAAGCCGGACCTGTTGGTTCATTTCTTCCAGGGGAGCAGTGCCAACGACCTCGAATTCGAGCAACTCGCCGGCGACGACGCAGATTTCGTCAAAAGGCGTTTCCACCACCGGCGGCAGGTTCTCGCACTCCTCGATCAGGATCTGCATGTCCCGCACAATGGTATCGATAGGGATGCCGTCCCGATATTCCACGATGATCATGGCCAGGTTGTATTCGCCGGGGCGCTGGGGGGCGTCCCAGACAATATCGCCGGTTACCGAGTCGATAGTCAGGCTGTTGTTGGCCGGGTCGTTGCCCAGGAGCTGGGGCCAGATGTAGTTGGGCACGTTGGAGCCGACGTCCTGAAGCGGCACGATAAAATGGTAGGAAAGGCTGTCGCCATCCGCATCGTAAGCATTTGGGTTATGGGTGAATACCTTGCCCACACAACCGATATCGACTGGAGGTTGCAGCAGGACGGGCGTATCGTTGCACCCCTGAAACTGAGGGTTGGGAAAAGTATAGGTGGTTTGGATATGGAACCTGACCTGGTCGGAATTCGGGAAGTTGACGTTCAGGATGCCGCCGTTCCGGTTGGGGTCGGTCATGGACAGCACGTAGGTGCCCCGGGCGGGGTAGGTGTGTTCGGCGATATAGGTGTTGTATTTGATGTCGTTTTCCAGCGGTTGTCCCTGGGGCGGGTTGCCGGCTCCGTTGGAGCGCGCCACCCGCTGGCAGTTGCCGTCGCCCCAGCAGAGCGTGAGGGTGTCGCGGTCGGCAGGACGGCTGCTGGTCTTGGTGTAAGTCGTGATGGTAGCCCGGACGGTGAGGCTTGTGACACAGTCGCCCACCTGTTCGACGGTGATCTCGCCGGCGCGGTTGTGCGTTGCCAGTACCTGCCCGGCGCTGCCTGCCATAAGGATAAAAAGGAGAAGGAATCGGTATATGTTGGGCATAGACAATCGTTTTGGTAAATCCTCGTTCGTACAATTTATTAAAAATCCGGGAAACAGGAATTGCTTTTTGTTTAACGACCGGGGGCGGAAAATAGTTTGTAGAAAATATCGCCCGGAAGTCATTGGTGGAGAATTTGGATTCCAGGGCGGTTTTTTAAAGGTTTATTTTTAAACTTGCAATTCTTCCAATCTGGTGCACAATGAATAAAAAATACCCTCTGATCTTGTTTGTAGCGGCGCTTTTGGGGTTCATAATGCGGGAACACGCCCGCCCTTCCCGCCTGGGCGCCGCCATGCTGCAATACCAACTGGAACAGAAGAAAGCCTTGCTGGACCCTTCCTTCAGCCAATTTATCAAAGGTTATGAATCTTATCTTATCGGGCAACTTGAGGGGGAGGGCGTGCCAGGCGCTGCGGTTGCCGTCATCAAGGACCATACGCTGGCCCTGTTCCGGCCCTACGGCCTCCGGTCGGTTGCTTCCGGGGCGCCGGTAGGCCCGAACACCACGTTTCGCATCGCCTCCCTGTCCAAAGGCTTTGCCGGCCTGCTCACGGCCCTGATGGTGGAGGAAGGGGCGCTGAAATGGGAAGACCCTGTGTGTCAATACGTGCCGGGCCTGCGCCTGAAGACAGAAAAACAAACGCGGGCGCTCCAACTGCAGCACGTCCTGAGCCATACCACGGGCCTGCCCCGACATACTTATTCCAACCTGTTGAATGCGGGAATGGCCTACCCGGCCATCCTGCAACTGCTCGCCCGGGTGGAACCTTCCCACCCGGCCGGCGCCTGCCACAATTATCAGAACGTGGCTTTCAGCCTTTCCGGGAATGTGCTGGAGTCTGTTTCCGGAAAGAGTTTTGGCGATCTGCTGGCCACCCGCATCTTCGAACCTCTGGGCATGGACGGCGCCTCGGCTTCCTATGACGGCTTCCTCGCCGGCGATGACCGCGCCTCGCCGCACCGGCGCCTCGCCGCCGGCTTCCAGGAGACAAAGGTAGAACCCAACTATTACGAGGTGGTGCCGGCCGCCGGCGTCAACGCCAGCATTACGGATATGGCCCTCTGGCTGGACTTGCTGCTGGGCAACCGCCCGGATATAGCTTCCGAAGCACTGCTGGGCCAGGTTTTCCGGCCCTTTGCCGAAATCCCCGTCAACGACCGGGTACTGCGCAACTGGCAGGGGCTGGAGGCCGCCCACTACGGCATGGGCTGGCGCATTCTCCGGTTGAAAGGGGGATTTGAGGTGATTCAGCACAGCGGATACGTCAACGGTTACCGGGCCGAAATTGCTTTCAGCCGGGAAGAAAAACTGGGCATCGTCCTGCTTACCAATGCGCCGAACTACACAGTGGGGAACAGCATTCCTGCATTTTTTGAGCAGTACAGAGCCAGGGAAGCGGCAGTGCAGTAGGGGAAAGGGGAAGTGCGAAGGCGGAAAGCGGCTGTTTCCGCTTTCCGCCTTCGCACTTCCGACTTCCCACAGACGCACGCCCAAAGCCCGGTAAACCTCACCAGATCATCACCCGCACGCTATCCGCCCGGTACAGCGGGCTGTCCTCCCCGATGTTGAACGCCTCGTAGAAGGCCGGCATATTGACGATCGGCCCGATGGCGCGGTACTTGCCGGGCGAGTGGACATTGGTCTTGACCTGTTTTTTCATGGCCTCGTCCCGGTATTTGCTGCGCCAGGCAGTGGCCCAGTTGAGGAAGAAGCGCTGGCTTTGGGTAAAGCCGTCGATCAGGCCCGGGTCGCCATGTTCTTCCAGGTGTTTTTGCAGGCCGTCGAAGGCCACGTTGAGGCCGCCCAGGTCGCCGATGTTTTCTCCCAGGGTAAATTCGCCGTTGACGAACAGGCCCGGCAGGGGCTCGTAGGCGTTGAACTGCTCCACCAGCAGTTTGGTGCGGGCATCGAAGCGCTCCCGGTCCTTTTCGGTCCACCAGTTTTTGAGGTTGCCTTTGGCGTCGTAGCGGCTGCCCTGGTCGTCGAAACCGTGGGAAATCTCATGGCCGATCACGGCGCCGATGCCCCCGTAGTTGACTGCCGGGTCCGCCTGGTAATTGTAGTAAGGCGGCTGGAGGATGGCAGCGGGGAAAACGACCTCGTTGTACAGTGGGTGGTAATAGGCATTGACCACCTGCGGGGGCAGGAACCACTCGCCTTTATCCACGGGCTGGCCGACCTTTTCGACCTTGCGCTGCCAGGCCCAGCGGGAGACGTTTATCATATTGCCCGCATAAGAACCGCCGTTTTCCTTGCCGGCTACTTCCAGCCGGGAATAATCTTTCCATTCATCCGGATAGCCGATCTTGACCCGCAGGTTGGCCAGCTTTTCCAGCGCCTTTTCCTTGGTGCTGTCCGACATCCAATCCAGCTTTTGTATCCGTTCGGCGTAGGCTTTTTTCAGGTTGCCCACCAGCTCTTCGGCCACGGCTTTGGCCTCCGGCGGGAAGTAGGCGTCGACGTAGAGTTTGCCCAGCGCTTCGCCGATGCTGAAGTTCACCACGTTCAGCACCCTTTCCCAGCGGGGTTCCATCTTCTCGACGCCCCCGAGCACGCCCTTGTAAAAATCAAAGTCGGCCTGCTCGAAATCGCGGCCGAGGTATTTTGCGGAGCTGTTGAGGAACGTCCAGCTGACGTAGGCCTTCAGCTCGTCGAGAGGTTCTTCAGACAGTACATCTTCCAGGGATTTGATATACGCGGGCTGCATGACGATGAAGGTGTCCACCGCGCCCAATCCGATAGCCTGGAAGTACTTGTCCCAACTGAAGGAAGGGGTCATGGCCGCGATGTCGGCCCGGGCCCGCGGATTGTTCATCAGCAGGGGGTTGCGCTTCTGGATTTTGTCCAGCTGGGCGTCCGCCAGGCGTTTTTCCACCTGGAAAATAGCTTCCGCTTCCCGGCGGGCGGCCTCTTCGCCGGCGCCTGCCAGCTGCAGCACGCGGGCTATGTGGGACTTGTATTCCCCCTGGAGGCGCAGGGTTTCCTCGTCGTCTTTGACGTAATACTCCTTTCCGGGCAGGCCGAGGGCGCCTTCGTTCAGGAAGCCGGCGTTGACCTCCGTATTGCTCAGGCTGGGCCTGACGGAGAAGGAGAAGAAGGCGTTGGACTGGAGCGGGGCCGATTCAATGAGATAGGTTTCCAGTTCCTGCCGGCTGGAGATGGCCGCGATCTTCCGGAGCTCTGCCTCGACGGGCTTCATGCCCAGTTCGTCGAGGTAGGCGGTATCCATAGCCGTTTGGTAGAACAGCACGGCCTTACCCTGGTCAGTGGCCGGGTCGAATCCGCCCTGCTCGATAGTGGATTCCAGGATGGCGAGCACCTTCTCGCTGGTCTTGCGGGCAAGCTCGTCGAAAGCGCCCCAGCTGTCCTGGTCGGCGGGGATTTCCACCTGGTCCAGCCAGCTGCCGTTGGCGTAGCGGTAAAAATCCGTGGCGGGATTCACGGTAGTATCCATTAAAGAGAGGTCGAGGCCGGGCGGGGTTTCCTGTTCTGCCGGTGCCGGGGACTGGCAGGCAAAAAGAGAAAGGGCAAGAAAAGCCGCCAGGCATTGAGAAATTGGCCTTATCATGGTTAGCATTTTTTTTTGTGGCGCGAATATACGTTTTTCTGAGTAAGGCATTGACGTCGAACTTATTTTTTAAATGTTCCTTAGCCCAAGTTCGATAAGTAGACTCCAACTTTCGGAGGCTAATAATTATTACCTTTAAGCCTTCACCAAAGTCCAACATGCTTTGATCCAAAACCTCTGGAAAAACCTCTGGGCCCGCCGGGCGGCAACCCTCCTCGCCGGCCTGCTCATCTGGTTTGCGCCCGTGCCCTGGGGCCTGCAGCCGGAAGCCTGGCAGTTGTTCGCCATTTTCATCACGGCCATCCTGGCAGTGCTGCTCGACGCCCTGTCCATTTTCACGGCGGCGGTGCTGGCCATGGTGATCGCCGTGCTGGCGGGCGTGCTGGCCACCGAAAAGGCGTTCTCCGGTTTTTCGGAGGATTTCATGCTGCTGATCCTTTCGGCCTTCCTCGTTTCCAAGGGGGTAGTCAAATCGGGGTTGGGCAACCGCATCGCCTTTTTGCTGATCCGCCGCTTCGGGCATTCCACCCTCCGGCTGGGCTACTGCATCGTAGCCACCGACGCCCTGCTGGGGCCGGCCATCCCGAGCAATACGGCGCGGTCGGGGGTCCTCTACCCGATCGTATTGCCGCTTTGCCTGGATACCGGCTCCCAGCCGGACGATGAATCCCGCCGCCGCTCCGGCAGCTACCTGATGATGGTGAGCATCGCCAGCCTGACGGTCTCTTCCGCCCTGTGGCTGACCGCCATGGCCGCCAACCCGATCGCGGCAGGGATGGGGGAACAGTACGGCGTACAGATGGATTTCGTGCGCTGGCTGCTGGTAAGTTCCCTGCCTTCCCTGCTGGCTATGGTTGCCCTGCCCTATGTCCTCTACCGCCTCTCCCCTCCCGAAGCCAGAGCCACGCCGGAGGCGCCCCTGGCAGCCGGCAAAGCCCTGGAAGCCATGGGCCCGCTGAGCGACAAAGAGTTGATCATGGGCGCCATCTTCGTTACCATGGTAGTACTGTGGGGGTTGGCCGGCATGCTCGGGATCAGCATGGCCATCGTAGCCTTCCTGGGCCTGGCGGCCATGCTGCTCTTTAACATCTTAAGCATCAAGGACCTGCGCCGGGAGGGCGGCGACGCCCTGGAGACCTTCATCTGGTTTGCCATCCTGTACGTGATGAGCAGCGCCCTGAACGAGCTGGGCTTCATGTCCACCCTGGGCCAGCAGATCGCCGGCCAGATGAAAGGGATGAGCTGGCTGCAGGCATACGGGTTGCTCCTCCTGCTCTACGTGCTGATCCACTACCTGTTCGTCAGCCAGACGGCACAGTTGCTGGCCCTCTTTGGCGTGTTCCTGGAAGTAGGCGTCAACGCCGGCGTGCCGGCAGCCCTGATGGCTTATATGCTGGCCTTTGCCACCAATTACTTTGCCGCCCTGACGCCCCAGGCGTCCAGCTCCAACGTGCTGTTCGCCGGCAGCGGGTATCTCACGCAGCAAGAGATGTACCGGAACGGGGCGATCATTACGCTGGCTAATTTTGTGATCTATATGGTGTGTACGCCCTGGGTGTTGTGGGTGAGTGGGTGAGTGAATTTTACGCTGCGATTCGTTATACAATTACGCCATGACAAGAAAGAAAACAGGCCAGATCGCTTTACACAGAGAAGATGCCGTATTCACAGCCGGTTTTTGCTTCCTGCAGGGAAGCCTGCCCGAACTGCTGGCCTGTGTGTCGTCGTTGCATCCCGAAGAAAGAACCTATTTCGAAACCCTGAAATTTGACCGGCGCAGGACAAGCTACCTCCTGGGCCGGATGGCCGCCAAATACGCCGTTGCGGAGTTGATGGGCGAAGCGGATTTGCGGTCCATCTGGATCGACACCGGCGTTTTCCGGTTCCCGGTAGTCAAGTACGCCGGCGGGCAAAACATCCAGGTGAGCATCAGCCACTGCGGAACCCTCGGCGTGGCCCTGGCCTTCCCCGAAATGCACCCGCTGGGGGTGGACCTCGAACACATCGACGAAAGCAGGCTGCCCGTCCTGGCAACGCAAATCACCGGGGAGGAAAAGCAAATACTGGCAGCCCTGGGCCTGCCGGAAACCGTCGGCTTTACTTTGCTCTGGACGATCAAAGAAGGCGTATCCAAAACCCTGCGGACCGGCCTGACCATGGACTTTAAAATACTGACCGTCAAATCCATGAAATGGGCCGGAAACACCATCGAAACAGCTTATCGAACGAGCAGCCAATACAAGGCATTTTCTTCTTACCATCAGGATCATGCCCTGTCTTTTATCCTGCCGAGAAAGACAAAAGTGGATTTGGGAGGCTTCTGGGCGGCGTTTGGGGAAATGGGTGAGGATTGACAGCCTGGCACCCGGATGTCAATAATAACCAATAACGGCCCTGGTTCCCGCCGGAGATAATAACTGCACCGCCTCCTAAGGGGCCAGAGAAAAATAAGTTCCCCATTTCAGGCGAGCTGTTTTTTCGCCAGGCAAGGCGCGAGAAGGGAGGATAGCCGTAGCTACCTGACCGACGAGCAACGCAGCATGGCGGAAAAAGAGCCGTATCAAATGGGGAAGTTATTCTTCGCTGGGCCCTAAGGCAAGCTCGCCTTAAACGCCTCCCACTCCTGGTCGTTGGAGTCGAAGGCCGTGTCGCAGCCCCGGCTGTCGGCTTCGGCGTTGATGTCCGTCACCCGGTTGTCGGGGCTGGGGTGGGTACTCAGGAACTGGGGAGGCGTGCTGACGCCCATATTGAGCAGGGCCTCGAAGAAGCTGGCGGCGCCGTTGGCGGCGTATTCCGTTTCGCAGAGGTAGATGACGGAGTATTCGTCGGCCTCGGCTTCGTCGTCGCGGCTGAATTTGAGGGTGAGCAGAGATCCCACCACGTCGGCCAGCAGGTTTTCGTTGTTGCCCACCAGCAGTTCCAGCAACACCGCCACGCCGTAGGCCTGGGTCAGCTGCTGGGTGGAGTGGCGACGGTCGGCGTGGGCCATCTCGTGGCCCATCACGCCTACGAAGTCGTCCTTCTCGTCCAGGAATTTGATCAGGCCGGTGTAGACGAAGATGTACCCGCCCGGGGCGGCAAAAGCATTGAGCACGGTGTCGTTGTCGATAATGCGGGTTTCCCAGTCGAATTCGTCGGCGTAGCGCACCTCGCCGGAGGCCAGGATGTCGTCCACGATGCCGTCCAGGTAGTTGTAGGCGGAGGCGTACTGCGCTTCGTTCAACACGGGGAACTCCTGGGGGTTGGCCAGGATTTCGTCCCGCAGCTGCATGCCCAGCATTTTGTCGTCTTCGACGGAAAAGATGTTCACGCCGCCGCCGTCGCCCTTGCAGGCGCTCCAGGTGAGGGTGATGGAAATGGCGAGGGCGGGAAGGAGGAACAGGATTGATTTACGCATGATTGGGTGTTTGGTTTTAATAACTGTGGGGCGTTGAGAAATGTTTGGTGGCGTGTTGTACAGGGGAGGGCGGTTTATACTCCGCTGCAATAGGCCTTCCCGACCTTATAGGTACTGGAAAACCTATTGCCATTAATTATACATACACGACGTAACGAACGAATGGGAGCTATAGCCGTTGGGGGTTTTGTCCTGCGATTTATTTTTCTTTTATGATTTTATTAGCCTTATAAATGTCTACAATAAAATTTCCCAATATTTGCCCTATTTTATCATAGTTATTGTTGACCCATTGGCGTACTTCCTGATCCGGGATATTTACCTTGACAGATATTTCATCCTTATTTATTTCTTCTGACAATCGCATTTTTTCTTCCCAGGTCATTCTGAGCGGTTCCTCACTCCATTTCACATCATCAAAGTCAGGATCATAGGCTATATCATCATCGCTGTAATAGATATTCTGCTCCGGTATGACTATGCCATATTCAGCCAATATCAATGCATCAACTGCGCGTACTTGAGTTTCTTTTAAGTCTTCAATTACCACACCCTCAAGACTTTCGTTTTTCCTGGCCATTTCTATTGCCTGCTCAATTTTGAGTTTCATCTCCTGATTGTTTTGATAAGCTGTTCTCAAGATAAAATCTTGTCTCCTTTTTACTTGCCTGTCTCGCGGAAATTATCCGAATCACGGCCGACCTAATTGTGTATACCACCGCAATTAATATTTTACTAAATGTCTTTCCTATTCTCATAATTCTCAACTCCGTTGAAGAATCACTACGAAATTCGACTGCATTTTCATATTGAAAAACCTCTTTTGCTTTCTCAAAGCTTATCGAGTGCTTTTCCCGGTTCGACTTGTTTTTATTTTCATCCCATTCAAATTTCAGCATGTGGCATAGTTGATTTTTCTTATTGCCGATTTGGCTTGCAGCCCAAATGACTACCTCCAAACAAGCTCTAAACCGCCTCTCACCTTCCACCTCTACCCGGCTCCCCAATTTAAACAACTCCTGCGAAAACGGCAATACCGTCCCTACTGCCAATTCACCGCCGGTACCGCCGGGAAAACTTCCCCCTGCCACAACACTTAATCCCTGATATTTAACAGCTCTGCCTCTAATTCTGCTTTGACATTTTCCTCTTCGGCCGTCAGGGGCGCAGGCAGGAGGTCATTGTTTTCATAAGGGTCATTCGCCAGATCATACATCTCTTCATTCCCGTTGGCATTGACAATCAGTTTGTATTCCCCATTACTAATAGCCCATGCGTCGTTAGTCCCGTCGTTCATTTCTGAATACTGAAATGCTCTGTGTGAGGATGCATTGCTTAAAAGCGCCTTAAAACTTTTACTGTCGTGGATTTCAGAAATGCCGGCGCCTGCCAGTTCAGCTATCGTGCAAAACAGGTCTGTACCACAGATTAAACTGTTCTCTTCGCCTGTCCTGCTCACGCCTTTCCCTGAAATGAACATAGGCACATTTATCCCCCCCTGATACAGGGTGCCCTTGACCGTATTGCGTGAATATGGAGATTGAGCCACTTGATTAGGCGTTCCGTTGTCTCCCAAAAATATTATGATCGTATTAATCAATTCCTCTTCGGGTATTCCTGCCAGGAGCCGCCCTATCTGGAAATCCATGGCTTCTATTGCTGCCATATAATAAGGAGTAGGGTCTGCCCCGTCCGTATAGCCCGGCAAGCTTCCCTGCGAATGCATTTCATTTGGCGGGACATGAAATGGAGTATGGGGAGCATTGTATGCTAACCAGAGAAACCAGGGTTTGGACTGGCTGCTTACCCAATCAATTGACAAATCTGTGAATACTTTTGAAATATATTCCGTTTGAAGGCTCCCCTCCCCATCTTCTGTCAGCTGCCACTGATAATAATCCTGAACGCCACCTCGAATCAAGCCGGCATAATAATCTAATCCAAAAAATTCCGGATTGATGGATGTGCTTTCGCCCGATAAATGCCATTTGCCGATAATTGCGGTGGCGTAGGCATTATTTGTTGCTTCGTTGATATATTGCTGTAAAATTTTCTCTGATTGATCCAATTCGTCATTGGCCCACTTTACTCCGGTCCTGTACCCGTATTTGCCGGTAATTATCGCTGCTCTTGTTGGGGAGCAGGTTGGGTTAACCCAAAGGTTACTGAAGGCCAATCCCTGGTTTTTCAGGTTGTCCAGATTGGGCGTATTGGGCTTGACGCTGCCTTCAGAAAACCCCGGAGTTGCATCCTTGCCCATGTCGTCAGCGATGATCAGGAGGATGTTCGGAGTGTCCGGCGTATTGATATCGATTGGTTCGTCTTCGGTATTGCAACAACAAAAAAGGGCTATGAATAAGAACGGCAAAAGATACTTCATGCGTTGTTTGGTTTTGATAATTGGCTCGCCTGTTATCTGCGACGTTAAGCGTATGTTTGGAGGCCGCTTTTGGCAATTACGTATTATCTTTTACTATAACCAAAAATGTAGTATCCCGCTTTTTTCCCATTTCTTTTCTTTGCCTTACTAACTTCCCAAAAATATGCTTCATTATCGCATTGCCCAATAATACTTTCTATGTCTTTAATAGTGTAAGTTCTCATGATTGAAGCCTGGCCATCCCAAGCGTACACTAAAGGGATAATTGGAATTATATATGTGAAAATTATTTGATTGACTGTTAATGGCCTAACTAAAGTAGTCATTAACAGTGACATTAACACCAATATAGTCAAGGAAATTGGAAGCATGAGACACCATAGAATTAATGGGATATTATTCTCTGCTATTTCATAAATCATAATCGGTTCTCTATTTTTTTCCGCAGAATTAAGTATTTGTTTAGCAACTTTTGGTTTCATGTGATGGAAGCTTGCGATCATTGTTTTTAGCCCATTTGGTATATTCTCTATCTTTGAGGCGTCTACTGAATTACTTAAATATTTCACATTCGGCATTTTCAAATTGTTTATTCTCTTAACTGTATTTTCATTTGGATACTTATCTGATAACAACAACTCAACTGGGCTGCCTTGAGTATTTCTTTTATTAATTTTCTCTATTACATCAATCATTGGGCCTCCTGAGCCAGAGCCTAGATCAACGATTTGGGTAAAGTTTATTTTTTTCTGGCATTCTTCGATTAAGTCGGCTAAAACATCCGATGTTCCGATTAAACGATGAAAAACTTTTATTAGGTTCGTTACCCCAGTTCGGATGAATTTAGGCAACCAACTAAAGTCTTCAAATTCGAACAATTCTACTCTTTTCATTTTTCATTTTTATGTCCTACGGGGGGCGCCGGCGACGTAGCCAGCTTTTGCTGGCTATGGCCGCTGGCGCAGTGTTGGCGGTTTTGCTGGGTATTTTGAATTACTTAATAATCTTGATTTTAATTATATCGAAGTACTCGCCATCCAAATGGTCGAAATCGTTATCTGTAGTAATCAATTTTGATTCGGTTACGGTAGTCGTCGCAGCTATCCATAAATCATTTTTGCCCATATTCCTTGATGTCATCCCTAATCTTTTCTCTTTAATCTTATCTTGGCTATAGGCATCGATTTCTGCATATTTGTCTATGACTTCTTCGTATTTAATGTCGAGGATTATCAATTTATTCATTAAATCCTCAACAGCTTTTAACCTTTTGTCTCCCCAATAATTCCTTCTCGCTATTGATTGTATCTCCCCTACTGTTACTACTGAAATCATTGGGTTATTATTCCTGCCCATCGGGTCATACTCGTCTTCTATAAGCGATTTTGTTTTCTCCTCTCTAAGATATATCAGCAAGATATTGGTATCTAAAATGTAATTCATCCTCTTATTCTTATGCTTAAATCATCTCTAGCAATTCTTCAATTGGTTCTTGAATATCTGCTTCCTTTATTAACCTATTTATTTCATCTTTGTCTATCGGTTGAAAGTTTTGTTCCTTTTTGACTTTTTCTATATCTATCTTCTTCTCAATCGGCTTTGATAGTTTTATTAATATAGGATAAATATCTTTCTCTGGTTTTTCACCAACCAATTCATCAATCTTATCGATGATTGATTCGTCGTCTATCTCCATTATTCTCTTGATTAGGTGAAGTTTTTTTGTCTCTATAGTCATAACTTGCTTTTTTTGGTTCTCCTAATATACAAATTCAGATGCTTATCCGGTTTCATTGGATTGCCATTTTTTGAGAATAGAATTCAAAATTTTAATAATCAATATTTTATATATTATGAATATCATTTGTTTTTTTCTTTGTCACTTGGCATTGCCGCCAACGGTTTGCATAAACGGCGGCCTGGACGAATGGACAGGCTGATCGTTTTATGCGTTGTTCGGCGCTTTATTTTTTCAGCTTAGCTTTGATTTCCATCCTAAATTCTTTCCATTTCGATTTAACATTTTCAGTTAATGTGTATAATTCATAAATTAGATTTGACTTCTTCTCATAAAATTCTTTATGGTCAGAATAATTTGGTGAATGGATAATTTTATAGAAGGTTTGTCTATCTAATTCCAGTTGTAATTCTTCTGGAATAGGTTCCCCGTTTTCTAAATAAGGCATTGCCTTATAAAATTCTTCTGAGTCTAAATTGTCTTCATCTGGATAGAAGTTACCCAATACACAGCTGTAAAGCTTATCTAATGCTTCTATGTAAGCTTCGAATAACAAATTCAAGTCATTAGAAATGAATTTATTTTCAATAATTCTACTAAATCTAATTAGTCTATCCCATTTATTTTGGTAAAAAGCGTTTATTCTTTGAGCACCATTGATTTCATCAAACGATTGCAATAATGTAACTTCATCAAGAATCTCTTCAATCTTGTGAAAGATTAACTCTTCGTGAGATAGATTATTTTCAGCATTAAATTCTTCACAAATAACATCATAATTATCAATTATCGTTTTCATAGCTTGATATAATGTATTTGACAAGCTTTCTTTTTGTGCTTTCACATCTCTCTTATTTTTTAAATAATAAGTAGTTACTCGATTCACTTTTACATCAAAAGGGAGTTCTTCAACTTTTCCTGATGCTAAATTAAACACACAAATAATTCTTTTCCAACCAATACTTCTGACTGCATATCCCAATTCTATTGATACGTTAGGATTTGGACAAAGTCTTTGGTTTAACATTCTAGATATTACACTTCTATTTATCAAAGAAACATCGCAAATGAAAATATCTGATGATCGTATTTTTCTTAAAATCTCATCAACAATATTGAGACTTCCCGGACTGTTTTTTGTGTCTCTATCTAGTGCAATATCTAATTCTAATTCTTGTTTCAACATACGAATCGCCTTCTTAATAGCATCCCGTATTAGATAATTATTAAGTTTTGGGTCTAAATCTGATTGCCATGAATAAAATGCTTTCAAAATCCTTTTTTATTGCGCCTTGTTCCACTGCATTTTATGGAAACTGGCTCTTTTAAGAAAAAAAATCCAGACACCTAAAAATGTCAATTCATTACAAATAAATCCTCAATATGATCATTCACATTATTAAAAGTACCTTCTTTTTACAACTTTAGTTTCTATTTTTAAAACCTTGCTAATGAATTGAAAGAAAGTTTCTTCCTTTACCATTCTTGGTAGCTGGTTTGGAAACTCTACATTTACAAATTTATAATAATTATTTGACCTATGCTTTGATGGAGGTAATACTAAATGCTAGGGTGTGTAATCTGCCCCGTTTCCAGCCCGGCGTTTTTTGTGTAGTTAGAAGTGCCCGCACATCCGTAGCTTTAGGGTGCGAAACAAAAAACGACATCCATGCGGGCACGACTCAAAGCTACGAT
>JAGFJD010000160.1 GCA_024102975.1 Phaeodactylibacter sp. | reverse complement strand
CGAAAGGCCCGTGGTAGTTCATCTCCACCAGGGCTTTGGGCGCTTCCCCCCGGACGACGGTGGTGTCGATGTAGCCTTCGGCCAGGTTGGCGCCGACATCCTTCCAGGACTCCTGCCGGCCGGTGGCGGGCAGGTTGCCCAGGTAGGTGGCCAGCAACGGTTCCAGTTCCTGCGGGTCGAAATTGCCGACAAAAACGAAGGTGAAGTCGCCGGCGTCGGCGAAGCGGTCGCGGTAGGTGTGCATCACTTCATCCAGGTTTATCTTTTGCAGGCTGGCCAGGTCGGTGATCTGCCGGCGGGGATGGCCGCGGTATTTGACCTGGTTTTTGATGTCCGCGTAGTAATAATACGGATTGGCCATCATATTCTCGAAAATGGACGCCTGGCGGGCAAGATAAGAGGAGAAGACGGCGCTGTCCCGGCGCGGGGCAGTAAAATAAAGGTACACTAATTGCAAAAGCGTTTCCAGCCCTTCGGCGTTGCTGCTGCCTCCGATGCCTTCGTACAATTCGTTGATGTAAGGCCCGACGCTGACGGTTTTGCCCGCCAGTTTCTTTTGTAATTCCGGCAGGGAGAATGCGCCGACGCCGCTTTGGTCGACGATGGCTGCTGCATCGGCGGCACTGTAATAGGTGTCGGGGCCATAAACGGAATGCCCGCCCGGGCTGAAGGCCGTCATCAGGATTTCGTCGTTCTGGAAGTCGGTGGGTTTGAGGTAGGCCGTTACGCCGTTGGCCAGTTCGAGGACGGTGATGCCCAGGCTGTCCAGTTGTCCTCTTTTGCGGACAGGCTGCGGCGCCAGGGGCTTGCCGATCAGGGGCGCATCGTTCACCACGTCGACGTAGGGTTCCAGGCTAAGCGTATCTATATGCGCCAGCAGGCTCAGCATGTCGTCCTCTGTCGGCAGCGGCATGCCCTCTTTTTCCGGGCCGGTGACGATCGCCACCCGGTTGCTGTCGGTCAGCCACCGGCGGGGCAAAGGGTTGATGTCTTCCAGGGTAATGGTGGGAAGCAACTCCTGGTAGAGCTGCAGGCGCTGCTCCGGGCTGGGGATGGGCCTGCTGTCGAGGTAGTGGTATACATAGCGGCCGGCCAGGCTTCCGGACTGCGTTTTTTCCCTTTCTTTATAATCGTTTTCCGCCTCCTCCAGCAAGTCGGCTTTATGCCGCTCCAGTTCGGTTTCGGTGAAACCGTGCAGCATGGCCCTCCGGGTTTCGCGGAGCACGGCGCCCGCCCCGTTCACGGCGCCGCCGCCCTTAACAAAAGCATAGACGGTATAGGTGCCGAGGTTGCCAACATCGCTTCCATATCCTGAATAAGCAAAGGTAAACGGCGGGTCGGGCTGCATCTGCACTTCTACCAGCCGGGCGTTGAGCATCTTGTTGTACAGCCGGTGCGCCAGTTCCCGGCGGTAATCGGCAACCGTTTTAACCGGCGCCTCTTCGTGTTTGTAAACCACCTGCACCCGGGTGAAGGCCGCTTCCTTGTCGGTGGCGATCACCGGGAGGGTTTCGGCGTGGCCGGGAACCTCGTATTCCTCCCGGGCCGGGGCATTTTCCGGGTTTTGGAGGACAGAGAAGCGGCGGATAATTTCTTTTTCCATCCAATCTGCGTCAAAGTCGCCGACCGCAACAAAGGCCATCAGTTCCGGGCGGTACCATTCTTCATAGAAACTCCGGATGGTAGAATAACTGGCGGTTTCGATGATTTCCGGCTCCCCGATGGGCAGGCGTTTGGCGTAGCGGGAACCCCGGTACAGCACGGGGAAATACTGCTGCTGGAGTCGCTGGTCCGGGCTCAGGCGCGTCCGCCATTCAGAGACGACCACGCCCCGCTCCTTGTCGATCTCTTCCGGGTCGAAGCTCAGGCCGCCGGCCCAGTCTTCCATGATGAGCAGCCCCTGCTCCATCAGGTGCAGGCTGTCGGTTCGCGCCTGTAGCATGTACACCGTTTCTTCGAAGCTGGTATAGGCGTTGAGGTCGGCGCCGAACCGGGTTCCCGTTTTTTCCAGGTAATTGATCAGTTTGTTCTTCTCGAAATGCTCGGTGCCGTTGAAGGCCATGTGTTCAACGAAATGGGCGATGCCCAGCTGATCCTCGTTTTCCTGCAGCGAACCGGCGTGGACGGCGAGGCGCAGCTCCGCCCGGTTCTCGGGCTTTTCGTTGTGCTGGATGTAATAGCGCATCCCGTTGGCCAGTTGCCCCATGCGGACACCGGGATCCACAGGGATCGGCTGGCCCGAGGGTTGAGATAAAAGGGGAAGGGACAGGAAAAGGCAGAACAGCCCGGAGAAGTTTCTCATAGCAGCTACTTGATTTTTTTTGGAAGTCGGGCATCTATAGCCCCGTTTCTACCGCCTCCTCCGGCTCTTCCGGCGGGAAGCCCGGGCGCCGCCCGTATTGCCGCCCATGCCTATGCCCGGCATTTTGCTCATCTTGTGCATAATCTTGCGCATCTGGTCGAATTGTTTGAGGAAGGCGTTGACCTCATGGATGCTCTGGCCGCAGCCGCCGGCGATGCGTTGCTTGCGGCCCATGTTCATCAGTTCGGGGTTGGCTCTTTCCTGGGGCGTCATCGATAAGATGATGGCCTCCACTTTGTTGAACGCGTTGTTGTCGATGTCCAGGTTTTTGGTCATTTTGCTCATGCCCGGGATCATGTTCATCAGGCTCTTGATGTCGCCCATTTTGCGGATTTGGCCGATCTGCTCGAGGAAGTCGTTGAAGTCGAACTTGTTTTTCTTGATCTTCTTCTCCAGCTTTTTGGCCTGCTCGTCGTCGAACTGCCGTTCGGCCATTTCCACGAAGGAGACGATGTCGCCCATGCCCAGTATCCGGCTGGCCATGCGGTCGGGGTGGAATACGTCCAGGGTATTCATCTTTTCCCCCATGCTGACGAACTTGATCGGTTTGCCGACCTGGTATTTGATGGAAAGGGCGGCGCCGCCGCGGGTGTCGCCGTCCAGTTTGGTCAGCACCACGCCGTCGTAGTCGATGCGTTCGTTGAAGGCCTCGGCGGTGTTGACGGCGTCCTGCCCGGTCATGGAATCCACGACGAAGAGGGTCTCGTTGGGCTGGATCGCTTCTTTGATGTTGGCGATCTCCTGCATCATCTCCTCGTCGATGGAAAGGCGGCCGGCCGTGTCTACGATCACCACGTCGTGGTTGTGGGCCTGGGCGTGCGCTATGCCTTTCAGGGCGATCTCCACCGGGTTTTTGTTCTCGGGTTCTTTATACACCGGCGTCTTGACCTGTTCCCCGATCACGGTCAGCTGGTCGATGGCGGCCGGGCGGTACACGTCGCAGGCGACCAGCAGCGGGCTCTTCTTGCGTTCGTTCCGGAGGTGATACGCCAGTTTGCCGGAGAAGGTGGTCTTTCCGGAACCCTGCAGGCCGGCCACCAGAATGACGGCAGGCTTGCCCCTGAGGTTGATGTCCGCCGCAGTGCCGCCCATGAGCTCTACCAGTTCGTCATTGACGATCTTGATCATCAGTTGGCCGGGCTTGACCGACCGGAGTACGTTCTCCTGGCCCAGGGCTTTGTCCTTGACCTTGTCTGTGAATTCCTTGGCGATCTTGTAGTTGACGTCCGCCGCTACCAGTGCCCGGCGAATCTCTTTCACCGACTGGGCGATGTTGATATCTGTGAGTTTGCTCTCTCCCTTCAACGTCTTGAAGGCGCCTTCAAGGCGTTCGCTTAAGCTGTCAAACATATGTTTTACGATTTATGCGCTTCAAAAGTCCTGCAAAAATAAAAAAAGTATGCAGTGTATTCAATTTAATGGCCGGCATAGCCTCTACATATTCATAAATGGGCCAGGCGGCTAAAGGTTTGGCGCTCCGGCCAATGAATTGCGCCCGATTTTTTCCGGGGCCGGCAAATATTGGAAAACGTTTTGTTGCGATTCCTGATTAAATCCTTAATTTTATAGGGTGCCGGCAAAACTTGCCGGCAATTCAGGACAAGCCAATTATTCACCAAAACAAAACGAAATATGTCCTTACCCTTAAGACTATTGATCGCTTTTGTGGTGTGGTTGATCTTTTTTGCACTCACGTATACGGGATGCAGGGAAGAGCTTTGTTTCTCCTGTGGAGAAAAGGGCGGGGCCACGACGGAAGCGACAGGCCCGGTTTCGGATTCGGCCGCGGCAGCGATTCCCCGGTATCCGGTCTACTTCAGGTGGGCCGATCCCAAAGCGTACGCCAACGAAAACTTCGACAGCCTCCGGCAGGCTGTACTGGCGGACATGGGCGACAACAACATCCTGGAGATCACCGGCATGTATTTCGAAGAAGAACCCAGCCCGCAGGGGTTTGACAACCTGGGCTTTGCCCGTGCCGAACAGATCCGCGCCCTTTTTGGCGACGCATTAGGCGCCGACCGGGTGCGCATCCGGGCCCGGACAATGGACGAGCGGGAGGGGGCGCGCGACAACCCGTTCTCCGCTTCTGCCTTCGAATGGATACAGCCGGAAGAAAAGGTGGCCCAAACCGTCGAGGAACTCGACGACCGCATCATCATGCGCTTCCCCTTCGGGTCTACCGAAAAAGAATATGACCCGAAAGTGGACGAATACCTGAAGAAACTGGCGGAACGGGTAAAACAAACCGGAGAAAAGGTCACCCTCACCGGCCATACGGACAACGTGGGCGAGGACGAAGCGAACGACCGCCTGGCCATGCAGCGCGCCCGGGCTATCAAGAACATCCTGGTAGGCTACGGCGTGGCCTCCGATCAGGTCGAAACCATCTCCAAAGGCGAAAAACAGCCCGTCGCTTCCAACGATACGGATGAAGGGCGGCACGAAAACCGCCGCGTGGAGGTTCGCCTCATCAAAAAACAATAATCCATTTCCATTGCAAAACAAAAAACTGACGAAATAATGACTACGGATAACACCTTATTGCTCGCCGCCCTGGAACCCTGCTGGCTGTGGTGGCTGCTCCTCTCGCTCCTGTCCTTCCTCCTGGGCTTCCTGCTCGGGGCCCTGCTGTTCAGCAACCGCAAACGCCTCCGCGAACTGGAGGAAGAGAACGCGCGGCTGAAAGCCAGCCTCACCACGATGGAAAAAGACTTCATGAGCCTGAAATACCAGCATGAAGAGCTGACCAAGGACGCGGAAGAACTGAAGCGCAAACTGCGCATCTGCGAGGCCGATAAAGCGGTCATCCAGGGCAAATACGACCGCCTGAAAGCAGAAATGGAGGCACAGGCCGGCGCCGAAGGCGGGGAAGGCAAAGGAAAAGCCCCGGAAGAAGACAAGCCGAAATCCAAAGGCCTGGGCGGAATGGTATTTGCCACGCCGCTCGGCAAGATCAAACAGGATGACCTGAAGATCGTCGAAGGCATCGGCCCGAAAATCGAAAGCCTGCTCAACGCCGACGGCATCTATACCTGGGCGGAACTGGCAGCCGCCTCCGTCGACCGGCTCAACAAAATCCTCTCCGACGCCGGCCCGCGGTTCAGCCTGGCCGTTCCCGATACCTGGCCCCAACAGGCCCGGCTGGCCAACGAAGGCAAGTGGGATGAACTGAAGGAATTGCAGGATAAGCTTACCGGAGGACGGGAGTAAAAATTGGATGGCTGTATTGTTATATTGTTGCCATTCAATAAGTTAGCGCCAGGGCCGTTTTCTCCATTCTTCAATGGGAAAACGGCTCTGCCCATTTTTGCCCAACTCCCGGGTTGGCCGCCTTTTTATTGAAAGGATAAAACCAATCAACATGAGAATATCTGGAATGTCGCTTTTTCTCCTGGCTGCTTTGCTTTGGGCGTGTCAACCTTCGCCTTCGGGAAGTTCCGGCAACGGGCAAACGCCGGCCGAAACGGCAAATCCTAACCCGCCGGCCCAGGGCTTCAACGCCGCCGCCTCGGATGCGCGGGCCATCAACATTGCCGACTCGGTGATGCTGGCCATGGGAGGGCGCAGGGCCTGGGACAATACCCGCCTCCTGCAATGGGAATTCTTTGGCCGCCGGACGCTGCTGTGGGACAAATCCACGGGGGATGTCCGCATCGAAATCCCGGCCGACAGCGCGGTTTATATTGTGAATATCCGCGATTTATCTGGTTCGGCGCGGGAAGGCAACAACGTGATTCAAAACCCCGATACTTTAAAAAACCGCCTTCAGCGCGCCAAAAGCATCTGGATCAACGACGCCTACTGGCTGGTGATGCCCTTCAAACTGAAAGATTCGGGGCTCACCCTGAAATACCTGAGGCAGGATACGACGCAAGCCGGAATCCCCGCCTACCTGCTTCAACTCACCTTCCAGGAAGTGGGGGATACGCCGGAGAACAAATACCACGTCTATGTCGATACCGGCAGCTACCTGGTGCGGCAATGGGCGTATTTCCCCAGGGCCGGCGATGAAGAACCCGCCTTCGTTACGCCCTGGGACGACTACCGGCAGTACGGGGCTATCCTGCTGAGCGGCAATCGCGGAAAACGCGCCCTGGCCGATATCAAGGTCCTGGAAAATGTGCCGGAGGGTGCTTTTTCGTCTCTGGAATTTATGTTGCATCCCTTTACAGCCGTTGGAAATTAACCTATCTTTGCCGCTAATTTTTTCTGGACTATAAACGAACAAGTGATGCCATCGATTTCCAAGCGGGGTGAAGTTGTGCCCATGTCGCCATTCCGAAAGCTCATTCCCATTGCCGACAAGGCCAAAGAAGCGGGGAAGCGCGTGTACCACCTGAACATCGGCCAGCCGGATATTGAGACGCCGGCTTACGCCCTCCAGCGGGTCCGCGCCACCGATATGAAAGTGCTGGAATACAGCCCCGCCGAGGGCCTGTCTTCCTACCGGAAAAAACTGACCGAATACTACCGCAAATTTCACGTTGAAATCAGCGCCGATGAGGTCATCGTCACTACCGGCGCTTCCGAGGCGATCCAGTTTGCCTTCCTGGCCTGCCTCGACCAGCAGGAAGAGGTGATCGTGCCGGAGCCTTTTTACGCCAATTATAACGGTTTTGCCCAGATCGCCGACGTGCGCATCCGCCCCATCACCTGCCACATCGAAGACGGCTTTGCTTTGCCGGATAAGGCTGCCTTTGAAAAGATGGTCACGGCCGATACCAAGGGCATTTTTATTACCAACCCCAACAACCCCACCGGCTGCTTCTACTCCCGGGAATCGCTGGAAGAGCTGGCTGGATTGTGCCGCAAATACAACCTTTTTCTGTTTGTGGACGAAGTCTACCGCGAATTCTGCTACGATGGCCAGGAATTCTTCTCAGCCCTGAACCTGAAAGGCGCCGAAGAGCACGTCATTGTCCTGGACTCGATATCCAAGCGGTACAGCGCCTGCGGCGCCCGGGTTGGGTCTCTCGTTACCCGCAACAAAGCAGTGCTGGAGGCAGTTGCCCGGTACGCCAAGCTCCGGCTCAGCCCTCCCGGCCTGGGGCAAATCCTGGCCGAGGCAACCCTGGAGATGGAGGAAACCTACATGAATGAGGTTACCGCAGAGTATGCCCGCCGCCGCGACGTGGTCTACCGGCGCCTCCGCCGGATGGACGGGGTGGCCAGCTATCGCCCCGGCGGCGCTTTCTACTGCTTTGCCAGGTTCCCGATCGACAGCGCCGAGCGGTTCTGCCGCTGGATGCTGGAGGATTTCGACCTCAATGGCGCCACCGTGATGCTGTCCCCGGGAGAAGGGTTCTATGCCACTCCCGGATTGGGAGCAGACGAGGTGCGGATCGCTTATGTGCTCAACACCGAAGCCCTGCACGCCGCTATGGATTGCCTTCAGGCCGGCCTGGAGGCCTACCCGGGCCGGCTGAAAGAGGCGAAAAGGGCTTCTGTGAAGGCAGGCGCCCGTTAGGTTGGCGCATGGCTGATGGCTTCGTCGAAGGCTGAACAATAATCATCTATTCGGGTTACGGTATCAACTCACAAAATTGTACCTTTGCGGTGCTTTGCGCGACCGGCAGGCAAAAAAAAGCTTTGCTTTTAGCCTAAAGCATTGATTTTCAAATAAAAAGGATTAAGGACAATGGGCACAGCCGTTGCTCCTAAAGCTGAATAAATGGATAGGAATACGATAATTGGCCTGACGCTTATTTTCATTTTGCTCCTGGTCTGGCAACAGGTCATGCAACCGACCGAAGAAGAAATCCTGGAACAACAGCAAAGGCAGGATTCTATCGAAGCCGTTCAGCAGCGGCAGGACAGCCTCGAAGAGATTGAAGAGGATACCACCTCTGCCCTGGAGGTGGTTGAAACCCAGGGGGATTCCCTGCGGCTCCTTCGCCGGCAGGCAGCCTACGGCCCCTTCTCCGGCGCCGCTGCCGGCACCGCCAGGGATGTCGTCCTGGAAAACGACCTCTTTCGGGTGACGTTCAGCACCAAAGGGGGCCGGATCAGGGAAGCCTTGCTTAAAAATCACAATAAGGTGGTGGGCAATGAGAAAGGAAAGGACGTGAAGGCGCCGCTCTCCCTGCTGGAAAATGAAAAGAACAAATTCGAGTATTTCTTTCCGGTCGCCAACCTGCCCGCCGGAGGCGTCAGCAGCGGCGACTTGTACTTTGAAGTGGTGAAATCCGATGGACAGTCAGTCACTTTCCGGGCTGCTGCCGACAATGGCGGCTACTTCGAACAATCGTACCGCATCGCCGAGGGAACGTACAATATCGACTACGATATCCGGTTGGAGAACCTCAATTCGGTGATCAGCAATAATGCGGACGAGATTCGGCTCAACTGGGTCAATTACCTGGGCAAACTGGAAAAAAACACGACCTACGAACGCCGGTATTCTACCGTGTACTTCAAACCGGTGGAAGAGGACCCGGATTACTGCTCCTGTACTTCGGATGACAAGGAGGAGGTCACCGGCCAGCGCGTGAAGTGGGTCTCCAACGCCAACCAGTTCTTCAACAGCACCCTCATCGCCGACGATGCTTTCAACTCCGCAATCCTGGAAACCAAAATGCTCCCGGAAGAAGCGGAAGACCTCAAATTGCTGGTTTCCCAGATTAGCATCCCCTACAACCACAGTGCGAGCGAAACTTTTGCCATGGAATTTTTTGTCGGCCCGAACGAGTTCGACCGGCTTTACGCTATGGGCAACAGCCTGCAGGATATCATTCCCTTCGGCTGGAGCATCTTCGGGACGATCAACCGCTGGGTGATCCGCCCCTTGTTCAGCTTCCTGTCCAGCTTCATCGGCAGCAAGGGCATCGTCATCCTCTTCCTGACCCTCATCGTTAAAATCCTGCTCTACCCGCTGACCTACCGGATGTTGTACTCCCAGTCGAAAATGGGCGCACTGAAACCCAGGCTGGAAGGCATGAAAGATAAGTTCAAGGACGATCCCCAGGCCCAGCAGATGGAAACCATGAAGCTCTACCGGGAGTTTGGGGTCAATCCCCTCGGCGGCTGCATGCCTATGGTCCTGCAAATGCCCATCTGGTTTGCCCTGTACCGCTTTTTCCCGGCCTCGATAGAATTCCGGCAGGCGGGCTTCCTGTGGGCTGACGACCTGTCTTCCTACGATGTGTTCGTCAACCTGCCCTTCGAACTGCCCTTTAACATGGGGGCCCACATCAGCCTGTTCACCCTGCTCTGGGCAGTGACTACCCTGATCTACACGTATTACAATACCCGCCACATGGATATGTCGGCCAACCCGGCCATGAAATACATGCAGTACATCATGCCGGTCATGTTCCTGGGGTTCTTCAACACTTTCGCCTCGGGGCTGACCTGCTACCTGCTGTTCAGCAACCTGTTCAACATCGCCCAGACGATCGTCACCAAAAATTATATCATCGACAACGAAAAGATCGAAAAGGAACTGGAAGCCTACCGGAAGAAACCCAAAAAGAAAGGCGGCTTCCAGCAACGCCTGGAAGCAGCCCTCAAAGAGCAGCAACGGGTTCAGGAACAGCGGGAAGCACAGCAGCAGCGCAAAAAGCGAAGGTAAATTCACGGGCTGAAATGGAGAAGTACATGGAAATGTGTGGAAATGTGCCGGGAACAGCCGCCAGGTTGGAGGACACAATGCATTGCCGCTTAACCGCGTTCCGTCCCTTGTATTTATTGCTGGTGTCATTGCCGGTTTTATGGCTCCTGGCGGCAGGCTGCAGCCGCAAGCCGGCGGCGGGCCGGGAAAATCCGCCCGGAGAAGATTCCGTCGCAGTAGATTCTTCTCCTCCCAGGCCCGGCGTTCTCACCGCTCAGGACTCCCTGCTGCTGCCCAGGACGGAACCGCGCCTGCTGGCCAGCCTGAAGCGCACGGCCTGCTACGGCCGCTGCCCGGTTTACGAGGTCCAGTTTTATTCCAACGGGCAGGCTATCTATCAGGGTGAAAGGAATGTGCCGCTCCACGGCATCTATCTGGCCTTTGTATCGGACAGCACCATCAACCTGATACTGGAAAAAGCGTATGATATCGGTTTCTTCGGCCTGAGCGATTTCTACCCGGAAAACGGGGAGCCGATCGCCGATTTGCCTCAGAGCACAACCTACCTCAACGACGGCAGGCAGGAGAAAACCATCGTCAACAACCACCTCGCGCCGGTCGGGCTTTTGTCTTTTGAACGGTTCCTGGACGAGCTGGCGCGGGAGGTGGCATGGCAGCCCAAGGTGGAGTAGGAGGGTAGTACAAAAGGGCAACATCACCTTAATACATTTCTGCCGCGTTATCCACAAATTCTATTTCCGTGGGCCACACCTCTGGACAAAATGGTTTCGGACATAGAGAGCACTGAGGCCAACACAGAGTACACGGAGTTTTTTCCATTGATAATCAGGTCTCTGTGTGGCTCTGTGCCTTCTCGGCGTACTCTGTGTCCGGAAAAATGTCTGGTAGTGTGTCCGTAGGCCATGCAAACACCAAGCTACACATCTGGTTCCGGAAGCGCCAAGGTCGATATACAGGCAGTGCCCCTGAAGCTCCAGGAACTGGCCTTGGCCTGTTCGACGGCGGCCTCCAGGGCGTCGTCCGGGCTCCAGATGCCGGCGACGACGTCCGCCTCTGTTTTTGGGCTCTAAACGTTCATCCTGTTTGC